>DASZMD010000294.1:0-4024 GCA_035551955.1 Solirubrobacteraceae bacterium | reverse complement strand
GCGCTGCAGAGGGATCTCGTGGATCAGGCAGGTGTTGCCGGGGCCGATCTCGTTCTCGCTCTTGAAGTCGGCGCAGCGGGGGCAGTACCAGCCCTCGTAGGTGCCCGCGTACACGTGGCCGTTGTCGTAGACGCGCTGGAGGATCTCCTGGACCTTGGCCTCGTGCCGGGGGTCGGAGGTGCGGATGAAGAAGTCGTTGGAGGCCTCGATTCGCGGCATCAGCGCCTCGAAGCGCACGGCGTTGCGGTCGGCGAGCTCGCGAGGGGAGATGCCCTCGCGCTCGGCCACCTGCGCCACCGGCTCGCCGTGCTCGTCGGTTCCGGTGAGGAAGAACACGTCCTCGCCGCGCTGGCGCATGTGGCGCGCGATCGCGTCGGTGGCGATGCTCGTGTACGCGTGCCCGAGGTGGGGCTGAGCGTTGACGTAGTAGATCGGAGTGGTGATGTAGAAGCTCATGGCCGAACGAGGAAGGCTATCCGGCCGGCAACGCGACGCTCACCTCCGCGCGGGCGGCCGGCCACTACCCTCCCGGCATGGCCATCACCCAGGTCGACGTCGTCGAGGCGCGCGACCTCAGGCGGCGCTACGGGGAAGGGACGACGGCGGTGGATGCGTTGCGTGGCGTGTCGCTCGACGTCCCCAGCGGCCAGCTCGTAGCCGTCATGGGCCCGTCAGGGTCGGGCAAGTCGACGCTCATGCACTCGCTGGCCGGGCTCGACAAGCCGACGAGCGGCACCGTCACCATCGCCGGGACCGAGATCACCCATCTTGACGACGGAAAGCTCACCCTGCTGCGGCGCGAGCACATCGGCTTCGTCTTCCAGTTCTTCAACCTCCTCCCCATGCTCACCGCCGAGGAGAACGTGCTTCTGCCGCTCACCATCGCCAGCGAGAAACCCGACCGCGCCTGGCTCGACGAGCTGCTCACGAAGACGGGCCTGTCCGAGCGTCGCCATCACCGCCCCGCCGAGCTCTCCGGCGGCGAGCAGCAGCGGGTGGCGATCTCGCGCGCACTGGTCACCCGGCCGACGATCCTCTTTGCCGACGAGCCCACCGGCAACCTCGATTCGAAGACGGGTGGCGGCATCCTCGACCTCCTCCGCGACTCGGTTGAGACCTACGGGCAGACGATCGTGATGGTGACCCACGAGGCGCGCGCGGCCGCCATCGCCGACCGGATCCTCTTCCTCGCTGACGGGCTGATCGTCAAGGAGCTGACCGAGGCGACTGCGACCGACGTGCTCGAGGTCATGAACAACCTCCAGGCATGACCCGCGTTGCCCTCAGGGGAATGCTCGGCCGCAAGATGCGGGTGGTACTCACCGCCATCGCCATCATCATCGGCGTCGCCATGGTGAGTGGCACCTACATCCTCACCGACACGATCAAGTCCGCCTTCGCCACCGTGTTCACCCAGGCGTACAAGAACGCCGACGCGGTGATCACCGGCAAGAACGCGATCGGTAATAACAACAACGGTCAGTCGAGCGGCACCCCGTCACTCGCCGCCTCGCTCCTGCCCGTGGTGCAGCGCCTGCCCGGGGTCGCCCAGGCGGGCGGCGGGATTGCCGACTCCGCCCTGCTCGTCGGTCACAACGGCAAGGTCATCTCCCGCGGCGGCGCGCCCGGTCTCGCCTTCAGCTACACGCCCGCCAACCAGCGCTTCAATCCCCTCAGCCTGGCGAGCGGGAGCTGGCCGACCGGGCCTGGTGAGGTCGCCATCGACCAGGCCACAGCGAGCAAGGATGGCTTCCGCGCCGGCCAGGACATCGGCGTGATCGCCCGCAGCGGCGTCCAGCGCTTCCGGATTGCGGGCACGGTCAAGTTCGCAGGTGTCTCCTCGCTCGGGGGCGCCACCATGGCCGTGTTCTCCCTCCCCACCGCCCAGCAGCTCTTCCACAAGCAGGGCCAGCTCGACAGCATCGACATCGCCGCCCGGTCGGGAACGACGCCCCAGGAGCTGGTGCGGGAGGTCCGTCCCCTCCTCCCCGCCGACGCCCAGGTGCGGACCGGTCAGGGCCAGGCCGCGCAGGCGACGAGGGACACCAGCGGCTTCCTCAGCACCTTCCAGTCCTTCCTCCTGGCCTTCGGCGGGATCGCCCTGTTCGTGGGCAGCTTCGTGATCGCCAACACGCTGTCGATCACCATCGCCCAGCGCACGCGCGAGCTGGCCACGCTGCGTACGCTCGGGGCCTCCCAGCGCCAGGTGCTCGGCTCGGTGATGATCGAGGCGCTGGTGATCGGGCTCCTCGCTTCGGTGACCGGCCTGTTCGTCGGCTTCGGCCTCGCCAAGGGGCTCAACGCGCTGCTCGTCTCCTTCGGCATCGACCTGCCCCAGACGAGCACGGTATTCGCGACGCGCACGGTCATCATCTCGCTCGTCGTCGGCGTCGTCGTCACCCTGCTCGCCGCCATCCGCCCCGCCGTCCGCTCGACCCGCGTTCCCCCCATCGCCGCCGTGCGCGAGGGCGCGGTGCTCCCCCCGTCGCGCTTCGCCCGCTTCGGCCTCTACGCGGCACTGATCACGATCTCGGGCGCCGTCGCCCTCCTCCTCGTCGGCCTGCTCGTGAGCAGCCTCTCCACCACCCAGCGGCTGCTGGCCATCGGCATCGGCGCGGCCGTGCTCTTCATCGGGGTGGCCATGCTCGCCCCCAAGCTGGTGCCGCCGCTCGTGCGCGTGCTCGGGTGGCCGGCGGCCAAGCTCGGGGGTGGGGCCGGGAAGCTCGCGCGCGGTAACGCCACCCGTAACCCGGCGCGCACCGCCTCGACCGCCTCGACGCTGATGATCGGGCTCGCGCTCGTCACCTTCGTAGGCGTGCTTGCCGCCGGGCTCCGGTCACGCTTCGAGGGTTCCGTCAATCAGCTCTTCATCGCCAACTACGCGGTCACCGCAACCAACAACTTCTCCCCCATCAGCGTCGCCTCGGCCAACGCGTTGCGCCCCGTTCCCGGGGTGCAGACGGTATCCGGGGTGCGCGCCGGCGAGGGCCGCGCCTTTGGCTCGAAGATCAACGTCACCGGCGTCGATCCCAACGTGGAGAAGGTGATACGGGTGAAGTGGAGCGCGGGCGGGCGGCAGACGCCCGCCCTGCTCGGCAGCGACGGCGCCTTCGTCTCCAACAAGTACGCCAAGGCCCTTCACCTGCACCTCGGGTCGCCGATCGCCGTCGAGACCCCCTCGGGGACGACGCTCCCCCTCGTCCTTAAGGGCATCTTCATCCCGCCCCCAGGCGGCTCACCCTTCGGCGATGTCACCATCTCCACCGCGCGCTTCGACTCGGCGTATCAGAATCCGCAGAACCTGTACACGTTCGTCAACGTCCAGGGCGGTGTCAACCGTGCCAACACGCAGCGTCTCAATGCTGCCCTCAGTGGCTTCCCGGATGCAAAGCTCCAGACCAAGTCACAGTTCAAACACAATCAGCTCCAGGGCCTCACCCTTCTCCTCAACCTCCTCTACGTGCTCCTGTCACTGTCGATCATCGTCAGCCTGTTCGGGATCGTCAACACGCTCGTGCTCACCGTCTTCGAGCGCACCCGCGAGCTCGGGATGCTCCGGGCGGTGGGCATGACCCGGCGCCAGGTGCGGCGCATGATCCGCCAAGAGAGCATCATCACCGCCCTGCTCGGCGCCGCGCTCGGGATCCCCCTCGGGGTGGCGCTCGCGCTCATGGTCGGGGTGGCACTCAACTACCCGGCCTTCACCATCCCGGTGGGTACCCTGGTGGTGTTCGTGATCGCCGCCGTCCTCGCCGGCATCGTCGCCGCGATCTTCCCGGCACGCCGGGCGGGACGGCTCAACGTGCTCGCCGCCCTCCAGTACGAATAACCGGCCCTCGGGTCACTCCTCCGCCGACTGGCGCAGCAGCGTCGTCGTCGTCTGCTCGAGGATCTTGCGCCAGGCGCCCGTCTTCTCGCGCTCGGCCTCGAAGTGCTTGACCACCTTGCGTACGCGGGTGGCGGAGATCTCGATCCCGTGGCGGGCGCAGATGCGCTTGAAGCGGCCGTAGTCGTGGGCGAGCTT
>DASZMD010000293.1:0-6360 GCA_035551955.1 Solirubrobacteraceae bacterium | reverse complement strand
ATGGAGATGGGCGCGGGCATCGGCCTCGGCGACCAGCTCATCAACAGCATCTTCAACTGACGGCTCACCGCAGCAGCAGCTGGCTGTCCCCGAACTCGTGCCACAGATAGCCGCGCTCGAGGGCGGCGCGGTAGGAGCGCTGGAGCAGCTCGGGGCCGGCGACCGCCTCGAGCATCTGTAGGTGCGATGCCTCGGGCTCATGCCAACCGGTGAGCAGCCCGTCGACGGAGCCCACGCCCCGCTCGGGAGTGATGACCAGGCCGGTCCACCCGCGGCCCGCGCGGACCGCTCCCTCGGGCTCGGAGACGGTCTCGAGCGCCCGTACCACGGTCGTGCCCACCGCGATCACCCGGCCTCCCCACTCCCGGACGGCGTTCACCAGCCGGGCGGTGCTCTCGGGCACCTCGTAGCGCTCAGGGTAAGGACTCTCGTGACGCTCGGGTGAGGAGACGCCGGTGTGCAGGGTCACGGGGGCGACGAGCACGCCGGCGGCCGCCAGCGCGGTAATGAGCTCAGGGGTGAACGGGCGCCCGGCACTCGGCATCTCCGCACTCCCGAGGGCCGTCGCGTAGCTGGTCTGGTACGCGGCCAGCGGCCAGCGGTCGCTGACGTAGCCGTAGCGGATGGGCTCGCCGTGGCGGGCGAGATACGCGGTCACCGCCTGTTTGGCGCCGAGGCGGGCGAGAAACAGGCGCGCGCCCGAGCCGTAGGGCGCCACCACCTCGAGCTCGCCGCCGCCGGTCAGTGTGAGCCGCTCGCCGGCGCGGGCGGCGAGGGGGTGAGCCCCGTCCGCGCTGCGGAGCTCGACCACCCACCAGCTCGGGTCGCGCACGTGCGGCGCCTCGGTGGCGAAGTGCACGCGGACGGCCGTGCCGTCGGGCCGGCGCGCGGCAACGGCGGCGGGGAGGGTGGCCGAGGTGTTGATGACCAGCAGGTCGCCGGCGGTCAGGAAGCTGGGCAGCTCGCGGAAGCATGCATGGGTGATCTCCCCGTCCTCCCGGCTCGCCACCATCAGCCTGACCTCGTCGCGAGCGAGGCCCCGCGCCTCCGGCGGCTCCCGCGCCTCGAGCCCGGGCGGCAGCTCGAAGCTCAGCGCGCTCAAGCGCCCACCTCGGCGAGGTCGCCGGCCCGGTAGCGGCCGCTCGGGACGGCGGTGTCGATCAGCCGCCGCAGGGCGGGGACGCTGTCCTCGGGCGGCGGGCGGTCGGAGATGTCCTCGCCGGGGAACGCCTCCTGGTGCATCTGCGTGCGCATGTCGCCGGGGTCGACCGCGTAGATCCGCAGCTCCGGATGCTCGGCGGCGAGGATCGCCGAGAGCTGCTCGAGCGCGGCCTTGGAGGATCCGTATCCACCCCAGCCCTCGTAGGGCTCGACGGCGGCGTCGGAGGTGATGTTGATGATCGTCCCGGCGCCGGGCAGGCGGGGCAAGACCAGCTGGGCGAGGGCGAGCGGCGCCAGCACGTTGATGCGGTACACGCGCTCGAGCTCGGTGAGCGGGTAGCGGGCGAGCGGAGGCTGCGGGCTGGGGCCGAGGACGCTGGCATTGTTGACGAGGAGGTCGACGTGGTCGCCGGCGGCCTTGACCAGGGCGGTGCGGTGCGCGGGATCGGACACGTCGCCGGCGAGGGCTCGGACCTCGGTGAGCTCGCCGAGCTCGGTGGCGACGCGCTCGAGCTCGGCGGCGCCGCGGGCGTCGATGACGAGATCCCACCCGTCGCGGGCGAGGGAGCGGGCGAGCGCGAGACCCAGTCCTCGAGAAGCTCCGGTGATGATGGCGGTTGGCATGGCCGTGACGGTAGGGGTCCCACGGTCCCGGTCGCCAGCGGCAATTGGTCCTAAGACCCGTCGATCCCCTCGCGCACGGCGAGGAGTGCGGCCTGGGTGCGGTCGGGCACGTCGAGCTTGGCGAGCAGGTGACCGACATGGGTCTTGACCGTCTTCTCGGCGATCCCGAGCTCGGCGGCGATGCGCTTGTTGGAGCGGCCCCGGGCGATGAGCGCGAGCACCTCGCGCTCGCGGGTGGTGAGCTTCTCCCGCGGCCCCTCGCCCGGCCGCTGGGCGATCGCCTCGACCAGGCGCGAAGCCACGGTGGGGTCGAGCAGCGTCCCCCCGTCGTGTGCCGCCCTGACGGCGCGGGCAAGCTCGGCGGGCTCGACGTTCTTGAGCAGGTATCCGGCCGCCCCGGCCTGGATGGCGGGGAGCAGCCGGTCGTCCTGGGCGAAGCTCGTGAGCACGATCACCCGGCTGGCGGGAAGCCGGCGCCGGAGCTCGCGCATGGCCCCGACGCCGTCGAGCCTCGGCATCACGAGATCCATGAGGATCACATCCGGCGCCAGTCGCTCGGCCTCGCGGATCGCCGCCTCGCCATCCGCCGCCTCCCCCACCACCTCGATCCCCTCCTGGAGCTGGAGGAAGGTCCGCAGTCCCTCGCGCACGACCGCGTGGTCGTCGACCAGGAGCACCCGGATCGTCTCAGGCACCGGGGGCGACCTCGAGGCGGACGGTGGTGCCCGCCCCGGGAGCGGAGCGGAGCTCGAGCCGGGCGCCGATCGCCTTCGCTCGCTCCTCCATCGAGGTCAGGCCCAGATGCTTGGAGCGCAGCTCGGCGTCACCGGGCTCGAACCCGGCGCCGTCGTCGATGACCTCGATGACGAGGCGCTCGCCGTCGCCGACGAGGCGGACGCCGACACGGTCGGGGGCGCCGTGGCGCAGGGCGTTGTGGAGGGCCTCCTGGGCGATGCGCAGGACGTCGGCGTCGCGGGCCCCGCCTGCCTGGACGCCGTCCTCGATCTCCATCTCGATCTCCACGTCGTGGAGCCGGCGGAGCATGTCGACCTCCTTGCGGAGCGCGCCCGCCAGCCCGTCGCGCTCGAGGTCGGGCGGGCGAAGCTCGAGGATGAGGAGCCGCAGCTCGTCGAGCGCCTCCCGGGCGAGCTCCTGGAGCCGATCGATCTGCGCGCGCGCGGCGGGAACGTCACGGTCGAGCAGGGTGGCCGCCGACTCGGCGCCGAGGACGAGGCCGAAGAGCTTCTGACTGACGACATCGTGGAGCTCGAGGGCGAGGCGATTGCGCTCGGAGAGAATCGAGAGCTCACGGCTGCGCTCGTAGAGCCGGGCGTTGGTGATGGCGATCGCCGCGTGGGCGGCGAGCAGCTCGATGACCTCCTGGTCCTCGTCCCCGAACGGCGCCGGGCCCTCCTTCTCGGTCAGGTAGAAGGCGCCGATCACCCCGTCGGGCGCGACGATGGGCACGCCCAGGAACGAGCGCATGTCGGGATGCTGGTCGGGCCACCAGCCGCGGAAGCGCGGGTGGCTGTGGATGTCCTCGGTGCGAAACGACCCGCCCGGCTCGAGCATCGCCCCGAGCAGCCCGTGCGTGCGGGGCAGCGGCCCCATGGCGGCGATCAGGCCATCGTCCATGCCGGCGACGAGGAAGCGGCTGAACCCGCCCTCCCCGTCGGGGATCCCGAGGGCCGCGTAACGCGCGCCCGCCAGCACGCGGGCCCCGTCGACCAGTCGCTGCAGGACCTCGTCCACCGACAGCTGCGCCGCCACCGCGAGGACCGCATCGCTCACCGCCCGAAGGGCCGGACTCAGCCGCTCATCCATGAGGCGCTACGTTATCTCTCCCGATGCCGCGCTTCTGGATCTACACGATGTACGCGATCGTCCTCTTCACCCTGATCGGGATGGTGATCGCCATCACCAGGCTCGTGTGAGGCGATCATGTTCGGCTCGATCCTCGTCGGAACCGACGGCTCGGACACCGCGACCACGGCAGTGCGCTACGCGATCGACCTCGCGCGCCAGCTCGGCGCCCGCCTCCAGATCGTCAGCGCCTACGAGCCCGTCTCCGGGCAGCGCCTGCGCCACGAGAGCATCGAGGCGCCCGGCGACGTCCAGTGGATGGTCAATCCCCGCGAGGACGTCCTCGCCCTCCTCGACCAGGCCGCCGGTGAGGCCCGGGCCGCCGGCGTCGTCGACGTCGCGACCTTCGCGCGCCAGGGCGACGCCGCTGACGCCATCATCGACGTCGCCGAGGAGGTCCGCTCCGATCTCATCGTCGTCGGCAACCGCGGGATGACCGGCGCCAAGCGCTTCCTCCTCGGCTCGGTGCCCAACAAGGTCTCGCACCACGCACCGTGCTCGGTGCTGATCGTGCGGACGACGTAGGAGCCCGGCGGCGGAGCGGACGGGACGGTCGGGGAGCGCGTGTCCCGCGCCCTACGGCCCCGTCGGCGTGGTGCTCACCGGCGGCGTGGGCGGGGGCGTCGGCGGAGGCGGGGCGGGTGGCGCCGTGGCGGCGCCGGCGTTGACCAGCCCGTAGCCGTACTGGCGGTTCGGGGTGGGGGTGCCGAGGGGGACGGCGGTCGCCTTCAGGCGGGTCTCGATCTGATCGGGCGTCGGGCGGTGGCCGATGACGCCGCTGGCGATGACGAGGGCGGCGGTGGCGGCGACGTGCGGGGCGGCCATCGACGTCCCCTCGTATCCGCTCGGGAAGCCGAAGCGCCAGGGCTGGGTGGAGCTGACCAGCGTCATCTGGTAGATGTCGGGGAGGTCGGCGGTCGGGTTGCAGTTGGGGTCGCCGGGGAAGCTTGCGTCGTCGCCTCCCCCGGGGGCCACGAGGTCGATCCCGGACCCGCTGTTGGAGTACACGGCCAGGCAGCGATCGAGAGTGGTGGCCCCGACCGAGATCACCTGGGAGTCGCGGGCCGGATAGGCGAGCTCGGAGACGCCGTCGTTCCCCGCCGCGGCCACAACCACGACGTTGCGCGCCCACGCATAGTGGATGGCATTGATGATGTCCGGGATCTCCCCGGAGCTGATGCCGACCGAGAACTGGAGGCTGAGGTTGACCACCTGCGCCCCGTGCTTGACGGCGTAGACGATTCCCGCCGCGATCATCGAGGCATCGCCTGCCCCCGAGGCGTCGAGCACGCGTACGGGCATGATCGTCGCGCCGTAGGCGAGCCCGGTGAGGCCCAGGCCGTTGTTGGTCGCCTCGGCAATCGTGCCCGCCACGAGCGTCCCGTGGCCGTTGTGGTCGAGCGGATAGCGGTTCCCGGCGACGAAGTCGTAGGGCGAGACGAACCGGGTGCCGGTGAAATCGGGGGACGCCCGGTACTTGTGCCAGGTCCGGTAGGCAATCCCCGTATCCAGCACGGCCACCACCACGCCGCGTCCACCCGGCCGCCCGGCGGCGATCAGGTTCCCCCAGGCATCAGGCGCATCGACGCCTACGGTGGGAAGGAAGTTCCACTGCATCGCCTCCCAGCCGTTGTGGACATGCGCCTTGCCGACGTCGTCGGGAATCCACGCTGTGGCGGCGTGGGCGATGTAGTTGGGGACCGCGTAGGCCACGCCGGGCTGGTGGCGGAGCCGCGCGGCGGCCTGGGCCACCGTCTCCCCCCTCCGGGTGCGCACCACGCGGGCCCCGACCGGCGCCGCGGCAGGGATCGCGCGCACCCCGGCGCGAGCGTCGGCGGCCACGGCCTGCCCCGGCTTCAGGCTCCCCGAATAGCCGACCACGACCTCGCCGGGTACGTAGTTCGACGCCAGGGCGGGCGCGGCCCCGAAGAGCATGAGACCGAGCACAGCGCTGGGCGCGGCGAGACGGCAAATGGGGAGCTTGGCGATCATGGAGTTACGGCGTCAGCTCGGCGTCTCAAGCCGCACCTCAAGGTTAAGACATCATCGAAGGCTGGAAGTTTCTCCCCCTCGACCCCTAACAGCCCCGCTGAGCCCACACTTCTTCCCCCGCGACGAGTACTTCATGCGCCTGGCCCTGCGCGAGGCCGAACGCGCCCTCGAGCACGACGACGTGCCCATCGGCGCGGTCGTCGTCCACGACGGCGAGGTGATCGGAACCGCCCACAACGAGCGCGAGCTCCGCAACGACCCGACCGCCCACGCCGAGATGATCGCCCTGCGCGAAGCGGCCCGCTCGCTCGCGAGCTGGCGGATCCTCGACTCGGTGCTCTACGTGACCCTCGAGCCGTGCCCCATGTGCGCGGGCGCCATCGTCCTCGCCCGCGTCCCCCGCGTCGTCTACGGGGCCGCCGACCCCAAGGCGGGGGCCGCCGGAAGCGTCCTCGACGTCCTCGCCGAGCCGCGACTCAATCATCGCCCGACCGTCACCGGCGGGCTCCTGGCCGAGGACAGCGCCGAGCTCCTGCGCGACTTCTTCGCCTCGCGCCGCTAGCCTCGGCGAAGCGCGGCCTCGGGGCGCGGCGCCCGACTGCGCACCCGCCCCGTGGTCCGGTCCCGTGGGCGCTAGGGTTTTCAGCGCTACCCCGGAGAGGTGGCAGAGCGGTTGAATGCGCCGGTCTCGAAAACCGGTATGGGCGTTTCCGTCCATCG
>DASZMD010000292.1:0-7497 GCA_035551955.1 Solirubrobacteraceae bacterium | reverse complement strand
AAGAGCCCGATCGCGAGCCCCAGGCCGTCGATCACGAAGCTCGCCATGTAGACGCCGTAGAGGATGGCCAGGAAGGCGATCATCCGGCAGGCGACGAGGCGCGGCTCCATCCCCGAACGCCGCACCGCCCACGCGGTGAGCGCGACGCCACCCGCCCCGGCGGCGGCGAAGAGGCGCGTGGCGGCCAGCCCGGCCATGGTGATTTCGTAGCTCTCGCGCCACCCGATGGGGGAATCACCCGAGCCGCTGCGAGAGCCGCTCTCACGCCAGCCGATGGGGGTCCTGAGATCCCCAGCACCTGGGAGTTCGGCGCCGAAATCACCACCCGCAACCGCACCAGCGACCGAACTCGGGGCCCATCCGGGGCCCTTGGCCCATCCGGGGCCCTTAATGGAATCGGCTTTAGCCGATTCCACGAACACCGCCCGGAACAGCGCCACGTACCCGATGAACGACAGCACCTCGAACACCGCCGCCAGCGCGAGCCACCAGACGTCGCCGCGCGAGATGCGACTCCAAGCGTCGTGAAGGCCGACGATCTTGGGCAGTACGAAGTACAAGAAGGCAATGCTCGAGGCGACGAAGAGCGCGAAGCCGATCAGCCGCCGGCGGTTGAACACCACCCGCGGCATCTCCTCGGGGGCGACGCGAGCGGCGCCGCCAAGACCGTGGCTCGAGCCCGGGGGGCGCCCGTGGCGAGTCACGCGAGCTACCTACGCCGCCGCCACCCGCGCCTCGAGCGCCTGGAGCACGCCGGAGAGGCGCAGGGCGAGCGGCTCGGCGCGCGGCGCGCCGCGACGCACGGCCTCGGCCAGCGCGACCCCTCCGAGGAGGTCGACTGCGTAATGCTCCCCGAGGTAGACGAGCGCGAGCCCCAGCAGGAGCGCGTAAGCCCATCCGATCGTGCCCGACACGGGACCCACCTCGGACATCAGACGGGCAGCCGTGACGGAAGTGGCGAAGTGAAGCGACGGCATGGCAGCTAGCGGATTTCCTCCAAGAACATCGTAGAGCGCCCCCCAGCTGTCACCCCAGAACTGCTCGCCGTATTCGATCATCATCCGTCGCGCGTGCGTGCCCGCGGCGTCCTCGAGCTGGCCGTGCTCCGCCGCCCACCAGGGGGGTGCGGTGGGGATCGCCCAGTAGAAGACGGCGCCGACGTCGAACACGGCGTACATTCGCGCAGCGGCGCGCGGGAAGCGCTCCGGCCTTCGCCACCGCACGTATGCGACGCTTCCGTGCGGTACGAGGAACCAGATCCAGTGGCACCAGACAAGGACACGTTCGAAGGAGCCGACCCTGCCGGGCGCCGACAGCGCTCGCTGCAGGCGCAGGGTCGGTGGCGCCCCGAGCCCGAGCAGGCGATCGATGACGATCGGATAGCCGACGCGCACCCGCGCCGCCAGCCGCTCGGGGTCGTCGTTGGGCATCTCGTAGGCGCTGACGTAGCCCCACATGTTCAGAGCGCATACGGCCGCGTCGCGGGCCAGCGTACGCCGCGTGGCCACGCACAGGGCCGCCGGGGCGATGGCGGCGGCGCCGAGGACGCCGGCCGGCGGAAGCCGCAGCCGGCGCCTGAGAACGGGCGCGGCCACCCCCGCGGCGACGAAGGCCCAGGCGGTCGCTCTGATAGCCCTCGACATCCGCAACGCGCGCTGAGTATACGTTTGGGCGCCCGAGGGGCCGCAGGGGAGCACTCCGCCGGGGCCTCTCCACCCCCGCCTCCCGGCGTGCTCACCTAGATGGCCGAGCGCCGTCCGTACGGCCTCCAGCGGGTGTTGGGGGTCAACGCGCTGTTCTCGACCGCGTACGGGAACGTCGGCTCCTCGATCTACTACGCCCTCGGCCTGGTGGCGTCCTTCGCCCTGGGCCTGACCCCGGTCGTCTTCGTCCTCACCGGGATCATCTTCTTCCTCACCGCCGCGAGCTACGCCGAGGCCACGGCGATGTTCCCCGAGGCGGGCGGCTCCTCGAGCTTCGCCCGGCACGCGTTCAACGAGTTCTGGTCCTTCTTCGCCGCCTGGGGTCAGATGCTCAACTACGTGATCACGATCGCCATCTCGGCGTTCTTCGTGCCCCACTACATCGGCGGCCTGTTCTGGCCCTTCCTCAAGACCTCGCCGGGGGACATCTTCTTCGGGATCGCGGTGATCATCCTCCTCAGCGCCCTCAACGTCGTCGGGGTCAAGGAGGCGGCGCGGCTGAACATCCTCCTCGCCATCACCGACTTCTCGACCCAGCTTCTCCTGGTCGTCGTCGGCGCGGTGCTCGTGCTCTCGCCCCACGTTCTCATCAGCAACGTCCACCTCGGTACCGCGCCCCACTGGAAGGACTTCCTGGTCGCGATCCCGGTGGGGATGATCGCCTACACGGGGATCGAGACGATCTCCAATATGGCCGAGGAGGCGCGCGACGAGGCGCACACCATTCCCGCGGCGATCATGCGCGTTGTCGTTGCCGTGTTCGTCATCTACGCGGCCCTCCCGGCCGTGGCGCTCTCCGCCCTCCCGGTGCATTGCTTCCACGGCCATTGCCAGACCCTCCTCGGGGTCGACGAGAGCAAGGGCGGCTTCGCCGGAGACCCGGTGCTCGGCATCGTCCGCCACCTGCACCTGGGGCCGCTCCAGCACGCCGGGGAGATCTACGTGGGCCTGCTGGCCGCGACCATCCTCCTCATCGCCACCAACGCGGGGATCATCGGCGTCTCGCGCCTCGTCTACTCGATGGGCCTGCACCGCCAGCTTCCCGATCGCGTGCGCGAGCTGCATCCGAAGTTCCGGACGCCGTGGATCGGCATCCTCGTCTTCGGGGCGATTGCGTGCCTGACCCTGATTCCCGGCCAGGCCACCTTCCTGGGCAACATGTACGCGTTCGGGGCGATGCTGTCGTTCACCATCGCCCACGTCTCGGTGATCCGCCTGCGGCTCACCGACCCCGACCGCGAGCGCCCCTATCGCGGTCCCGGCACGCTGCGCATCGCCGGTCGCCCGCTGCCCCTGTTCGCCGTCCTCGGCGGGCTGGGGACGTTCCTCGCCTTCGTCACCGTCACGGTGCTCCATTTCGCGGTGGCCATCGCCGGCGTCGGCTGGCTCCTCAGCGGGATCGCCATCTTCGTCCTCTACCGGCGCGGGCAGCACCTCGATCTCACGACCACCACCAAGGCCGTCGTGCCCCAGTCGGTGACCGACCACGAAGTCGAGTACGAGTCGGTGCTCGTGGCCTTCGACGAACGTGCCTACGAGCGCACCGTGTTCGCCACCGCGGCGAGCCTGGCCTCGAGCCGCCGCCGGGGCATCCACGTCCTCGTCACCATCACGGTGCCGGCGACGAGCCCGATCGACGCATCGCTGCCCGAGCAGGAGGCGGCGGCCGAGGCGATCATCGAGGCGGCGAGGATCCAGGGCGGCCGGCGCGTCTCCGGTCACTGGGAGAAGGTCCGGGCCGGTCAGACGGGGCGGCGGATCGTGGATGAGGCGCTTGCCATCCAGGCGCGGGCGATCGTCGTCTCCCTCCCCGACCGCGGCGGCGGCGCGGTGTTCGACAAGACCATCGCCACCCTCCTGCGCGAGCGCCCGTGCCGGGTGATCATCGAGTCGGTCCCGCACTGAGCCCTGGATCGCCGGGCGCCGGGCGCCGGGCGCCGGGCGCCGGGCGCGTATACGTTCGCCCATGGAGATGCCCGCCGCGGTCACCCCCGCCCTGCGGCTCGGCGCCGAGGTCGTCCTCGCGGTCGCCGCCGCCACCGCCGGCGTCGCGGCGCTCCAGTCGACGGCGCCCGCCGCCGGACTCGCCGTCCTCTACCTGCTCTCGGTGATGGCCGTGGCGATCCGGCGCGGCCAGCGCGCCGCCCTGGTGACCGCGCTGCTCAGCGTTATCACCTTCAACTATCTCTTCATTCCCCCGCGCCACCAGCTCGCCATCGCCCACTCTCAGGACGTGGTCGAGCTCGTCGTGCTCCTGATCGCGGCCGTGGTCGTCGGCCGGCTGGCGGCGGCCGGGCGCGAGCGCGCGGCCGAGAGCGAGAGCCGCGCGCGCCTCGCCACCGCCCGGGAGCGCGAGGCGTCTCTCGTCGCCGACGCCGCCTCGGCGGTGGCGGCCGGGGGCGCGATGAGCACCCAGCTCCAGAACATCGGCCAGCTCGTCGCGGTGGCGACCGGCGCGACCCGCGCCCGCATGGTGCTCGAGCCGGTTCCCTCTCCGCGCGAGGACGAGATGGCGGTGCCGGTGGGCGCGCGCATCCGCGCCGCCTGGCTCTACGTCAGCGACGACGCCGAGTGGCGCCGGGAGGACCTCGAGCGCATCTCGGGTCCCCTCGGCCGCCTCCTCGACGTGGCCGTGGAACGCGAGCGGGTGGCCGAGCAGTCGGCGGAGACCGAGGCCGCCAAGCGGGCCGAGGTGATCAAGACGGCCGTCCTCCACGCCATCTCCCACGACCTGCGCTCGCCCATCACCGCCATCATCACCGCCGGCTCCGCGCTCGGCGCCTCCGGGCTCACGTCCGAGGAGCGGCACGAGCTCACCGACGTGATCCGGTCCGAGAGCGCCCGCCTCGCCCGCCTCGTCGACGAACTCCTCGACCTCTCGAAGATCGGGGCCCGGGCCGTCGAGCCTCGCGCGGACTGGTGCGACCTGCGCGACGTGGTCGCCTCGGCGGCCGCCCAGGTGGTGGACGGGTCGGCGCTCGAGTTCGGACTCCCGCCCGACCTGCCCCTCGTGCGCGCCGACGCCGCGCAGCTCGAGCGGGTGTTCTCGAACCTGATCGAGAACGCGATCAAGTTCTCGCCCTCGGGTGCACCCGTGCGCATCACCGGCGGCACCAGCGGCGGGAGAGTCACCGTCCGCGTAATCGACACCGGCCGCGGTATTCCCCCCCAGCATCGCGCGCGTGTATTCGAGCCCTTCTTCCGAGGCCGCGGCGCGACCGACCCCGGCTCGGGCCTCGGCCTCGCCATCTGCCGCGGGTTCGTCGAGGCCAACGGCGGCAAGATCTCGCTCCAGACCGGCACCGACCGCGGCACGTCCTTCGCCGTGACGTTCCCGGTCCCGCGCCAGCCCGAGCCCGTGGGATGAGGGCGAGGACTTCGTCGTCGCCTGAGGGCTGGACCCATGAGCGCTGACGCCCCGCGCATCCTCGTCGTCGACGACGAGGCGCAGATCGTCCGCGGGCTGAAGATCATCCTCCGCACCGCGGGCTATACGGTCGAGGCCGCGGGCACGAAGTCCGCGGCGCTCGCCCTGCTCGGCGCCCGTCCCCCGGCAGCGCTCGTGCTCGACCTCGTGCTCCCCGACGGGCAGGGCGTCGAGGTGTGCCGGGAGGTGCGTCGCTGGAGCCGGCTTCCCATCGTCGTCCTCTCCGCCGTGGGCGACGAGCGCGAGAAGGTTCGCGCCCTCGATGCCGGCGCCG
Organism: Solirubrobacteraceae bacterium; assembly: GCA_035551955.1. Lineage (GTDB taxonomy): Bacteria > Actinomycetota > Thermoleophilia > Solirubrobacterales > Solirubrobacteraceae > Palsa-465. Next base: position 2,093 of record DASZMD010000292.1, on the reverse strand, counting down.
ACGACTACGTGACCAAGCCGTTCGGGACCGATGAGCTGTTGGCGCGACTGCGCGCCGTCCTGCGCCGCTCGGCCGAGACGGGCGGGAGCCCGCTGCTCGAGATCGGCGAGCTCACCGTCGATCTCTCCGATCGCCGCGTCGCCCGCGCCGGCGCCGATGTCCACCTCACGCCGATCGAGTTCGATCTCCTGAGCGTGCTGGCTCAGCACCGCGGGCGCCTGGTCACCCACCGCCAGCTCCTGCACGAGGTGTGGGGACCCGAATACGGCGAGGAGACCCACTACCTGCGCGTCCACATCGCCCACCTCCGGGCCAAGCTCGAGCCCGACGCGCAGCGCCCGCGGCTGATCGTGACCGAACCCGGCGTCGGCTACCGGCTCCTGCTCGAGTAGCGCGCCGCGGCGGACCGGCGGCCCTTAACGAATTCTCTAGGCCGGAGGCCGGGTTCTTAGCGGGACCTTGATTCGGGCTGGCCTATGTTCGATGGCAGCCCGAATGGCCAAGATCGAGACCTACGGCCTGAGACGCACCGTCGGCCTGGGAGGGCTGTTCGCCACCGCGTACGGGAACGTCGGCTCGTCGATCTACTACGCGCTCGGGCTCGTCGCCGCCTACGCGCTGGGGATGACCCCGATCATCTTCATGGTCGCCGGCGGCCTCTTCGCCCTGACCGCGAAGACCTATGCCGAAGGCGCGTCCATGCTCCCGGAGGCCGGGGGCTCCTCGTCGTTCGCCCGCCAGGCCTTCAACGAGCTCATCTCCTTCACCGCCGGCTGGGCGCTCAGCCTCGACTACATACTCACCATCGCCATCTCGGCCTTCTTCGTGCCCCACTACCTGGGTGCGTTCTGGCCCGCGCTCACCCATCCCCCCGGCGACGTCATCGGCGGCCTGATCGTCATCGCCCTGCTGGCGCTGCTCAACATCCGCGGCCTCGGCGAGTCGGCGAAGCTCAACTTCCTCCTCGCCATCGCCGACCTCGCCACCCAGGTCGTGATCATCCTCATCGGGGCCTTCCTGGTGCTCGATCCCGCCCGGCTCGTGCGCCAGGTTCATCTCGGAACCGCCCCCACCTATACGCACCTGATCTTCGCCCTCTCGCTCTCGATGCTCGCCTACACGGGCATCGAGACCGTCTCCAACATGGCCGAGGAGGCGCGCGACCCGGGCCGGGACGTCCCGAGAGCGGTCAACCTCATCCTCATCGCGGTGATCGGCGTGTACGCGGGGATCACCGTCGTCGCCCTGTCGGCGCTGCCCGTGGTCGGGCACGGGGCCCGCGCTCACACGCTGCTCGGGCTCCCTCCCCCGCACGGCTTCCAGAACGACCCGGTGCTGGGGATCATCGACCACCTGGGGCTGTCGACCACGATCGCCCACATCCTCCGCTACTACGTCGGCATCCTCGCCGCGACGATCCTCTTCATCGCCACCAACGCCGGGCTGATCGGGATCTCGCGCCTGTCGTGGTCTCTGGCCGAGCACCGCCAGCTCCCGCTCATCTTCGCCCGCCTCCACTCGACGTACCGCACGCCGTGGTTCACCATCGTCGTCTTCTCGGTGTTCGCGGGGGTCCTCCTCATCCCTGGCAAGACCGACTTCCTCGGCAACCTCTACTCGTTCGGGGCGATGCTGTCCTTCACCACCGCGCACGCCGCGGTGATCGCGCTGCGGATCAAGGAGCCCGACCGCGAGCGCCCGTACCGGATGCCGTGGAACATCCCCTTCCGGGGCAAGGAGATCCCGCTCACCGCGGTGCTGGGCGGGATCGCCACCTTCGCCGCCTGGGTCTCGGTCCTCATCCTCCACGTCGACGCCCGTTACGTGGGCACGGGATGGATGATCGTCGGCCTGGCGGGCTACGCCGTCTACCGGCGCTCGCAGGGCCTCGACCTGACGAGCCACCACCGCGTGCTGCACCGCCAGCGCCCGGCCTTCTTCGTCGAGCTCGAGTACCGCTCGGCCATCGTGCCCATCTTCGGCACCGATGTCGACGCCCAGGCGCTGCGGACCGCGGCCAAGCTCGTCGGCCCCGACGCGCTCGTAGAGGCGATCTACGTGCTGCGCGTGCCCAACCAGCTGCCGCTCGATGC
>DASZMD010000291.1:0-11557 GCA_035551955.1 Solirubrobacteraceae bacterium | reverse complement strand
CGGTAGCGCTTGGAGCCGCCCGCGCCGCAGCCGCGCTCGCAGCTCCAACGCATCGTCTCACCCTCGCTCGAGAAGCGGAAGCGATGGCCGAGCAGCCGGCAGCGGAGCATCCCGGCAAACGCTACTCGGACGGCCGTCCGTGACCACCGAAGTCGTCGCTCCGCGGACCATCCGCACGAGCATTCCCGCCCGCCTCGACCGGCTGCCGTGGTCGCGCTTCCACTGGCGGATCGTGATCGGGCTCGGGACGGTATGGATCCTCGACGGGCTCGAGGTGACGATCGTCGGCGCCATCGCCGTGCGCCTCACCGAGGCGGGGAGCGGTATCCACATGAACGCCGCCGACATCGGCACCGCGGCGGCCGTTTACGTGGCGGGCGCGTGCTCGGGCGCGCTCCTGTTCGGACAGCTCACCGATCGCTACGGGCGCAAGAAGCTCTTCATGGTCACCCTGTCGCTCTATCTGGTGGCCACGGTGGCGACGGCCTTCGCCTTCGCCCCCTGGTACTTCTTCCTGTGCCGCTTCTTCACGGGTATGGGGCTGGGAGGCGAATACTCGGCGATCAACTCGGCCATCGATGAGCTCATCCCCGCTCGCAACCGCGGGCGCATCGACCTCGCCATCAACGGCAGCTACTGGGTGGGCTCGGCGATCGGCGGCCTGGCGGCGCTCCTGCTCCTCGACACCAAGATCTTTCCCAAGGACCTCGGCTGGCGGCTGGCCTTCGGGATCGGCGCCATCCTCGGGCTGGGAATCCTCCTCGTGCGCCGCCAGATCCCCGAGAGCCCGCGCTGGCTCTTCATCCACGGTCACGAGGAGGAGGCCGAACGGATCGTCGACGAGGTCGAGGCGGAGGTACGCGCGGAGACGGGCATCGACCTGCCCGATCCCGGCGAGGAGATCACCGTGCGCCAGCGCGATGCCATCCCCTTCCGCGAGCTTGCCCGGGTCGCGGTGACGCGTTATCCGCGCCGCGCCTTCCTTGGCCTCGCCCTCTTCGTCGGCCAGGCCTTCCTCTATAACGCGGTGACCTTCGACCTGGGGACGCTCCTCCACAAGCTCTACGCCGTGGGCGCGGGGTCGGTGCCCCTGTTCCTGACCATCTTCGCGGTCAGCAACTTCTTGGGGCCGCTGATCCTCGGCCGCTACTTCGACACCATCGGGCGGATCCCGATGATCTCGGGGACGTATCTGCTCTCGGCGGCGCTCGTCGTCGTGCTCGCGGTGCTCCTGCTCGGCCATGCCTTGACCACCTGGTCGTTCATGGCCCTCGTGCTCGCCACCTTCTTCCTGGCCTCGGCGGGCGCGAGCTCGGCCTATCTCACGGTCAGCGAGGTCTTCCCGATGGAGACGCGCGCTCTCGCCATCGCCCTCTTCTACGCGGTCGGGACCGCCACCGGGGGCATCGTCGGGCCCGAGCTCTTCGGCCAGCTCATCAACTCGGGCAACCGCCATCTGGTGGCGATCGGCTTCTTCGTCGGGGCCGCCGCCATGGCCGTGGGAGGCGTCGCCGAGCTCCTCTTCGGGGTGCGCGCCGAAGGGCAGTCGCTCGAGCACATCGCCAAGCCCCTGACCGAGGAGGAGGCCGAAGGGCTGCTTCCCCTCCCGCTCGCGCCCGAGCAGCGAGCGCATCCCGACGCCTACCACGAGGAGCACGAGGCGGTGCGCTCGCGCGAGCAGGCCGAGAGCGAGCGCGCCGTGGCCGCCGAGCGGCGAGCCGCCCTGCAGGAGCTCCGGGGGAAAGGCGAGGCGAGCGAGGACCGGCTCCGCCCCGAGGAGGTGGCCGCCGAGGTGGCCGAGCTCCGGGCCCAGAGCCTCGACGAGCTGGCCACCGGGCACGAGGAGCGCGCCCGAGCGCTCCAGGCGACATCTCCCGTCGAGCAGCGCGTGTCGAATGAGCGTGCCGCCGCCGCCGAGGAGCGGGCGCGCTGGTACGAAGAGCGCGCCGCCGCCCTGACCGCCGGCGGGGGCGAGGCCGAAGTTCACAACCTCCGGGCCGAGGCCGCCGCCGCCCGCGCCCGCATGCACGAGCAGCGAGCGATGGCCGAGGAGGCCAGGGCCGAGGCGGCGCGCCTGCGCGGCCCCGCCGCCGACCTCGCGCGGGCCCGGGCCGAGATGCACGAGAGCTGGGCGGCCGTGCACGCCGCCCAGGCCGCCGCGCTCGAGGCGAGGGCGAACGGGAACGACGAGGAGGCGGCGGCCCGAGAGCGCGAGGCCCACGAACGTGAGCTCATCGCCAGGGCGGCCGAGCAGCGCGTCGACGCCGACGAGCACCGTGCTCGGGCCGAGGCGCTGCGGGTCGAGGACGCCGACCTCTCCCAGGCCGAGCGCGAGGCGCGGATCCGCCAGCAGAGCGCAGACCCGAACGCCCGTGAGCGCCGGGAGCCTTCTCGCGCGAGCATGTACTCGCCGGGGATGGTCGGCACCGCGGGCGCCGCGGGCAGGATCGCCGCCCAGGCGCGTCACGCCCTCGATCGTGAGATCGAGGCCATCGCCCGCGCCCTCGAGGAGCGCGGACCGCTCGAGCGCGAGGAGCTCAAGGAGCTCGTGGGCGGGCGCTACTGGGGACCCGGCCGCTTCAAGGAGGCCCTGCGCGCCGCCGTCCGCGAAGGGCGGGCCGAGGCGCAGTCGCGCACCATCTACGGCCCCCCCAGCGAGGGACCGCCGGCCGACTCATTCCCGGCAAGCGAGACTCGCGCGACGCGCTGACGTGACCACGGCCACCGAGGGGAAACGCTCGGCGCACGAGCATGGACGCGCCCTGACCCTGTTCGTCGCCTCCCTCTCGGCGGCCGGGGCGGCGATCGTCGTGCACGACCTGTGGAAGCCGGGAACGATCCTCTCCGCGGCGATCTCCCCGGTCCTCGTGACGACGTTCGACGAGATGCTGCACCGGCCCATCGATCGCCTCGAGGCGCTCATCCGCCGGCGCCTGGGAGGGGCGCGCGACGTGCGCACACCCCGGCAGGATGGGCCTGACCGATGGCGGCGCGCTGTGATCACCGGCGTCGTCGCGTTCCTGATCGGCGCCGTCGGCCTCACCATCGTCGAGCTCGTGCTCAACCATTCGCTCGCCAATGGGGGCGACCAGACCACGCTGCTGGGCGGGAAGGTCCGCCACCGACGCGCGCCCTCCACCTTCCCGCTCGCGACGACGACGAGGAGCACGTCCACGGCGCCGAAGCTGACGCCGAAGCTCACGGCGAAGCCGAGCCGCCACCGCCCCGCCCGCCGCCAGTCCACCACGGTGCTCACGACGACGATCATCCTTCCGCTCCTGCCCCCGGCGAGCTCGGCCACCGGCACGAGCACGACCACGAGCACGACCACCACCGGCACCGTCACGACCCAGACGACGACGGCCCCGAACGGGTCGACCACCGTCTCCACGGTGACGACCCCATCGCCCCCGCCGGGCTAGCCCTCACCCCACGCGGTGGCCACGAGCGAGCGCGGGCCCCCGTGGTTGCGGTGCTCGCACAGGTAGATGCCCTGCCAGGTGCCGAGCGCGAGGCGCCCGCGGGCGACGGGCAGGGTGAGGGAGGGGCCGAGGAGCGCGGCCTTGATGTGGGCGGGCATGTCGTCGGCGCCCTCGAGGGTGTGGGTCCAGTAGCGGGCGCCCTCGGGGACGGCCCCGTTGAACCAGGTCTCAAAGTCGCGGCGCACGTCGGGCGAGGCGTTCTCGTTCAGGGCCAGCGACGCCGAGGTGTGCTGGATGAGCAGGTGGAGCATCCCCACCTCGACCTCGCCGAGCTCGGGGAGCGCCTCGAGCACCTCGCGGGTCACGAGATGGAACCCCCGCGGCCGGGGCGCGAGCTCGAGCTGTCGCTGCAGCCACACGGGCGGGAGCCTAAAGGCGCGCGCCAGGCTGCGCGAGGAGATAAGCTCGGCGTCGTGAGCGGCGGCACAGTGGCCTCGCGTGAGGGCGGTGCATGAGGTCCGTCACCGCGTGGTTGTTCACCCGTGAGCGCTTGCGCCCGAGCGTGTTCGTGGCGGTGGCCCTCCTCGCCACCGCGGTGGGCCTCGCCCTGTATTTCGTCGATCCGCTCCATGTGATCGAGCTCAAGACCATCGACACGCGCTTTCAGATCCGGGGCGATCAGCGGCCGCCCTCGGATCTGGTGGTCGTGGCGGTCGACGATCTGACCTTCGACCGGCTCGGTCTGCAATGGCCGTTTCCGCGCCGGGTCGAAGCGCGCGTTCTCAACAGCATCATGCGCGAGAAGCCCAAGGCGGTCGCCATGGACATCCAGTTCAGCGAGCGCTCGAGCCTCGGCCTGAAGGACGATATCGCGCTGCTCACCGAGCTCCAGAACTCAGGCCACAAGGTCGTCCTGGCCAACGACGAACCGAGCCCCACCGGCAAGATCGTCGAATTCGGCGCCGACGGGACCAAGCTCCTCTCCGAGCTTGGCGTCACCCCGGGCGACGGAGCGTTTCCCAACGACTCCGACGGCGTCATCCGCCGGCTGCCCATCTCCGTCTCTCATCTCGCCGGCCTCGACCTCGCCACCGCCGAGGTGGCGACCGGACACCGGGTTCACCCACCCGCCGGCAATTCCGCCTGGATCGACTACTACGGCCCCCCGGGGACGATTCCGGCCGAGGGCTTCTGGAAGGTCTACGAGGGAAAGCTCCCGCGCGATTTCTTCCACAACAAGATTGTCGTCATCGGCGCCGTCTCGCCCACCCTCCAGGACGTGCACGAGACGCCGGTCTCGCGCGGCGAGCTGATGTCGGGACCGGAGATCCACGCTCAGGCCCTGGGAACCATCCTCGCCGGTTTCCCGCTGCGTCACGTTTCCGCTGCCGTCGACGTCCTCGTCATCGTCCTCATGGGCCTGCTCGTGCCCCTGGCCTGCATCAAGCTGTCGTTCCGGGCATCGGTTCCCGTGATGGCCGCAGTCGCCGCCGCGCTCGTCCTGGGGACGCAGATCGCCTTCGACGACGGGCATATCCTCAGCTTCGTCTACCCCTTGATCGCGCTGATGATCGCCACCGTGGGATCGCTCGGAGGCCATTACGTGCTCCGGGGCTTCGAGCAGGCGCGCGTCCACGATCTGTTCTCACGCTTCGTGCCCAGCGCCGTCGTCGAGGAGGTGATCGGGCGCACCGACAAGGATCTGCGCCTCGGCGCCGTGCGCCGCGTGGGCACCGTGATGTTCACCGACCTGCGCGGGTTCACCAGCTTCTCGGAAGCGCTCGAGCCCGAGCGCGTGGTGCAGGTCGTCAACGCGTACCTCGGCGGGATGACCGAGGCCATCCTCGAGCACGGAGGGACCCTGGTCTCGTTCATGGGCGACGGGATCTTCGCTCTCTGGGGGGCTCCCCTCGATCAGGAGGATCACGCCGACCGGGCGCTGGCGACCGCACGCGAGATGCTCGCCGAGCGCCTGCCGCGCTTCAACGCCTGGCTCTCCGAGGAGGGCTACGAGCATAAGTTCCGGATGGGGATCGGCCTGAACAGCGGACCGGTGATGTCCGGCAACGTCGGTTCCGAGCGACGGCTCGAGTACGCGGCGATTGGCGACACCACGAATACCGCCGCGCGCCTGGAGAGCATGACCAAGGGCACGCCGCATCAGCTCTTCGTCGCCGAATCCACGCGCCGGGCCCTGCTCGACGATCCCGGGGACCTCATCTACGTCGACGAGTTCGCGGTCCGCGGCAAGCAGACCGCTCTCACCGTGTGGTCGCTGCCAGAGCCGCCGGCCCAGGCGGAGACAGCGACGCCACCCTCTCAGGGGGAGACGGCCACCCGGAGTTAGTTGCGGCTTGGCGCCGCCGCGGTTACACTCGCGCCTCGGACGCATGGCGGGCAAGGGGGCAGGTGGTATGACGGCAGCAGCGGACGGTCGAGGCGACGCAAGGCGGCGCAGGGCGCTGTTCCCGGTCGCGCTCCTCACGGCGATGATGACCTCTCTGGCGGTTGCCGGGGTAGCCGCGGCCAGCGTCACCATCACCTCGCCGGGGCCCGTGGCCTCGATTGCCTTGAGCGGTGATCTCGCCTGCCAGGTGACGATGGCCAACGACAGCCGGGGCGCGTTCTTCGACGGCGGCCCGACGGGGGCGTGCGGCACGTTCCTGCAGACCAATCCGCTCGGCCTTGCCTTCGACACCAACAACGCAGAGCTCTTCAGCCCGGCGGGACTGCCCGGGGCAACGCAGGCCTCGACGCAGCATTACGTGACGGACGAGCAGACCGCGATCACCGGCAGCGGGACGGTCACCAGCCCGTATTCGGTGACGACGGTGGTCAACGCGTGCGTGCCGGGGCTCAACGTCTCCTACGAGTCCGACGGCGAGGACGGCGAATGCCCGAGCGGCGACATCTTCGTCGCTGCGCTCCGCGAGACCGACACCTATGTGACCGGGAGCAATGAGTACGCCACGAAGCTGGTGATCTCCAATGAGTCCGACCAGCCGCTGAGCGGGACGCTCTATCACACCGGCCAGTGCTTCCTGGCCGCCACGGTGGGCTACGGCGCGCTCGGGGGGTCGGGCGACAACGCCCCCGAGTGCACGCTCACCCCCGGCGACAGCCCGCCGGGACGGGTGATGAGCTTCATCCCCATCACTCCGGGATCGAGCTACTACGAAGGCACGAACTTCTGGAGCTACGTCACTCCCGCGGGCGCGCAGTACCCCGACACCATCGACGCGTCGAGCAAGGGGGAGAACGGGATGGGGCTCTCGTGGCCCTATTCGCTGGCCCGCGACGCCACCGAGACGATCAGCTACGACAGCCTCGTGGCACCCAACGATCCGCCCTCGAACACCGCCCTGCCCGTGCTTTCCCTATCGCCGACCGATAGTCAGACGCTGTCGTGCTCGCAGGGGACGTGGACGAGCGCGGCTCCGATCACCTATACGTACCAATGGCTGCGCGACGGCAGCGCCATCACCGGCGCCACCGACAGCACCTACACGGTGGCCACCGCGGACCTCGGACACCTCCTCGCCTGTCAGGTCACCGCGAACACCGACGACGGCAGCGCTTCGGCGACGAGCGCGCCCACCGCGAAGCCCGAGTCCGTGACGGTGGCGTCCCCCCCGGTGGTGGTGGCGGGGCCGACGACGGTGACCGGGCCCGCGGGGGCGGCGTTCGCGGCCGGGGTGAACCCCGAGGGGTTGCCCACCACCTTCCATTTCGAATACGGCCTGGATCCGAAGTATGGATTGACCACCGCATCGGACATCTACGTCAATTCCACTCCCGAGCAGGCGCTCGCCCCGGGCGCGAGCCTCGATCCCGTGACCGCGCTCGCCGTGGACCTGGTGCCCGACGCGCTGTATCACGTACGCGTCGTCGCCACCAACGCAGACGGGACGACGGTGGGCCCCGATGAGACGTTCACGACGGCAGCGCTGCCGCCACCTCCACCGCCGGTGCTCGGCAAGGAGGCGAACTTCGTTCCGGTCTCCGGCCTCGTGTACGTCAAGGCGCCTCCCGGGGCGAGGATCGCGGCTGTGAGGCCGAACGCGACCACGGGCAGGAACTTCATCCCCCTGACCCAGGCGCTTCAGCTCCCGGTGGGCACCCAGGTCGACGCGCGCCACGGGAAGCTGAGGCTGGCAACCGCGACCACGAGAAAGAGCAAGCACGCACGCGCCAAGTCCCAGTCGGGTTTGTTCTTCGGCGGGCTGTTCGCGGTGGGTCAGAGCGGATCCACCAACCTCCATGGCCTGACCGTCCTCCAGCTCCTCGATAACGGCGTGTTCCCGGGCGCCCCGAGCTACTCGGGATGCACGGCGGGCGCCAAGATCAGCCACACGACGGCGGTGATCGCCAAGAAGAAGCCCCTGAGCAACAAGGTGCTGCAGACCTTGGGAGCAAACGAACACGGGAACTACAAGACCAAGGGCAAGTACAGCGCCGCCACGGTCCGGGGAACGAAGTTCACCGTGAGCGATCGCTGTGATGGGACCCTGACGCACGTCTCGCACGGCGAGGTCACCGTCACCGTGTTCCGGACTCATAAGCACGTCACCCTGCGCACGGGCCAGAGCTACTTCGCCAAGGCGCCCTAGCCCGGCAGGCGAACGAGGCGCATCTCGACGCGCTCGCCCCGGAACGGCACCCCCTCGGCCTCGAGCAGGGCCCGCTGGCGCGCCCCCTGGGTGAGCGAGCCGTCGGCGCGCACGATCCGGTGCCAGGGAACGCTCGCGTCAGAGCAGGCGTGGAGCACGGCGCCCGCGAGCCTCGGGGCCCCGGGCGAGACATCGCCGTAGGTGCGCACAAACCCTGAGGGCGTCGCCCGCACGCGCTCGAGGATGATCCGCTCACGCTCGCCGTTCACCGCGCTCAGGCTATTGCCTTGACCCGGCCGCTCCGCTTGGTAGCGTCGCCGCTTCGAGGTGCCACAAGAAACGATCACAGCGGCTCCGGGCCCGGAGGGACCGGCCGCCGTCAAGGCCGTGCGCTTCCGCCGTGCCGGCCCGGTGCTGACGTGGCTGGCGGTGATCGTCGTCGTGCTCGCGCTGTCCGTGCTCGTGGTGGTGCTCACGCACATGCGTCCCGCCTACGACGCCTACGGCTGGCTGGTGTGGGGCCACCAGACGCTCCACCTCGACCTCAACACCGACGGCGCGCCCTCGTGGAAGGCCCTCACCTACCTGTTCACCGTGCCCTACGCGCTGGCGGGTCGGGGCGCCATGGAGCTGTGGATGGTCACCGCGGTCGCGGCGACGCTGGCCGGGGCGGTGTTCGCGGCGCGCATCGCCTACCGGCTCACCGGCCCCGCCCCCGGGCGCCGCTACGCGCCCGCCGCCGCCGCCGTCCTCGCCGGCGCCGGGGTCCTGGGGATCATCGGCTACTCGCACCTGGCGCTGATCGCGAGCTCCGACCCGATGGTCGTGGCCCTGTGCCTGGCGGCCATCGACGCCCACCTCGGCAAGCGCCCGCGCCTGGCCTTCGCGCTCCTCGTGCTCGCCTCACTCGGGCGCCCGGAAGCGTGGCCCCTCGCGCTCCTCTACGCGGCGTGGGCGTGGCGCGCGGTCCCCGCGACCTCGACGCGGCTCCTTCTCCTCGCCGGCCTCGTGCTCATCCCCGTCCTCTCCTTCGGCATCCCCGCGCTCACCTCCAAGAGCTGGATGAGTGCCGCCCACCTCGACCTCCGCTCGCCCAACGCCGTGCACGGAAGCAAGATCACCGGCGTCATCGGGCGCTACCACGGTCTCTATGAGCTGCCGGTGTGGCTGGCGGCCGGGGCCGGGCTCGTGCTCGCCCTGGCGCGGCGAAAGCGAGCGCCGCTCGTCCTCGTCGCCGCCGCCGCGCTGTGGGTGGCGGTCGAGATCGCCTTCGCCTACCACGGCTTCTCGGCCGTGCCCCGATACCTGATCGAGCCCGCCGCGATCGTGGTCGTGCTCGCCGCCTGTGCCGTGGGCTGGGTCCTCGCCGGGACCGCGCGCTTCCCGCGCTCCTCGAGCGTGGCGGGCGCCGTCGCCGTGGCCGTGCTCGTGACCGCGCTCGTGCCCGACGCCGCCCAGCGGGTGCGGACGGTGCGCGGCGAGATCGGCGACGCCCACCGCTTCGCGGCCCAGGACGACTCGCTCGAGGCGGCGATCGCCCGCATCGGCGGCCCGGCGCGCGTCCTCGCCTGCGGCCAGCCCGTGACCGATGTCGGCCATCAGAGCGTGCTGGCATGGGACATGGGCGTGAACGTCGGCGAGGTCGGCTACAAACCCGGTAAGGCGATCGCCCAGGGCAACCCGATCGTCCTCTTCCACTCCCACCACGACGGGTGGCAGGTTCGTCCCATCCACACCCGCGCCGCGTGCGCGAGGCTAGCGCTCGCCGGGTAGCTTCCGCGGGTACTGGGACACGGGCCGGTTCAGGTCGAGCGCGGTCGAGACGATACGGCCCTGCTCCTTGGCGTGGGCCACCGGGTAGCCCTCGCCCGAGGCGGCGCGCTCGGGTCGGCCGATGTAGCCGAAGTGGATGGCGTCGGGGAGGACCTGGAGGATGCGCGGCGCCATGTACATGCGGGCGCCCATGTTGCGCGGCTCCTCCTGGACCCACACGAGCTCCTGGAGGTTCGGATAGCGGGCGAGGAGGGAGAGGATCTCGCCCTGGGGGAAGGGGTAGAGGAGCTCGATCCGGCCGACGGCCACGCCCGGGTTGTCCTGGCGGTCCGCGTGGCCGATGAGGTCGTAGTAGACCTTGCCCGAGCACAGCACGAGCCGCGTGACCTGCTCGGGATCGACACCGGGCTCTGGGAGCACGGGGCGAAACTGCCCGCCGGCGAGCTCCTCGATGCTGCTCTGGGCCTGGGGGAGGCGGAGCAGGCTCTTGGGCGTCATCAGGAACAGCGGCCGCTGCTTGGCGACCCGCGCCTGACGGCGCAGGAGGTGGAAGTACTGCGCGGGGGTGGTGCAGTTGGCGACGCGGATGTTGCCCTCGGCCGCGAGCTGGAGCCAGCGCTCGAGCCGCGCCGAGGAGTGCTCGGGGCCCGAGCCCTCGTACCCGTGGGGGAGAAGGAGGGTGAGGCGCGAGGTCTGGCCCCACTTGGCCAGGCCCGGGGTGATGAACTGGTCGATGATCACCTCGGCGCTGTTGACGAAGTCGCCGAACTGGGCTTCCCAGAGAACGAGCGTCTCCGGGCCCTCCTGCGAGTAGCCGTACTCGAAGCCGAGGCATCCTTGCTCGGACAGGGGGGAGTTGTGGAGCTCCATCGGCGCCAGCGCGCCGGGGAGGTTCTGGATCGGGGAGTGCTCCTGGCCCGTGCGCGCGTCGTGGAGCACCAGGTGGCGCTGGCTGAAGGTGCCGCGTTCGGCGTCCTGCCCGGTGAGGCGGATGGGGATCCCCTCGGTGAGGAGCGAGGCGAAGGCGAGAGCCTCGGCGTGGGCCCAGGTGATGCCGCCCTCGGCCCCCAGCGCTTCACGGCGCTGCTCGAGCTGCTTGACGAGCTTGGGATGCACGGTGAACCCCTCGGGAACGGAGAGGAGCTCCTCGTTGAGGGTCCGCAGGCGCGGTTCGGAGACGGCGGTCTGGACCTCGGGGGAGGCGGAACGATCGAGCTGATATTCGCCGGTGTGATGCTCGAGGCTCTTGGCGGCGGCGATCTGCGCCTTGAGCTTCTGGTGCTCGTCGCTGAGGATGGCCCACACCTCGTCGGTCATGGCCGTCGTCTCTCCCTCGCTGACCACGCCCTGATCGATGAGCTGGCGCGCGTAGAGCTCACGCACGGGCGCGTGCTTCTTGATCCGCGCGTACATCTCGGGCTGGGTGTAGGCGGGCTCGTCGGCCTCGTTGTGTCCGAAGCGCCGGTAGCCGATGAGGTCGATGAGGACGTCGTGTCCGAAGCGCTGGCGGAACTCGAAGGCGAGGCGCACGGCGGAGACGCAGGCGGCGACGTCGTCGGCGTTGACGTGGATGATCGGCACGTCGTAGCCCTTGGCCAGATCGGACGCCCAGCGCGTCGAGCGGGCGTCGTCGGGGTCGGTGGTGAACCCGACCTGGTTGTTCTGGATCAGGTGGATGGTGCCGCCCACCGTGTAGCCGTCCAGGGCTTGGAGGTTGAAGGTCTCGGCGACGATTCCCTGGCCCGGGAAGGC
>DASZMD010000290.1:0-2897 GCA_035551955.1 Solirubrobacteraceae bacterium | reverse complement strand
TCCGATGCCGACCTGACCGAGTACGTCGTTCGCTGCCGCGAGCATCACCGCGAAATGATCTACCAGCACATGCGCTTCACCGGCGCGGCGATGGTGGCGCTCGGTGATCTGCTCGCTCACGCCGGCGACTGGACCGGCGTTCCCCACGCCGAGCTCCTCGGGATGATGCGGGGCAGCGCCCCGGTCTCGGCCGGCGCCTCGGACGAGCTCGGACAGATGGTCAGCGCGGTGAAGGACGATCCCGTGGCTGGGGAGATCCTCAACTCCGGGGGTGATCCCGGCGAGAGGCTCGCGCGGCTGCGCAGCCTCGACAGCGACGCCGGGCGCGCGGTATCCGGCTACCTCGATCTCGTGGGCTACCGGCTGCTCGACGGATTCGACATCTCCGGTCGCTACGCGCTGGAGATGCCCGACGTGCTGCTGCGCGCGATCCGTGCTCAGGTCGAGGGCACGGGCAAGACGGGGTCAGCGGTCGAGATCGAGGCCAAGATCGCCGAGATCCGCGAGAAGGTCCCGAGCGAGCATCGCGAGGAGTTCGACGGCTTGGTCGAGGAGGCTCGCCTGATGTACAGGATCCGCGACGAGCGTGGCGTGTACAGCGACATCTGGGCCTCGGGGATCATGCGCCGAGCTGCTCTCGCCGCCGGCCGCCGGCTCGCCGCCGCGGGCCGCATCGACGACCCCGAGCACTTCGTGGACGCGTCGTTCGACGAGATGCGGTCGCTGATCTCGGGAGGCGACGGACCCACCGCGCAGGAGCTTGCAGCTCGTACGGAATGGCGCACGACACACGACGCCAAGGATGCCCCGATGCTGCTCGGGCCGCCGGCGCCACCGCCGCCTGATCCGGCGGGTCTGCCGGCCGCCGAGGCACGGATGATGCGTGCCGTCGGCATCACCATCGACTCCATGTTCGCGCCTTCGCAGGAGGCCCACGAGGAGAACGTGCTCCGCGGGCTGGCCGCCAGCAGCGGCGTCTACGAGGGCCCGGCGCGCCGTGTCTCCGGGCCCGCGGAGTTCGACCGGATCGTCCAGGGCGACGTCCTCGTGACCGAGTGCACCACCGAGGCATTCAACATCCTGCTGCCGCTGCTCGGCGCGATGGTCACCGATAGCGGTGGCTTGCTCTCTCACCCCGCGATCGTCAGCCGCGAGTACGGGATCCCGGGTGTCGTGGGCACACGCGACGCGACACAACGTATTCCCGACGGGGCTCGCGTGCGGGTGGACGGAGACGCCGGCGAAGTGTCGGTACTGGGGTGATCACAGTCGTCCCACTGGTGGACGCGGAGGAGGAGCCGGTTTTCGGTTCCAAGGCCGTCGGCCTGGGGGCGGCCGCCCGGGGCGGCCTGCCCCTCCCGCCGGGCGTGGCGCTCGCCGGCTCGATCGTCGAAGAGGTTGCGTCCGGCGAAGCGGCGGCGATCGACCAAGTAGCCGAGGCGGTCAGGAGCCTGCCCCTGCCGCTGGCCGTGCGTTCCTCTGCGGTCGACGAGGACGGCGCGGAGGCGAGCTTCGCCGGTCAGCACATCACCCTCCTCAACGTCCGCACGGTCGAAGAGGTCGGCGACGCCGTGCGGGCGATCTGGTGGTCGGCGAACTCGGACTCGGCGATCACCTACCGCCAGCGCGTGGGTCTGTTTCATAGACCAAGCGTGGGCGTCGTGGTCCAATCGCTGCTCGATCCCGCGGTGGCCGGAGTGATGTTTACCCAGAACCCCGTCAACGGTGCCGACGAGCGGATGATCGAGGCGAGCTGGGGGCTTGGCGAGGCGGTGGTCGCGGGCCAGGTGATACCCGACTCGTACCGGGTCGCGCGCAGCGGACAGATCCTCGAGCGCCGGCCGGGGCTGAAGAAGGTGGCGATTCGCCCTCTCCCCGACGGAGGCACCTTCCAGGAGTCGCTTCCCGCTGAGCTCGTCGAGAAGCTGTGTCTCACCGATCAGGAGCTCGCAGCGTTGCACGGTCTGGCCACCCGGTGCGAGGAGGTCTACGGCCGGGGCCGGGACATCGAGTGGGCGATCGCCGACGGCGAGCTGTACCTACTCCAGTGCCGCGCGATCACCCGCGCCGGAGAGATAACGGGGCCACAGGGCCAGAGGGTGGGACCTGCGGTCGAAACGGTGCAGCAGGTTCCGCTGTTCGCCGACCTGGGCCAGGACGATCTGGAGAAGGTCGCACAGCTGTTCAAGAAGCGCCGCTTCTCCGCCGGGGAGATCGTGACCAAGGAAGGCTCCGGTGCCGGCGCCTTCTACCTGATCGAGTCCGGAGAGGCCGAGGTTACGGTGAGCGGCAAGACCCGGGCGACGCTCACCGCCGGCGCCCACTTCGGCGAGGTGGCGCTGATCGACGGGAAGCAGCGCACGGCAACGATCACCGCCACCAGCGACCTCGTCTGCTACGGGCTCACCTGCTGGGACTTCCAGCCGCTCGTGCAGAAGAACGCCGCCATCGCCTGGGTGCTGTTGCAGTCGGTTACCAAGATGCTGCGGGCTGCTCAGGACGACCAGCGCCGCGACTGACGCCGTTTGCATGTGCGGGATGCTCGACGGTGAGGGCGCGCCGGCGGGTGTGCTGAGGAGATCTGGACTGGCGGCGAGGCACGTGTCGAGGCGCGTCCGGCGCGATCTGCGCGACGCGTACCTGCGCGGCGCTCTCGGGGATGCAAAGACGCTCAGGGAGGACGTTGCCCTGCGCTTTCTTCGCGGCGAGGGGATCGAGATCGGGGCGATGGATTTTCCCCTGCGGTTGCCGCGGGAGGCCCGGGTCCGCTACGTCGATCACCTCGACGAGGCGGGACTGCGGTCCGAGTACGCTCAGGTTCTGGCCGCGGGTAAGCCCCTGGTGGTGCCGGATGTGATCGATGACGGAGCCCGGCTGGCGGCCTTTGCTGACGAGTC
>DASZMD010000289.1:0-5825 GCA_035551955.1 Solirubrobacteraceae bacterium | reverse complement strand
ACCGGGTGACGCTGGACGAAGGCGCCGCCGTCGTTGCCGGTGCGGTTCGACCAGCGCGAGCCGCCCTCGGCGAGCGCCACGGTGTCGAAACGCAGGCCCGCCACGTACATGTAGGTGTGGCCCGCGTTGGCGAAGATGGTGATCCACTTCCCCGGCCCGGCCGTGCCGTAGCTCTCGAGCTCTCCCGAGGTCTCGGTGGTGCCGAGCAGGTGGGCGGCCGCGAGCACGAAGCTGATCGACCCGGAGCAGTCGTACCTGGTGTCCTCGAACGTCCCATGGCCGCCGCCGTAGAAGTAGCCGAGCAGCGCGATCTGATTGCCCGCGTTGACGATCTCCTGGACCTGGGGCGGTGCGCCGATGGGGGCCACGGCCAACCCGTTGGGGGTGAGCGTCGCCACGTTGGGATTGGCGGAGATGCCGCTGCGCGCGAGCTGCTGGCGGATCTGGGTCAGCGAGACCGGCTCGGGTAGCGGTCCGGTGCTCGCGCTCGGGCTCGGCGCGGCCGGCGCCGACTGATGCCGGCGCGCGGCGGGGGTCGCGCCGGCGACGGGCTCGACGACCTGGGGGTGGGCCTGAACGGCGATCTGGCTCTGGCTCGAGTTGGCCACATCCGCGCCCGGCTGGGCCTGCCCGCAGCCGGCCAGGGCGCCGACCAGCGCGCAGGCAATGCCGAGGACGGTCAGACGGGCTCCCACGGCCGGCAATTATTACGCTCGCGGGCGCGAGGATGCATCGGTAGGTGGCCAACCTGCATCGTTGGCGCGTTGCCGGAGCCGCCCCGCAGGCGGTAACGGTGGTGCAACGACGGGGCAACGCTCGGGCCGGACACTTCCCCCCGTGCAGTCGAACCAAGCTAGGGACGTCAGGGACCGGGACTTGGCAGCAACCGGCCTAAGGCCGGAAGCGGGGCGAGTGCACGCGGCGGTACGGCCTTTCGGAGATGGGGGCGTCTCGGAAGGCCGTCCGCCTGAAGCTTGGGGCGGGGGGGCATAGCTGGGCTGGGGGCACGCAGGGGGCAAGAGAGGGGGCAGCTGGTCAGATGGGCCTGGGGGCTCAGGGGGCGGCCGGCTCCGGTTCCGGGGGGAACCGGAGCCGGCCGCCCCCTTAAATTGATCCGCGGGTGACGCCCGCGTGGCGGAGGATCGAGCCGAGGCCGAGTGAGCGAGCCGCCTCGAGCGCTTCCTCGGTCAGCTCGGCGGCCCGGGCGAGGTCGTCGTCGCGGGCGCGTTCACGCAGGACGGCGGCGTACGCGAGCTTGGTGCGGGCGATCCAGGCGTGACTGCCGAGGACGGTCTCGGCGGCAAGGGCCTGCTCGAAGGAGTCCAGGGCCGCGGCGACGTCTCCGACGCAGGCGTGGAGGAGACCGAGGTAGTACGCCACCGATCCGAGCCACGAGGAGCCCATGTCGACGTAGCGGTCGCGGTAGGGGGCCATCCTCGCGATCAGCGGCTCAGCCCGGGGGCGGTCGCCGAGAGCGGCGGCGGCGGCGGCGGCGAGCGCGACCACGGCCAGCCACGAGAAGTCATGGGGCAGATCCGCGAGATCGCGGGACATCAGGCGCTCATAGGCGGCTCGGGCCTCCTCGTCTCGGCCGAGCTCGGTGAAGATCGTCGCCAGGAGCGCCTGGGTGAGGAGGGGAACGGTGCGGCTCGGTCCGGCCCGGCGGGGCGCGGCCGCCAGCGCGTCGACGAGCTCCTCGAGGCGGCCCTGGTGCATGCGGATCACGAACAGCTGCCCGGCATACCAGCGGAAGGCGTCGGTCTGACCGGCCTCCTGCCCCGCTTCGAAGCCCTCGAAGGCAAGCTTGTCGGCCTCGGCCAGCGATCCGACGATGAGCTCGCGCTTGGCGCGGATGACGAGGTCGTACCAGCTCAGAATCGGCTGACGCAGCCTGACCGCGAGCCGGTGCTGGCGCTCGATCTGCACGTCGGCTCCCGCCAGGTCGCCGACCTCGAGGGCCGCGAACCCGCGATACGTCTCGGCGTAGTACATGAGCAGCGGGTCCTCGAGGTCAGCAGCGATCCGCGTCGCCTCGTCGGCGTCGGCGATCCGCTCCTCCGACGTGCTCGGGTGCGAGAGGGCGGCGATCCGCTGGCACAGGACCATGGCCAGCGTGCCGGGATCTCCGAGCTCGCGCGCCATCGCCACCGCCTCGTCGCTGTGGCGCCGGCGCACGTCCCAGTCGCCGCCGAAGGTGAGCTCGACGGCGAACTGGCCGAGCAGCCGCGCGCGCACCGTGCTCGGCGCCGGGTCGTAGGCGGCCAGGGCATCCTGGAGGCTGCGCACCCGTTCGTCGTCGACTTCGCCGATCGAGCTGATGAAACCGCGATTGTTGGCGAGCGCGGCGCGCGCGAGGAGATCCGGGTCGCCCAGCTCGCGGGCTCCGCGGGCGCCCTCGAGCAGGGTGTCGCGGAAGGCGCGGTAGCCGGCGCGGAGCTGCGCCTCGCCCAGCGAGATCGTCACCTCCACCCGCGCGCGCACGCGAGCGTCGTCGTGAAAGGTCTCGAGCAGCTCGAGCGCCTGGCGGTAGTGCGTCAGCGCCTGCTCGTAGGCGAGCTTGACCTGGGCTTGGTCGCCCGCCCTGATCAGATAGGCGATCGCCTTGTCCTCCTCGCCCGCGGCCGCCTGGGCGAAGTGGTGGGCGAGCTCGTGGAGGTGCTGCTCGAGCTCACCCGCGTAGAGCACTTCGAGCGCCTCACCGACCTGGCGGTGGAGCCGACCCCGCCGGGCCGCGGTGAGATCGGCGTACACCGCCTGGCGCACCAGGGCGTGCGCGAACGCGTAACGGCCACGCAGCCGCTCTGATTCGACGAGTACCCGGGCCCGCACGCCCTCGTCGAGGGCGTCGAGCAGCGCGTCGGGCGTGGCTCCGGCGTCGGGGATCCGCTCCAGCAGCGCGAGCGTGACCATCGGCCCCGCGACGGCCGCCACCGTGAGGACGCGATGGGCGTCCTCCGAGAGGCGCATCAAGCGCCGGCTCACGACCTCGCGCACGCCTTCGGGGATCCCGAGCTGGGCGAGGTCGATGCCCCCCGAGGCGGACGCGCTCCCCGCCTCGGCCACGTGCCGGAGGATCTCGCCGACGAAGAAGGGATTGCCCTGCGTCTCCTCGTGCACGGCGCGGGCGAGCGACCGGCTCCGGGGATCGAGGCTGCCGTCGATCCCCTTGGCGAGCAGGGACTCGATGTCCTCCTGGCTGAGGCCGACGAGCGCGTGGCGCTCGATCCCCGGCTCGCGCCGGAGGTCGGCGAGCATCTCGGTCAGGGGGTGTGGCGACCCCCGGGCGAGAGCGGCGGTGGGGATCTCGGTGTCACGGAAGGTCCCGACCACGCACACCGCCATGTCGGGCGAGGCGCGCACGAGGTGGCGCAGGAGATGCAGGGTGGGACGCGCCGCCCAGTGCAGGTCGTCGAGCACCAGGAGCACGGGGACGCGGTCGGCGACGGCGGCCAGGAACCCCACCACCGCTTCGAACATCAGGTACTGATCGAGCGCCGCATCGGGCCGCGTCGGCGGGGTCACATCTCCGATCAGCTCGGCGAGCTCTGGGAGCAGGCGCGCGAGCTCGGGCGCGCCGCGGCCGGCCTGCTCGCGGAGCAGGGCCGGAGGGCAGGCGGAGACGTACGCGCGCAGCGCCTCGACGAAGGGCTGGAAGGCGAAGCCGACGTCCTCGTCGCAGCGCCCGTAGAGGACGAGGCCCCCGTCGGCGTCGGCGCGGCGGGCCAGCTCACCGACGAGGCTGGTCTTCCCGATCCCGGGCTCGCCCGCGATCAGGGTCACCCGGCGAGCCCCCCCGCTCGCCTTACGCCACGCCTCGCCGATCGCCCCGAGCTCGGCGTCGCGACCGACGAAGGGCACCCCCTCGACGGGGGCGAGGGCGACGGGAAGCGGCAGGCGGGGAGGTCCCGGCGTCGAGGCCGCCGGCGCGGGGACGGAGGGGCGACCGGACGGCCCGAGGAGGCGCGCGTGCAGCTCGCTCACCGCCGGCGACGGGCTGGTCCCGAGCTCGTCGCGCAGGAGCTGGCGCAGGCGCTCGTAGGCGAGCAGGGCCTCGGCCGTGTTGCCTTCCGCGGCCAGCGCCTCCATCAGGAGCGCGTGGCCGCCCTCGCGGTAGGGAGCGCGGGACACGAGCTCGCGCGCCGCGCGCGCCGCCTCCCGCGGGTTACCCGCCGCGAGCTCGGCGCGGGCCTCGAGCTCGTGGGCGCTCACGGCGAGGTCATCGAGCTCGCGGCGCGCGTCGTCGATCCAGTGCGCGCTCTCTCCGGCCAGGAAGGGCTCGGCGAGGAGGACGGCGGCCGCGTGGGCGGCCCCCGACGCGGCGGCCAGGCGCTCCTCGCGCACGGCCCGCTCTCCGGCGGCGAGCTCGGCGGCGGCCTGCTCGATGTCGATCCACACGTCCTCGGGCAGCTCGAGCCGCAGCTCGGTTCGGCCTGCGAGCGACTCGGAGCCGAAGACCCGGCGCACGGCGGTGAGCAGGACGCGCAGCGCACCTTCGTGCTGGCCCCAGCTCGCGTCGGGCCAGATCGCCTCGATCAGCTCCTCGCGGCGCATCGGGCGCTCGCGGCGCAGCACCAGGAGCGCGGCGAGGACGCGCGCCTGGCGGCGCTCCAGGCGCTGCTCGACCGATTCCCCATCGAGGCTGACGCGTAGGCGCCCGCAAAGCCAGATGCGCGTCGACATCTCGCGTGATTATGGGGGAGTTGACGGCGTTCGGGACGGCCGCGCGCCGTTGCTCCGCGACGATGTAAGGTATCCGCGCACACGTAGGCCCCCGGGACCGCGGTCACATCCAGACTCCGGACCGTCGGCCTGAACCGAGGGTCCAGGGGAGTGGGAGAGCCAATGCGCATCCGGATGGTGTCGCTCGAGGATGGCATCACCTCGTGCGGTTTCCGCAAGATGGCCGCCTATGTCGCCCGCCGCAACCACGACACCGAGGCCTTCTACGTCACGACGGCACGCTACAAGACGATCCGCAACGGGATCACCGGCGGGCGCGGCGCCGGTGGAGACCTGAGCGACGACGAGGTCGACGAGGTCGCGCACGGGCTGCTCGGCGCCGACCTGCTCGGCTTCTCCTCGATGACCGGTTATGCCGATCTGACCCGCCGGGTGGTCAAGCGCGTCCGCGAGCTCGATCCCTCGGTCTACATGATGTGGGGTGGGATCCACCCGATCATCCATCCCGAGGACGCCATCACCGCCGACGTCGACGCCATCTGCACAGGCGAGGGAGAGTTCGCCTTCGAGGAGTTCTACAGCGCCTTCACCGAGGGTCGCGACCACACCGCGGTCAAGAACTTCTGGTTCAAACGCGGCGAAGAGGTGATACGTAACCACTTCCTCCCCCTCATGAGCGCCGAGGAGATGGAGTCGCTGCCGTTTCCGTTGTACCGCGAGAAGGAGAAGATCTACCGGCCCGGACAGGGGTTCGAGCCCATCAAGCTCGGGGATTACGTCCTCAACGACGGACTCAGCTACACGGCGATCTGGTCGATCGGCTGCCCCTTCCACTGCAGCTACTGCGGTAACACCAAGTTCATCGCCAACGATCTCAAGTACAAGCGCATCCGTCACCCCAGCGCCCACTACATGGTCGAGCAGATCAAGGACGTGCGCCGCCGCTCACCGCAGATCTCCCACGTCAACTTCCAGGACGACAGCTTCATGGCCATCCCCTACCCCCAGCTCGAGGAGTTCGCCGAGCTGTGGAAGGCCGAGCTCGACATCCCCTTCGCCGTCTACGGAGTGATCCCCAACTACGTCAAGCAGGACAAGTTCGAGATCCTCACCTGGGCGGGCATGAACCGGATCCGCATGGGGAT
>DASZMD010000288.1:0-1644 GCA_035551955.1 Solirubrobacteraceae bacterium | reverse complement strand
CTCGCCGGCTTCGGCGTGCAACCGCTCACGCAGGTGATGGGCTCCTCGATCTATAACGTCGGCTGGCAGCCCATCTACTACACCGTCCCCACCGAAGTCACGGTCCTCTCGGGCGCCTTCAACCGCTGCCGCAGCCTCGCCTTCAGCCGCTTGACCGAGGAGGCGCAGCTCGCCGCCGCCGACGCCGTGGTCGGAGTGCGAATCCTCCAGGGCGCTCACGACTGGGCGGCCCGGGCCATCGAGTTCGTCGCCGTCGGCACCGCGGTCCGCCTCCCCGCGCATCTGCAGCATCCCCAGGGGGAGACCGTCCTCACCGATCTCAGCGGACAGGAGTTCGTACAGCTGTGCAAGGCCGGCGTGCGCCCGGTGGGCATCGCCGCCCACACGAGCGTCCATTACGTCCCCGCCTCGTGGCAGACCCAGCGGGCCACCACCGGTGGCTGGGGCGGGGCGTCGATGGTCAACCAGGAGCTCCGCGACTTCACCCAGGGCGTCTATGACGCCCGGGAGAAGGCGGTGAGCAACGTCGTCTACCAGGCCGAGCAGCTTGGAGCCGACGGGCTCGTGGGGGTCCAGATCGACGAGCATGCGCGCACCCACTCGGTCCAGCGCAACATGATCGACTCCGAGGACCTCGAGGTGACCTTTCACGTCATGGGCACGGCCATCCGCGAGGACGCCGCGCTGCGGACCGCATTCGCCGCCCAGCACCCCGCGCACAAGCCGATCACGGTTCTCTCCCTCTAGCGGTCCACCTCGAAAGGAACTAGTCCATGGCCTACGACCCCACCAGCACCGAGGGTGTTCCCGAGGCGGGCCGAGCGCGCATCGAGCAGAACCGCTCCGGCCTTTACACCAGCGATCTCTCGGTCAACGAGTTCCTCCTCGTCCGTCACGCGGGCTTCCAGCCGGTGGGACTGGTGATGGGCTCGAGCATCTACCACATCGGCTATCAGCAGGCGATGTGGAAGCAGAGCCAGGAGATGCAGGTGCTCTCCCAGGCGATGTACGAGGCGCGCGAGCTCGCCATGACGCGGATGGAGGAGGAGGCCGACCAGCTCGGCGCCGATGGAATCGTCGGCGTGCGTCTCAACATCGGGCGCTACGACTGGGGGCAGAACATGGCCGAGTTCGTGGCCATGGGAACGGCGGTCAAGCACCGCGAGGGCAAGCTCCACCGGGCGCCCTCGGGCCGGCCCTTCACCTCCGACCTCAGCGGCCAGGAGTTCTGGGCCGTGCTCCAGACCGGCCACCGGCCGGTGGGCATGGTCATGGGCTCGTGCGTCTACCACGTCGCCCACCAAAGCTGGAAGCAATCGCTCGGGAACACTGGGCGCAACGTCGAGCTCCCGAACTTCACCCAGGCGCTTTACGACGCGCGCGAGCTGGCGATGGAGCGCATGCAGGCCGAGGCTCTCGAGGCCAAGGCCGAGGGGATCGTCGGTGTTGACATCCACGAGAACAGCCATGGCTGGGGAAGCCACGTGATCGAGTTCTTCGCCATCGGCACGGCGATCATCCCCGACGAGGGCGCCGAGGACCACGTCATCCCCGACCCCCAGACGGTGCTCGACCTCAACAAGTAGAAGCCGGCGCGGACACCGCGCTCATCGCGTCCTCGAGGTCCCGGCCACATAGGGCCCC
>DASZMD010000287.1:0-4893 GCA_035551955.1 Solirubrobacteraceae bacterium | reverse complement strand
CGAGCGCTGCGCCACCGATGTCGTCATCGGCGGTCGCTGCGCCTCCGAGCCGCTGCACCTCGAGATCCCCATCACCATCGCCGGGATGAGCTTCGGCGCGCTCTCGGGACCGGCCAAGGAGGCCCTCGGCCGCGGGGCGAGTGAGATGGGCACGAGTACCACCACCGGAGACGGCGGGATGACTGCGGAGGAGCGCGAGCACTCCAAGACGCTCGTCTATCAGCTGCTGCCCTCGCGCTACGGGATGAACCCCGACGACCTGCGGCGCGCCGACGCGATCGAGGTGGTCATCGGCCAGGGGGCGAAGCCGGGCGGGGGCGGGATGCTCCTCGGACACAAGATCTCCGCCCGCGTCGCCGAGATGCGCGACCTCCCCGCGGGCATCGACCAGCGCAGCGCGTGCCGGCATCCCGACTGGACGGGCCCCGACGATCTCGAGATCAAGATCGAGGAGCTGCGGGAGATCACCGACTGGCGCATCCCCATCTTCGTCAAGATCGGCGCCTCGCGCACCTATTACGACGTCGCCCTGGCGGTCAAGGCGGGCGCGGACGCGATCGTCCTCGACGGGATGCAGGGCGGGACCGCCGCCACCCAGGAGGTGTTCATCGAGCATGTCGGGATCCCCATCCTCGCCGCCATCCCCCAGGCGGTCGAGTCGCTCGTCGAGCTCGGGATGCACCGGGAGGTGCAGCTCATCGTCTCCGGTGGCATCCGCACCGGCGCCGACGTGGCCAAGGCGCTCGCCCTCGGGGCCGACGCCGTCTCGATCGGCGTCGCCGCCCTCATCGCCCTCGGCGACAACGCCCCCGAGCACGACGAGGGCTACCGGGCCGTCGGCTCGGCCGCCGGCTACTACGACGACTGGCAGGCCGGGCTCGACCCGGCCGGGATCTCGACGCAGGACGACGAGCTCGCCGCTCGCCTCGATCCCGTGCAGGGCGGCCACCGGCTCGCCAACTACCTGCGCACGCTGGTGCTCGAGACCCAGACCCTGGCGCGCGCGTGCGGCAAGTCCCACGTCCACAATCTCGAGCCCGAGGATCTCGTGGCCCTGACCATCGAGGCCGCCGCCATGGCGCGGGTGCCGCTGGCGGGAACGAGCTGGGTTCCGGGAAGCCCCTAAAAGAGCCTTTAGAAAGCTGTGGAAGACTGGCGCCGTGGCCGACCGAGAACTCCTGGCACGCTTGACGCGCCATGGAGCCCTCCGGGTCCCCGAGGTCACGATCTACTTCTGGGTGATCAAGCTCCTGTCCACGGCGATGGGAGAGGCGACCTCGGACTACAGCGTCCACGCGATCGATCCCGTGATCGCCGTCGTGCTCGGGTTCGTCGGCTTCTGCGTCGCTCTCGCCCTCCAGTTCGCGGTGCGCCGCTACATCGCCTGGACGTACTGGCTCGCGGTGTGCGGGGTCGGCGTGTTCGGGACGATGGCCGCCGACGTGCTTCACGTCCGCTTCGGCGTCCCCTATATCGCCTCGACTGCCCTGTACGGCGTCCTGCTGGCGGTGGTGTTCATCACCTGGTACCGCGTCGAGGGGACGCTTTCCTTCCACACCATCGACACGCCGCGACGCGAGCTCTTCTACTGGGCTGCTGTGGTGGCGACCTTCGCGATGGGGACGGCGCTCGGCGACCTCAGCGCCTACACCGCCGGGCTGGGCTACTTCCCCTCGGCGCTCATCTTCGCGGCGGTGATCGCGATTCCCGCCGTCGGCTACCGGAAGTTCGGCTGGAACGCCATCCTCGCCTTCTGGTTTGCCTACGTCGCCACCCGGCCGCTCGGCGCCTCGCTCGCGGACTGGCTGGGCAAGTCCAAGAGCGTTACGGGGCTGGGGTTGGGCGACGGGCGGGTCGCGCTCGTGCTGGCGCTGCTGATCTTGGCGTTCGTGGCCTACCTGGCGACTACGCGCCGGGACGTGCAGCGGCCGGGTGCCGCGCGCCGCGACGCGGCCACGGCGCGGCGTACGACCACCGAGCCGGTGGCCGAACCCGTCGACTGAGCCGCGGACGGCGCGGAGACGGGCGCGCGAGCGGTCATGTACGCGTGCTCCCCCGCGCCAGCCGCCCCGCCGCCACTGTTCCGGCCACGAGCATGACCACCCCGTAGACGCCCGGCACCGCGCCCGCGCGCGTGCCGAAGGCCTGGGTGGCCAGGGCGGCGGCGACGGCGAAGTCGCGCATGGCGATGGCCAGCGCGCCGGGGACGGCAGTCGCGGAGTCCGCGGCCCGGCGGCGCCAGAGCTCGCCCGCCACGGCCGACACGGCGAGAAACGCGACGCTCGCGAGCAGCGCGGCCGCCAGGTGGTGCGTGCCGTGGGTGCCGCTCAAGGCGGCGTAGACGAGAACGGCGACGACGAGCGCCGCGATCCCCTCGCGCTCGGGATCGGCCACCTGCGATCGCGGCCAGCCGCTGCGGGCCGCTACCCCCACCACCAGGGGCACGATGACCACCAGGGCGAAGCGCCCGAGCAGGGGCAGGGGGTCGGCGTGCGTGGATCCTCCGGCCAGCGCCCCGATGGCCAGCGGTCCGAGCACCGCCGAGGCCACGAGCGACCCGCTCACCGCGCCGAGCGCCACGGTGGCATCGGCGCGCGCGAGGGCGACGAGGCCGACCGAGGCGACCTCCGAGGAGGCGAGGCCGACGGCGAGGAGGCCGTCGCGGATCGGCGGCGCGAAGGGCCGGCCGAGCACCCAGGCGCCGGCGCCGAGAACGACGAGCGGGACAATCGACAGCACCCCCACCGCTCGGGCGTGATCGCGGAGCCGGCGCAGGTCGGCGAAGGAGATGCCGAGGGCGGTGGCAAGGACCAAGAGCGCGAGCAGGAGGTCCGAGCGGGCGGCGACGAAGCCCGAAGGGAGGACCAGAGCGAGCGCCGCGGCCAGGAGCGCGAGCGGGGTGAGGGCCCGGGGGGTGGCGGCCAGCGCGCGGCGCAACGGCGGCCTACGCCCGTCCGCCCAGGGCCCCGGTGAGCGCGCCCGCCCCGTCCCGGAGCGGCTCGAGCACGCGGGTGGGGTCCTCGAGCCGGCTCGCCGGCCCCTGGATCCCGAGGATGGCGGCGAGGATGCCGCGGTTGTCGAACACGGGGGCGGCGATCGCGTTGACGTCCTGTTCGCGCTCGCCGAAGACGGTGCCGTAGCCGCGCTCGCGCACCGCCGCCACCTCGACCGCCAGGGCGCGGCCGTTGGTGATGGTGCGGTCGGTCAAAGCGACGAGATCGCGCTCTCCCGGCAGCTCTCCGCCCCCGAAGGCGAGCATGACCTTGCCCACCGCGGTGGCATGGGCGATGCTCGGCCGCCCCAGCCTGGCCATACTCACCACCCCTGAGCGGGAGGGGATCGAGTCGACGGTGATCGCCTCGCGCTCGCCGGGGACCGACAGGGTCGCGGTCTCCCCGGTGCACTGCATGAGCTCGACGAGGATCGGGCGCGCCAGGGTCTGCAGGTCGAGCCGGGAGAGCACCCGGTCGGCCAGGGTGACGAGCTGGAGGCCGAGGCGATACGGGCCCTGGCCGTCGCGCTGGACCATGCCCGCGGACTCGAGGGTGGCGAGCAGACGCGAAGCGGTGCTGGGGTTGACGCCGATGCGGCGGGCGAGCTCGTTGACTCCGAGCCCGGACTCGGCGGCGGCGAGCTCGTCGAGGAGCGCCAGCGCCCGGGCCACCGAGGCAATGGGCCGAGGACCTGACCGTTGCGTCATAGGCAATAGTATTGCGCTTTGCGCCACGGTTGTCTACGATCGCAGCGAGATGTCGTTCGTGCTCAGCTGCCCCCACTGCGGCGTACGCGAGGTCGCCGATTTCGCCTTCGGCGGCGAGGTGAGCAAGCGCCCGACGGGCGAGCCGTCGTTCCGCGAGCTCAACGAATACAACTACTTCCGCCGCAACGTCGCCGGCGTCCAGCGCGAGTGGTGGTACCACCGCTCGGGTTGCCGGACCTGGTTCCAGGCCGACCGCGACACGCGCACGAATGAGGTGCTGCGCGTCGGCCTGCCCGGCGAGCTGTGACCCGCCTGCCTCCCCAGCCCGGCGAGCGCATCGACCGCACGCGCACGCTCACCTTCACCTTCGACGGCAAGCCGGTGCCCGCGCTGGCGGGTGACACGATCGGCTCGGCCCTCTACGCTGCGGGGCGGCGGACGTTCTCGCGGAGCTTCAAGTACCACCGGCCCCGCGGCCTGCTCTGCTGCGCCGGCCAGTGCCCCAACTGCCTGGTCGCCGTCGACGGCGCCCCCGGCGTGCGCGCGTGCACCGAGCCCGCCCGCGAGGGTGCGCGCGTCGAGCACATGAACGCGTGGCCGGGGCTCGAGCGCGATGCGATGGCGGCGATCGACAAGGTCGGCTCCGCCTTCACCCCGCCCGGCTTCTACTACCGGACCTTCATCCGCCCGCGCCGCCTGTGGCCCGTGTACGAGTGGGTGCTCCGCCATGCTGCCGGTCTCGGCCGCCTCCCGCGCCAGCAGCCCGAGCGGGAATGGCGGACCGAGTACCGCCGCCGCCATGCCGACGTGCTCGTCGTGGGCGGCGGACTTGCCGGGCTGAGCGCGGCGATCGCGGCGGCCGAGCTCGGGGCCGATGTCGTCCTCGCCGACGAAGGACCGGAGCCCGGCGGCCGGCTCCTCTACGAGGGCGGCCACGAGCACGCCCGTGCCCTCGCGGCGCGGGCGCGCGAGGCGGGGATCGAGGTGCTCTCCTCGGCGCCGGCCCTCGGGTACTTCGACGGCCTCGTTCCCATCTGGCAGGGCGACACCCTGCACCAGGTTCGCGCCCGCCGCCACGTCTTCGCCACCGGCGCCGTCGAGCAACCGCTGGTGTTCGCGGGCAACGACCTCCCGGGGGTGATGCTCGCGGGCGCGGCGCTCCGCCTCGTCCACCTGTTCGGCGTGCGCCCGGG
>DASZMD010000286.1:0-4823 GCA_035551955.1 Solirubrobacteraceae bacterium | reverse complement strand
GGCGAGCGCCTCGCTCGCCGCACAGCGGGCGATGTCGAGCCACTCCGACAGGCTCATCCAGCCGTCGCCGCTGCCGTCGATCTCGGCGCGCCACACCCGGCGGGCGGGGTCCGGGAGCTCCACGCGTTCGCCGAGCACGGGATGGGCGGTCACCGACGTGCGGGCGACCGCGGGCTCGAGCCAGTGGCGGGCGTGGCGCCATCTCGTCCTCGGCAGGTCGATCACCCGGCCGGCGCCCGGCCGCAGCTCGCGGGGAGCGCCCCCCTCCAGCGCGAGGGCGGCGAGGCCGGCGTGGAAGGCGATCGTCTCGTCATCCGAGCGCCGGCCGGTGGAGAGGACCACGGGCCGGGAGATGCCGGCGGCATGGGCGTTGTCGATCAGGGCGTGGACGAGGACGGGATGGGGCGAGACCTCGACGAAGCTGGCGTAGCCGTCCTGCGCGGCGGCGGCGACGGCCTGGGCGAAGCGCACCGGGCGCCGGATGTTGGCCGCCCAGTAGGCGGCGTCGAAGGCGGGCGTGGCCCGGGCGTCCGCGAGCACCGTGCCGTAGAAGGGCGTGTGGGGCGGGTCCGGAGCGAGATCGCCGAGACCGTCGCGCAGGGCCTCGACGACGGGATCGACGAGCATGCAGTGCCCGGGAACGGTCGACTTGATGAGCTTGGCGAGCAGCCCGCGGGCCTCGACGGCGGCGACGATGGCTCTGACCTCGGCCGAGGTGCCGGCGACGGCGATCTGCCCCGGGGCGTTGAAGGCGGCCACGGCGACTCCGGCGCGATCGGGGTCCTGGTCCCCGAGCAGCTCGGCCAGGTCCTCGGCGGAGAGCTCGAGGAGGGCCATCCGCCCGCTCCCCGCCAGCGTGGCCAGGAGGCGCGAGCGCAGGGTCACCACCCGCACCCCGTCGGACGTCGACAGGGCGCCGGCCGCGACCGCGGCGGCGACCTCGCCGAGCGAATGCCCGATCACGGCCGCGGGCTTGACCCCGTGGGCCGCGAGCAGCCGCGAGAGCGCCACCTGGACGGCGAAGAGAACGGGCTGAAGGCGCTCCATCGCCGTTAGCTCCTCGCGGCGCTCGAGCTCCTGGCACACCGAGAACCCGGCCTCGGGGGCGATGAGGTCGTCGAGCTCGCGCAGGGCGGCGGCGAAGACCGGCTCCTCGCGCATGAGCTGAAGCCCCATGCCCGGCCACTGCGAGCCCTGCCCGGAGAACACCCACACCGGGTTTGCCTGTCCGCGCCCACCGCCGCGCTCGACGAGGCCGGGCGACGAGCTGCCGGCCGAACACGCCCGGAGTCCGGCGCGCAGGCCATCCCGGTCGCGGGCCACCACGGCCGCCCGGGCGCGACCTGACGGGCGCCGGCTCAGGGTGTGCTCGACGTCCTCCTGGGCGGCGCCGCTCCCCTCGTCCTCGAGCCAGTCGGCCAGGGTGGCGGCGCGCTCGCGCAGGCGCTCGGGGTCGGCGTCGGCAACGAGGAAGCGGCGTACGGCGCCGTCGTCGATGGGCGCGCCCGCCGCCCGGCGGGCCCCGGCGGGCGCCTCCTCGACGACCACGTGGGCGTTGGTGCCGCCGAAGCCGAAGGCGGACACCCCGGCCCGGGCCGGGCGGGGGGCGCGCGGCCACTCGGTGAGGCGGTCGGCCACCGCGAGCCCGAGGGCGGCGAAGTCGATGTGGGGGTGGCGGTCGACGTAGTGCAGGCTGGGCGGGACGCGGCGCCGGCCGAGGGCGAGGACGACCTTGATCAGCCCGACGATGCCGGCCGCCGCCTCCAGGTGGCCGAGGTTGCTCTTGACCGAGCCGATGAGCACGGGTTTCGATCCGCCGCCGAGCACGGCGCCGAGCGCACGGGCCTCGATCGGATCGCCGAGCAGCGTGCCCGTCCCGTGCGCCTCCACGTAGTCAACCTCGCGGTCCCCCACCGCGGCCGAGCGATAGGCGCGACGCAACAGGTCCTCCTGGGCTTCGACGTTGGGCGCGGTGAGCCCGTTGGAGTGGCCGTCCTGGTTGACGGCCGACCCGCACAGCACGGCGAGGACGCGGTCGCCGTCGCTGACGGCGTCCGCCAGTCGCTTGAGCACGACCACCGCCGCGCCCTCGGCGCGGACGATCCCGTCGGCCTCGGCCGAGAAGGGCCGGCAGCGTCCGGTGGGCGAGATCACCCCCATCTCGTGGAAGGCGGCGGTGACCGCCGGCCCGAGCAGGAGGTTGGCGCCGGCGGCCATCACCAGATCGCTGTCCCCGGCGCGCAGGCTCTGCATCCCCAGGTGGACGGCGACGAGCGAGGAAGAGCAGGCGGTGTCGACGGCGACGCTCGGACCCCGCAGGTCGAGCGCGTAGGAGAGGCGGTTCGCGGCCACGCTCAGCGAGCTTCCCGTCCCGCTCCACGCATCCACGCGCGCGAGTTCGGCGAGGGAGCGGTGCCCGTACTCACCGGCGCTCACCCCCACGAACACGCCGGTCGCGCTCCCGCGCAAGGTTTCGGGAGCGATCCCGGCGTGCTCGAGCGCCTCCCAGCCCACCTCCAGGATCAGCCGCTGCTGCGGATCCATCCGCCGCGCCTCGCGCGGGCTGATGGAGAAGAACTCGGCGTCGAAGCCCGAGATGTCGCCGAGGAACCCACCGGCGCGGGTGATCCGCGCGAGGATCTCGGCGTCGGCGGCCGCCTCGGGCGCGGGCCAGCGGCGCTCGGGGACCTCCCCGACCGCATCGCCTCCGCATTCGAGCAGGCGCCAGAAGTCCTCGGGCCCGTGGACGTCGCCGGGGAGGCGGCACCCGATGCCGACGACGGCGATGGCATCCTCGGCCGCTGGCGCCAGCTCGCGCGGGGGCGCCAGCTCGCGCGGCGGCGCCTGCTCGCGCGGCGGCGCGGCCAGGGCCGCGGCGAGGCGGACGATCGTGGGGTGATCCCACACCAGGGTGGTGGGCAGCGCGCGGTCGAGGAGATCCTCGAGGCGGCCCGCGAGCTCGACCGCGTCCCGCGAGGAGAAGCCGTAGTCGACGAGCGGCCGGTCGACCTCCACCTCCTCGGCGTCAAACCCGCACCGTTCCCCGACGACTCGCGCCAGCCACCGCTCGAGCTCCACCGCCGGCATCCCCGAGCCGCTCATCGCCCACGCTCGGCGAGGTAGCGCTCGCGGTTGGCGGCGCGGGCGACCTTCCCGCTCGAGGTGCGCAGCACCTTGCGGCCCTCGAGAATGTCGATGTCCGCGAGCTTGAGGTCGTGGGCCGCCGAGACCGCCCGGCGCACCGCGCGGGCGATGTCCTGGGGCAAGGCGGCGGCGCCAGCCGGACCCCGCTCACGCTCGAGCGCGACCACGATCGCCTCGCCGCCCTCCTCCTCGACGGGGATCCCGAAGGCGGCGACACGCCCGCCGCGCACCGCCTCGTGGGCCTCCTGGACGGTCTCCTCGATGTCCTGGGGATAGTGGTTCTTGCCGTCGACGATGATCACGTCCTTGAGCCGGCCGGTGATGTAGAGCTCACCGCCGTAGCGGACGCCGAGGTCCCCGGTCCGCAGCCATCCCCCGACGGGCAGCCCGTCTGCGCCGTCGCGCAGGCGAGCATCGAAGGCGCTGCCGCTGCCCCCCGCCGGGGACCAGTAGCCGGTGGCGAGGTTGGGGCCGTGAACCCACACTTCGCCCACCATGTGCTCGCCCACGAGGGCGCCGTCGTGGGGATCGACGATCGCCACATGCTGTTCGACCGGGCATCCCGCCGACACGAGCGAGATGGCATCGGCCTCGGCAGGCGCGGGCACCGCGCGACCCGCCATCAGCTCGGCCCGCGCGAACATGGTCGTGCGCGGCGCCGTGCCGGCCGGGCTCGTGCTCACGAACACGGTCGCCTCGGCTAGGCCGTAGGAGGGCCGGTGGGCCGCGGGGGCGAAGCCGCACGCTCCGAAGGCGGCCTGGAAGCGCGCAATGGTCCGGGCCCGAACCGGCTCGGCGCCGTTGATGGCCGCACGCACGCCCGAGAGGTCGAGGGCGGCGCGATCCTCCGGCGTGGTCCTGTCGATCGCATAATCGAAGGCGAAGTTGGGCGCGGCGGTGATCACGTTGTCGTTGGCCGCGAGCTGGTCGAGCCAGCGCCGAGGTCGCTGCACGAAGTCGAACGGGGTCGAGAACACCGACCGCGCTCCCAGCCACGCCGGCATGCACGCGAGAAGCACGAGACCCATGTCGTGGAAGAAGGGGAGCCACCCCACGCACGTCGAGGTCTCGTCGAGTCCATAGGCGACCGTCGCCTGAGCGGCGTTGGCGGCGACGGCGGCATGGGTGATCACCGCGCCGGCGGGATCGCGCGTCGACCCCGACGTGTACTGCAGGTACGCGGGCGCGTCGAGCCGGGGGGCGGCCGGCGCGAACTCGGGACCGGCCGCGGGATCGACGGCGTCGACACTGATCACGCCCGCCGGCCGCGGAACCCGGGGATCCTCGAGCAGCGCCTCCACCGACGACCGCGCGGCGTGCGTGGTCAGCCACACCCGCGGCCGGCAGTCGGCCAGCGTGCCGACGAGCCGGGCCGCGTGCGAGCTCGCCTCGGGCGCGAACAGGGGCACGGCGATCGTGCCCGCGGCCAGCGCGGCGTGGAAGGCGATCGGATAGCTGAGGTCCTGGGGGCAGAGGATCGCCACCCGGTCCGAAGGCCCGGCGAGGTCACTGATCCGCTCCGCCACGGCGAGCCTGCGCGCGTTGACCTCGCGCCAGGTGAAGGTGCGGGACACCCCCGCGCGGTCCTCGCGGTAATCCATATGGGTGAACGCCGCCCGGTCAACCTCCGCCATGCGGGTGACAGATGTCACCAGCGACTCGAGACCGCGCGTTACCGC
>DASZMD010000285.1:0-4100 GCA_035551955.1 Solirubrobacteraceae bacterium | reverse complement strand
AGCGGCCCGCCTCGGCGACCGCACGCTGGGCCGTCTCAGACCCGTCAGTACCGACAACTATCGACTCGTACACGTGACCCCCAAAACGTCAGTTTTGCGGCACCCTACCTGAGATCGCCGCCGGTCCTCAACCCCCAGGGTCGACCCCGAGATCGAGCCGCGGTTCAACCCAGCGCGGTGCGCTCGCGGAGATCATCCGCTCATCCCAGACGTGACCGCGTTGTGAACGCGCTTCAGGTCAGCCGTCGCCCTGCCTGGTCATGCCGTAGGCCATGTTGATGAGGGCGATCACGTAACCGCCGAAGGTCACGGCGAGCGCCTTGACCGCACCGGGGGTCTCATTCTGATTGAGGATGTAGGCGGCGACGACCGACGAGGCCACGATGGCGTAGGCCCAGATACCGAAGGTCAGGGGCCAGCTCTTGGCGCCTGACCCGCTGGGCTCGAGCGACAGCGCCCGCCGGAACCCCGCCACGATCGTCGATGCCCTCTTGGCCTGGGCACGCGCCGCATGGGCGGCTAGCTCACGGTTGACCGCGCCTGCGCTCGGCCTGACGCCGATCTTCAGCGCAAACGCCGAGCCCAGCACGCCCGAGAGTGCCGCCGCGGTCGAAATCAGGGTGGCGTCGATGTTGGGTTTGATCCCACTCTTCGCGCTCGAGATGACGACGATGAAGTCGATGTAGAGGCCGGTGAAGGCCAGCACCGCCCCGTAGAGCATGAGGCCGCGCATCGCCGACATGCCCGCAATCCCGTCGTTGACGCTCGCCACCGGCGCAAGCCCGTTGAGCGCCCCGTGGCCGCCCTCCTGCCCCTTCTGTGCCGGCACTGCGCCGGGTACCGCAATATGCCCCACCAAGTTGTCCTCCTCCTTTGCGCCGCCTCCTCCCTATCCGGATGCGGCTGCCCCTGTTACCAGATGCAACTTACTCCACCAGGACTCAGCTGACAAGGAGAATCATCGCCCGTCTAGACCATGACCTTCCCGCCTGCGACGTCGAGGGTGATGCCGGTGATCCACGACGACGCGTCGGAGGCGAGGAAGAGGGCGGCGGCGGCGACGTCCTCGGGCCTGCCGATGCGCCGCAGCGGGAACTCTCCCGCCAGCTGACGGCGCTGCTCCTCGTTCGTCCAGGTGAGCATGCGCTCGTTCTCGATCGCCGACGGCGAGAGGCAATTGAGGCGGATCCCCTGGGAGCCGAGCTCGCCCGCCAGATGCCGAGTGAGGGCGATGACACCTGCCTTGGCGGCGGCGTAGGCGGCGCTCGAGTGCGCCGCCTGCCGGGCCGCGGCGGAGGACATGGTGACGATCGACCCGCGGGCACGCTCGAGCATGGGAGGAAGGAAGGCGCTGATGGTGAGGAAGGTGGAGGTGAGGTCCGATTCGAGAACCTCGCGCCAGTGGGCGGCCGTCTCCTGGGGGGTGGGCACGGGCATGCCGTTGCCTCCGGCGAAGGGAGCGAGGATCTCCACCGGCCCGAGCTCGTCGAGGACCGTGTGGGCGCAGCGCTCGAGATCGGACTGCGCGGTGCAGTCGGCGCCCACCGCGAGGGCCCGGCCGCCGGCGGAGTTGATGTCAGCGGCGACGGCGTCGAGGGCGGCTTGGTCACGGGCGACGACGGCCACGGTGGCGCCGTTGGCGGCGAGGGCGCGAGCGGTCGCGGCACCGATTCCGCGCGAGCCGCCGGTGACAACGGCCACCTTGCCCTCGAGGTCGGGGTAATGGGGGAGTGGAGTGGTCATGCCAGAAAGCATAGAGATCAAAGGGTTAGATATCAAACACTTTGGGATCGAACATATGTGTTAGTCTCGCTCGCCGTGCGCCCCGCCCGCGTCCCCATCGGCCTCCAGCTCGCGCGCTCTTCGCGGGTCGTGAGCCGGGCCTTCGACGAGGCGCTCGGCGAGGCGGGCGGGACCCTGCCGGTGTGGCTCATCCTCCTCAACGCCAAGGCTCGCAAGCTCGCCAACCAGCGAGAGCTGGCCGAGGCGGTGGGGGTCCGGGAGGCGACGCTCAGCCACCACCTGAACGCGATGGAAGCCGACGGCCTGCTCACCCGCCGCCGCGACCCGGACAACCGGCGTATCCACGTGATCGACCTGACCGACGCAGGCGAGGAGGCGTTCCTGCGCCTGCGCGAGGCGGCCGTGACCTTCGACCGGCGGCTGCGCCGCGGCCTCAGCGCGGATGACCTCGTCGTGCTCGAAGGGCTGCTGGGCCGGCTCGCGGCCAACGTGCAGGAGTGACGGAGCTCAGGCGCGCCCGTGCGCGCGCAAGATGGCGAGCGCGCGCAGGGTGACGATCCCGCGCCACTCGACGGCTTGCCCGGCCGACCACGCCAGGTGGTCGAACATCCAGCCTCCATCCTCGTGCTGCCCGCGCGCGAGGGCGTCGAGATCGACGGCGATCTGATCCTCGGTGAAGAGGACGCGGTGGCGGTCCCCCGGGCGTGGCGACAGGGTGAGCGGAGTGATCCGCTCGTCCTCGATTCCGCCGGGGACGGGCAGCGATCCGTCTTCGCCGAGGGCCGGGCGCAGAGCCTCGATCGCCGCCGCGGCGCGGGCGGGGTCGGGAACGGTGCCCAGGAAGTCGAGGGCGAACTTGACCCAGTAACCGCCCGGTGACTCGGGTCCCTCGAGCTGGGCCCACGACCACTCGGTCGCGCGCTCGAGCCACGGGTCTCGCACGGGGGTCCGCCACACCGCCGCCGCGAGCGCGAAGGTGAGAAACGAGCCGCCGTCCGAAGGCACCATCCAGGGCGCGTGCGGGTGGCGGGCGGCGGTGGGGAGGACGAAGGGCACGCCGCCGTCGTCCCCGGCCACGGAGCCGATCCACGCGGCCGCGCCGGCGATCATCGGGTCCTCGAGCGCTCCGATCTCGTGCAGCACCTCGAGCGCGTGCAGGGTCGAGGCGGGCTCGCTCTCGGGCGCGCGGACGTCGGGCTCGAGGGCCTGGCCGAAGCCGCCGTCGGGATTGCGGTAGGCGCGCAGGGTGGCGAGGACGGGGGCGATGGGCGCGCCGTGGAGGAGCACCGCGAGGCGGTGGCGGTCGAGCAGGCGGGCGTTGGCGAGCACGAAGCGCTCGGCGGCATCGAGATCGATGGGCATGGCGCCAGGCTAGGCGGCGGTGAGCGCGGCGTCTTCCAGGAATCGGACCGGTGTCGTCCCGGTCAAGCGCCGCACCTCGTCATTCATGTGCGCCTGGCTTGCGTACCCGGCCGCGTAGGCGCGCGCCGCGAGGGGCTCGTCGGCCAGCGCGATGAGTCGGCGCAGGCGGGCGACGCGAGCGAGCACCTTGGGCCCGTAGCCCACGGCCGCGAGTACCCGCCGGTGGAGCTGGCGCTCGCTCACCCCGAGCTCGGAGGCGACGTCCGCCACCTGAGCCCTCGGTCTCGCGAGCGCGCTCGCCGCGGCACGCACCAGTCCATCGGGCTCGGCCCGCCGGCTCGCCACCGCCTCGGCGAGGAGCGCGAGGCGCCGGGCGGGATCCGCGCCCGCGAGCTCCTCCTCGAGGCGCCGCGCCGGCTCGCCCCACACGAGCGCGAGCGGCGCCTCACGGTCGCGGAGCTCGGAAGCGGGGATGCCGAGGACGGAGCCCGCCGCGCCGGGGCGCAGGCGCAGCCCCGAGGAGCGGGCTCGGGCGGGGAGGGCGACGGTGCGCGCGGCGGTGTCGGGCCCGGCGATCACGAGCTCATGTCCCGCGAGCCAGACGAGATCGACGCAGGTGTCGGGCACGATCCGCTGAGCATGGTCGCGAGCCGGCTCGTGCTCCCACAGACACGCGACCGCGGGCTCGAGACCCGGGGGCGGCCGGTACTCGCGATACGCCACCACCATCCAAGCCAGGCTACCGTCCCGCCGCGGCGCTGCCCGCGGAGCTGCCTCGCCGCGGGGCGCGCGAGCTGTCGACCGGAGGTCAAGTATCCTTGCGGGGCGAGATGTCCACGCCCGCCTACACCCGTCTCCAGGTCGACGAGCGCCGCCGCCAGGTCGTCGAGACCGGGGCCAAGATATTCACCGAGCACGCCTTCGAGGAGATCTCGATGCGCCAGATCGCCGAGGCGGCGGGGATCTCCAAGGCGCTGCTCTACCACTACTTCCCG
>DASZMD010000284.1:0-8449 GCA_035551955.1 Solirubrobacteraceae bacterium | reverse complement strand
AGCTGCCCGGCGTAGCTCGGGTCCGTGAGCGCCTCCTGGTAGCCCGACATCGAGGTCGTGAACACGATCTCCCCCACCGCGTGCCCGTCGGCTCCGCAGGCAAGGCCGTCAAAGCGCGTCCCATCTTCCAAGAGGACGTAGGCCGTGGCGGGCGCGCTTGCCATTGGTGAGCGACTCACTAGGCGATCGCCCCCGCCTCCGCGAGCATCCGGGCGCGGAAGGCGACGCCGCCGTCGGCGACGGTGAGGACCACGCGGCCGTGCAGCGTGCGACCGTGGAAGCAGCAGTTCTCGGAGCGGCTCACGTAGCCGCCGGCGCCGACCTCCCAGCGGGCGTGGAGGTCGACCACGCACAGGTTCGCCCGCTCGCCGGGCGCGATCCTCGGGGTGGGCAGGTCATAGAGGGCCATGCCCGCGGTCATCCGCTCGATCAGGACCGCGAGCTCGAGGTCGCCGGGGAGCACGAGCTCGCTGTAGAGGGCGGCGAACGCGGTCTCGAGGCCGGTCGTCCCCATCGGCGCCTGCTCGAAGGGAACCTCCTTCTCGTGGCGCGCGTGCGGGGCGTGATCGGTGGCCACGCAGTCGATGACGCCGGTGCGGAGCGCCTCGATCAGGGCGCGGCGATCCGCTTCGCCGCGCAGCGGCGGGTTCATCTTGAAGCGGCTGTCGAGCGACGCCACGGCGTCGTCGGTGAGGATCAGGTGGTGCGGGCACGCCTCGCCGCTGACGCGCGCGCCCGCCTCCTTGGCGGCGGTGAGGGCGGCCACTGACTCGACGCAGCTGAGGTGCTGGAAGTGCACGCGCGCGTCCTCGTAGTGGGCGATGGCCGAGTCGCGCGCCACCATCGTCGACTCCGAGATCGACGGAATCCCCGCGAGCCCGAGGCGGGCCGAGACGGTTCCCTCGTGCATGACGCCGTTGGCCGAGAGCGCAGGGTCCTCCTCGTGCAGGGCGATCACGCCGCCGCACAGGCGCTGGTACTGGAGGGCCTTGCGGAGCAGGCCCGCCGAGGCGACCGGCCGCCCGTCGTCGGTGAACCCGAGCGCACCCGCGTCGCGGAGCTCGGCCATCTCCGTCAGCTCGGTCCCCGCGAGCCCGCGCGTGATCGAGGCGAGGAAGCCGACGGGGACATGCGCCTCGCGCATGGCGGTATCGCACAGCGAGGTGAGCACGGCGGCCTCGTCGACCACGGGCGCGGTGTTGGGCATGGCGATGAGTGCGCAGAACCCCCCGGCCGCGGCGGCCGCGGTGCCGGTCTCGAGGTTCTCCTTGTACTCCTGACCCGGGGTCCGGAGATGGACGTGGGGGTCGACGAGGCCGGGGAAGGCGTGCTTGCCCGAGCCGTCGAGGACCTCGCCGCCGGGCGGGGCGGGCAGCGACTCGGGGGCGGCGATCTCGGCGATCACGCCGTCGCGGACGAGCACGTCGCGCTCCTCGTCGAGGCCGGCGCGGGGGTCGAGCACGTGGACGCCCCGGATCAGGAGCTCGGCGGGCTCGAGCTCGCGGCGGTAGAGACGACTGGACGCGCTCATGCGACGCCTACGCTCGCCATCCAGGATCGCCAGTTTGGAGGCCGCGTGAGTCATCCGGCTGCCACCGCCGCCAGGATCGGTGTCCCCACCAGCAGCTCGTAGAGCACGGCCATGCGTACGGCGACGCCGGCCTTGACCTGCTCGCCGATCAGCGCCTGGGGCGAGTCGATGGCGTCGGCCGAGAGCTCGACGCCGCGGTTGACCGGGCCCGGGTGCATGAGTAGCTGGCGCGGTGAGAGTCGAGCGGAGGAGATCTGGTAGCGGGCGGCGTACTCCCGCAGCGAGGGGATGAAGGATTCGTGCATGCGCTCGTGCTGCATCCGCAGCACGTAGACGACGTCGGCCTCCCCCAGGCGCTCGATCGTGGGCTCGACCGTGCACCCCAGGGCGTCGATCCCACGAGGGATCAGGGTCGGTGGGCCGGTGACGGTGACCTCCGCCCCCATCCGCTTGAAGGCGAGAATGTTCGAGCGCGCCACGCGTGAGTGGAGGACGTCGCCGACGATCCAGATGTTGACGCCATCGAGGCTGCCCAGCGCGCGTCGCAGGGTGTAGACGTCGAGCAGCGCCTGGGTCGGGTGCTCATGCTTGCCGTCGCCCGCATTGATGACCGAGGCATCGCACCAGCCCGCGACGAGGGCCGCGGCACCGACGTGAGGCGAGCGGATGACGATCGCCGCCGGGTCGTAGGCCGAGAGGGTGTGGATGGTGTCCTTGAGCGACTCACCCTTGTCGACGCTCGATCCCGTCGAGCGCACGCTGACGACGTCGGCCGACAGGCGCTTGGCGGCCAGCTCGAACGAGGAACTCGTCCGCGTGGACGCCTCATAGAAGAGGTTGACCACCGTGCGGCCCCGGAGGGCGGGGACCTTCTTGATCTCCCGGCCCGACACTTCGGCAAAGGACTGGGCACGATCGAGGATCCGCTCGATCCCCGCCCGGTCGACGTCCTCGATCGAGATCAGATGGCGGGCCGTCACCGGCCACCGTCTTTGCCGCCAGGCAAACTCGCAAGCGGCGACGAAGTCGTCGCCGTCGTCATGGTCCGCCGTCCCCGAGTTTGCCGCCAGGCAAACTCGCAAGCGACGACGAAGTCGTCGCCAGGGCCGGGCCGATCGTGACCTCGTCGCGACCGTCGATCTCCTGCACCCTGACGTTGACGCGCTGATGGTGTGAGGTGGGCAGGTTCTTGCCGACGTAGTCGGGGCGGATCGGGAGCTCGCGGTGGCCGCGGTCGACGAGCACGGCGAGCTGGATCCGGGCCGGTCGTCCGTAGTCGAAGATCTGCTCGACCGCCGCGCGCACGGTGCGGCCGGTGTAGAGGACGTCATCGACGATGACGATCGTGCGCCCCTCGAGAGGGAAGTCGAGGTGGGTCGAGTGCACGACGGGAGCGCTCGGGCGAATCGAGAGGTCGTCGCGGTAGAAGGAGATGTCGACGTCGCCGAGCGGCACCGGGGCGTCGAGCAGCTCGCCCACAAGGGCGTGCAGGCGGGTGGCGAGCACCGCCCCGCGACGATGAATGCCGACCACCGCCACCGCTCCGGCGGGGTTCTTCTCGACAATCTCATGGGCGATCCGCATCAGGGTGCGGCGCATATCAGCGTGGTCGAGGACGACCGTGGGCTCTGCCAACGTGATCCTTCCTGGTCTCGCAGGACCCGGTTAAAGGAACCGACGCAGCTGAGCCTAGCAGCGGTCTCGGCGGCTGCCGGACCGGGACCGAGACAGGCCGAAGCCCGGCGCCGAGGAGGGGCGGCGCCGGGCCTCGTGGGTGGGGCCGGCTCTGTGGTGGACGGGTCAGCCGAGGAAGGGCTTGAGCTTCTTGACGGTTGCGGGAATGGTCGCCGTCTTCGGAACCGAGGGGAGCACACCGTGACCACCGGCGGCCGCGTCGAAGAAGCTGAAGTGGCTCGCCTCGTTGGTGGCGACCTTGGCCGCCACCAGCTTGAGGTCGAGCGAGCTGAAGGTCTCGACGGCGCCCAGGTAGGCCTCGACGAACGCCGTCTCCAGGGCGACGCCGGTGTTGAGCAGCGACTGCCCGGTCTTGGTGACGCTGGCGGGGATCTTGAAGGTCAGGCCCGTGGGGGTCTTGCTGCCCAGGGCGCCGGCCAGGAACGCCTTGTGATCCTGCTCGTTCTTGAGCGCGGCCTGGAAGTAGTCGAGGTTCTGGAGCTTGGGATGCTTGAAGGCGGTGAAGTTCTTGATGATCGCGCTGTAAACGACGACGGCGAGGCTCTCGGCCGTGTACGCCGCCTGCAGAGTGGCGATGTCGCTTGTGGTGGGGGTGGCTGCGAATGCCACGCCCTCGACAGCGGCGATGACTCCCGTCGAGCCGGCGAGGACGATGCCGCCCTTGGCGGCGTTACGGAGAAAGGTGCCGCGGTTCACCGCGGGATTCACTTCGGGCATGCCTGGCTCCAATCAGTCGAAATTGGTTGTCTGATTGGTCACTTCGCAGTCGCGGGTGGTTTCGGATCACCCGGCGTTGGCAGCCGGTGCGCTCGGAGGCCGGGGCGCCTGGCTCGGTAGAGCACGTGGTCGATGCCCCGGTGCACGACGTCGCGCTCGTAGGCGAAGCTCGCCTTCTCCATCACCCGGCGCGAGGCGACGTTCGACGGCACGGCCATGGCAATGATCTCCGCAAGCTCGAGCGTGCCGAAGCCCACCGTCACGCACGCCCGCGCGAGCTCGGTGCCCAGACCCTCGCCCCAGCGCTCGGGCGCGATCGCCCAGCCCGCCTCAACCTCGCCGTTGCGGCCGATGACGGTGTGCTGCAGTCCGCCGCGCCCCACCACGGCACCCGTCGCGCGGTCGCGCAGCAGCCACAGCCCGAACCCGTAGCGGTCCCAGTGGTCGAGCTTGTCGGAGAGGATGTAGCGGAGCTGCGCGTCACCCGGCGGTGGCTCGCCGGGCCATAGCGTCCGCGCCACCCGCGGGTCTGAGAGCAGGCGAGCGAGCTCGTCCTGGTGCACGGGCCGCAGGCGCTCGGCGACCATCCGCTCGGTCTCCACCCCGTCGAGGCCGGTCACGCAGGGGTCGGCGCCTTCTCCGTGCGCACGAGCTCGGGGCGTCCGCGCTCGGCGAGCGGGATCTCGATCGTGTCGAGGTCGCGCGGGAGCACGGTCTCGGGAAAGATCGCGCGCGCCTCGTCGCGGAGGACGGCGGCGGGATGGCGAGCCGAGAGGTGGGTGAGGGCGAGCAGTCCGACCTCGGCCTCGAGCGCGATCCTCGCCGCCTGCCCGGCCGTCGAGTGACCGGTCTCGGCCGCGCGTTCGAGATCCTCCTCGGCGAAGGTCGCCTCGTGGATCAGCAGGTCAGCGCCGTGGGCGGCGAGCTTGAGCGTCTCGGTGGGGCTGGTGTCGCCGGAGATGACGACCTTGCGCCCGGGCCGCGGCGGCCCGAGCACCTGACCGGGGGTGACGCCATCGACCGTCTCCCCCCGCTGCAGGCGCCCGAACTCGGGTCCTGGGGTGAGCCCGAGGCGAACGGCCACCGCCGGGTCGAAGGCACCGGGCCGCTCATCCTCGAACAGGGCGTACCCCAAGGCGGCACCTCGATGGCGCACCGCGAAGGGCGCGATCCGGTACCCGTCGCGCGCGAGCACGTCCCCGGGCTCGAGCTCGATGAGCTCGAGCTCGAAGCTCACCCGTCCCGCCACTCGCAGCGCCATCACGACGAGCTCACGGATACCCCGCGGGCCGTGGATCTGCAGCGGCCGCTCGCGCCCTCTGAGGTCGTAGGTCTTGAGCAGACCCGGGAGCCCGAGCCAGTGGTCGGCGTGGAAGTGGGTGATGAAGACCTCGGTGAGCTCGGTGAGCCCCACCGAGCGCATGAGCTGGCGCTGGGTGCCCTCACCACAGTCGAAGAGGATCCGGTCCGCCCCACGTCTGACGAGCAGCGCCGGCAGGCCGCGGCGCGCAGTGGGAACCGAGGCGGCAGTTCCGGCGAAGAGAACGGAGAGGTCCATTGCCCGGCCAGTGTGCCAGCACGGCCGCTCCGGCTCACTCCGCCGAGCGCGGTGGGTAGAGCAGGCGCTGGGTTCGCGCCATCAGATCCTCGGGCACACCGTCGGGATCGATCAAGCGCTCGAGCGCGAGCCCGTTCACCAGCGCCAGGGTGACGATCGCCCACGACTCGGCGCCCAACGGGGTCGAGGTCTCGGCGGCCAGCGCCGCGAGGCCGTCGCGCATCCGGCGGTAGCGGGCGGCGAACTGCGCAAGGAGCTCGGGCTCGCGTGCGGCATGGATCCAGAACTCGATCGCGAGCAGCGCCCACCGCTGCGCCCGTTCCTCGACCGGTTTGCGCGCCAGGGTCCGGACCCGCGAGGGGCCGATGGGGTGCTCGGCGAAGAGCGCCGCGATCTCCTCCAGGCGTTCGTCGATCATCGCGTCCACGAGGGTGAGGAAGAGCCCCGCCTTGCTCTCGAACGCCGAGTACACCGCGCCCTTGGTGTAACCCGCCTCCTCGGCGATGGCCTCGAGCGTGGTCCCGTGATAGCCGTCGCGGTAGAAGCGTCGCTCGGCCACTTCGAGCAGTTCACTGCGCGTCAGCGCGGTGCGCTCGGCGCGCGACAGGCGCGTCCGCGCCATCAGGGAGCCTGCACGGGGCGGGATGGCATTCCGTCGGGACGCTAACACCGTCGGTATGTGAGCACCCGGCGCCGCGGCCGCTAAGCTCCCGCAGGCCCCGCGCCCGTAGCTCAGGGGATAGAGCGTCCGCCTCCGGAGCGGAAGGTCGCAGGTTCAAATCCTGCCGGGCGCGCTGACGTACGCCGGCGCGTACGCTTGCCCCGTGGCGATCCCGCGTTTCTTCAGAGGCCGCGCCAAGGAGCCGGTGATCTCGATCGGGGATCCGCGCCTCGACGGCTGGGAAACGGTCAGCGCGCTCGAGGACGAGAAGACGGCGGTGGCGTGGCGCGATCAGCTCAGGGCGATGGGTGTGGACGCGAGCTGCGTCGCCGATCACCCGCCCGATCGCTTCGGACGGGGGGACATCTATCTCGTCGTCCCGCCCGAGCAGTGGTCGCAGGCCAACGAGATCATCGAAGG
Source organism: Solirubrobacteraceae bacterium (assembly GCA_035551955.1). Lineage (GTDB taxonomy): Bacteria > Actinomycetota > Thermoleophilia > Solirubrobacterales > Solirubrobacteraceae > Palsa-465. The sequence goes on along the minus strand of DASZMD010000284.1, from coordinate 1,867 downwards.
CCTGGACTAGACGCGCACAACGCACCGCCGGGCGCGCCGCTGATGCAAGCGCCGGACTAGACGTCCCCGAGGCTCTCCTGCACCCGCTGATGCTCTCGGGCCGCCTCCCCGGCGCGCTCGCGAGCGGCGGCGAGCGCGTCCTCGGCCTCGCGGAGCGCATCGGCCGCGCGCTCTCGCCGCTCCTCGGCGGCATGGAGGTGGCGGGCAGTCTGCTCCGCCTCGCGCCGCGCGGCGGCCTCGGCCTGGCGGGCGGCTTTGCGCCGCTCCGCCCGGTCGCGCTCCGCCCGTTCTGCTTCCTCGCGCGCCTCGGCCTTCCGATCCGGGGCCGCACGCTTGGCCGCGGGCTTCGCCCCCCGGGCACTCGGCGCGACCCCCGCCAGGCCGCCCGCGCCGAACCCGACCTGCCGGAGCTCCCGGACCAGGCGCCCGTCCTGCACCTGCGCCCTTGCCTCCGCGTCCAGCGCCGCGGCACGCAGCGTCTCCGACACCCGTTCGAGCGTCGCCTGGGTCGGCTCCTGCCCCTCCGAGGTCAGCAGTCCGCGCGCCACCTCGGCGAGCTGGGCGACCGCCTCGCGCTCTCGCCGCGCCGCCTCCCGGAGCGCGCGGGCATCGCCATGGCCGGCCAAGAGCTCCGACTGCACCCGCTGTGCCTCATCCCCGGCATCGAACAGGGCCGCCACCGCCGAGCGCTGGGTCCGGACGAGCTGGTTGACCACCCACGCGGCCACCGAGGGCTTGCGCAGCCCCGCCACCCGCGCCGCCTCCTCCTTCTCACCCGATCTACGGAGCGCCTTGGCCAGATCGCCACGCTCGGAGACGAAGCGATCCAGCGGGAGGCCGTAGAGGTCATCGCCTTCGGTCACACGGGGATCGTATGGCGGACGAAGCGCGGCCTGGGGCGCCGGGACCTCGGCCGGCCCGTCCTCACGTCTGCATTCCCAGAATCGCCTCTCCCAGCCAGCCCGCCTCGTCCTCCCACGACACAATCCTCTCCGCCGGCCGCACCACGAACTTCGACAGCCCGGCCTCGACGTACGCCGCGATGAGTTCGCGAAGCGCCGGGACGCCGACGGGCAGGAGCGCGAGGGGGTCGACGTCGGCGCGGCGCGCCCGCAGGCTGCTGAGCAGCGCTTCGTCGGGCGTCGAGCGCGCGTAGGGGATGCTCATGCCGAAGTGCTCGGGGTCAACCTCCCGCCCCGCCCGGGCCGCCGACTCCTGGATGCGCTCACGCGCGAAGGCGGACTCCGAGGGCGTGAGCATCGCTCCCAGCCAGCCGTCGGCGACGCGGCCCACCCGGTCCAGTGCCTTCGGGCCGCGGCCGCCGAGCCACACCTCCAAGCGGTCCTGAACGGGACGCGCGGCGTGCTCGCGCCCCCACCAGTCCCGCACCCGGGCGAGCGTCTGCTCGAGCGCGCCGCCCCGGCTGCCCTCGAGGCCGAGCGCCTCCCGCTCGCGCGGATGCCCGAGCCCGGTCACGAAGCTGAGAAGCAGGCGTCCGCCCGAGAGCTGGTCAAGCTGCGCGAGCTCCTTGGCGAGCAGGAAGGGGTTGCGTCCGAGCGGCACGACGTTGGCGCCGAGCCTGAGCCGGCGCGTACGTCCCGCGATCAGCGCCAAGGCGAGCAAGGGGTCGAGCACGGGCTCGAGGGGGATGTCGGAGAGCCACACCCCGTCGAAGCCGGTGGCCTCGAGCGCGTCGGCGAAGGCGATCAGGGCGCCGCGATCTCCCGCGTCGCTGCCCGGGCCGATGGCGAAGCGAACCTTCATGGCGCCCGCTCAAACACCAGCCGCCAATGGTCGAGCAGCTCCCGTTCGAAGCACACCCGGTTGGCGCTCACGCCGGAGGTGAAGGCGAGCCGGAACCGGGGGC
>DASZMD010000283.1:0-16009 GCA_035551955.1 Solirubrobacteraceae bacterium | reverse complement strand
AATCGGCTCGACTCATTGGGCTGGGAGCATCGCGCGCTGTCGACGCCGGTGACGGCCGAGGCGCTCGTCTCGATGCGCCTGAACGCCCTGGTGCTCGACATCTCGGTGCTCGGACCCGGCGGCTGGGAGTACCTCGAGCGCGTCTGCGCTCGGCTCCCCGGCCTGGCCATCGTCATCTGCACCGGCCCCTCGTCCGTCGCCCAGCGAGTGCGCGGGCTGCGCCTGGGCGCCGACGCCTGGATGACGAAGCCCTGTCATGCCGAGGAGCTCATCTGCGTCGTCGAGGCCGCCATCCGCCGGCATCGGCGCAACGAGATGCCCGAGCTCGAGGGCGCGCTGATGGTCGGCGAGATCACCATCCGGCCCGACCTCTACCAGGCCTACGCGGGCGGGGTCAGCCTCGAGCTCACCGCGCGCGAGTTCGAGATCCTCGATCTCCTCGCCCAGTCCGACCGCGTGCTCAGGCGCGAGGAGATCTACGAGCGCGTGTGGGGCTACGCCATGGCCCACGGCGATCGCTCCGTCGACGTCTTCGTCCGCAAGCTGCGCCAGAAGCTGCGTCAGGCCTCGCCGGAGTTCAGCTACATCCACACGCATTTCGGCGTCGGGTACCGGTTCGCTCCCGAGCTCGATCGCGGGGACGAGATCGCAGCCGCTCCCGACGAGGAGCTCGCTTCGCATCCTGAGCTGACCTTCGGGTAGCGGGGGGCGCCCTCGCGCGCCGCGCCGCTACCGCTCGGTCACAAGGTCTTCACAAGCGAATCACAACTCGGTAACGCCTGGCAGGGCATGACGGGGCAGCATGGTCGGGACCATGTCGACCGCCGCCCAGCCCCAATCCGCCGGCCCTCCCGGGTCGGGCGCGGAGCCCGTCTCCGTCGGTCCGGCCCCCATCTCCACCGCGTCCCAGACCCGGCGTGAGGTGATCGCCGTCGGTCCGCTCGAGATCCTCCCCGACGACAACATCGCGATTGCCGCCGGACGGACGTTGATGCTGTCGCTTCGGGAGTTTCGCCTGCTCACGGAGCTGGCGCGCCGGGCCGATCGGATCATGGCCCGAGAGGAGCTCTTCCGCCTCGTCTGGGGACGGGACATGCATTCCGGCGATCGCTCGGTGGACGTGTACGTGAGGAAGCTGCGGGTGAAGCTCGAGCGGGCCCTGCCCGGCTGGCGCTTCATCCACACGCACTTCGGCTTCGGCTACCGCCTGAGCGCGGAACGCTAACAACGTCGTTCACAAGTCAGTAACACGCCGTCTTCCGGTTCCGCCGACACTCCGGTCATCATCAACCAAGGAGAACCTGTGTTCAGAAGTCGCATCAGCGCCCTCTTAGCGACTGCCGCCGTCGCTGCCGGACTCGCCGCCTGCGGGTCGAGCAGCAGCACGACCTCGTCCTCGACCAAGAGCAACACGAAGGTGACCTCGGCGACGATCAACGGCGCCGGCTCTACCCTGGCCGCCCCCATCTACACCCAGTGGGGCTCGAACCTCAAGTCCCAGGGACTGACCGTCAACTACAGCGCCGTCGGCTCAGGGACCGGCATCGCTGATCTCGAGTCGGGGACCGTCGACTTCGCGGGCAGCGACCCGCCGCTCGCCGCCGCGGACATCACCACCCTCGACAAGAAGGGCTCCCCCGTCCAGTTCCCGATGGCCTTCGGCGCGATCACCGTGTCCTACAACCTTCCCGGCGTCAAGACGGGCCTGAAGCTCAGTGGCAAGGTGATCGGCGACATCTTCGACGGAGCGGTGACGAAGTGGAACAGTCCGGAGATCACCGGGCTCAATCCGGGCGTGAACCTCCCGGCCACGACCATCACCGTCGTCCACCGTTCCGACTCCTCGGGCACGACGGCGGGATTCACGGCCTTGGTGGCCGCCTACAACCCAACCTTCGCGAAGAAGGTCGACACCGGCAAGCTCGTGCAGTGGCCGAGCGGTGAGGTCGGAGCCGCGAAGAACGCCGGCGTGGCAGCCGCGATCAAGCAGACCGCCGGCGCGGTCGGCTACGTCGAGCAGGCTTATGCCCTGCAGAACGGGTTCACCTACGCGGCCGTCGAGAACACGGCGGGCAAGTTCATCCTGCCCACGATCCAGAACACCTCCGCGGCAGCGGTAGGGCTGAAGGTCCCGGCGAATCTGGGCCTGGTGGCGATCAACTCGCCGAACCCAGCGGCCTATCCCATCGTCTCGCAGACGTTCATCGACACCTACAAGGATCCGTGCAAGGCGGGCTCGAGCTCGTCCGCGGCCAAGGGCGTGCATGACTTCCTCAACTATGCCCTGACCACCGGAGAGTCCGAGCTCGGCCCGGGTTCCAACCAGCTCCCGTATGCGCCGTTGCCCGCCAACCTGATCGCCAAGGACAAGGCGCAGCTGGCCACGCTCACCTGCAACGGAGCACCGCTCAGCTAGGGCATCAGGTGGAGGCGCACACTCCCGTCATCGGCGGCGACCGCCCGGCTCTCGAGCGGTCGCCGCTGGCGCGTCTGCCTGACCGGCTCCTGAAATGGGGGCTGTTCGGCGTCTCCGCCGCCGTCCTCATCCTCATTGTCTATTTCTTCATCCGGCTGATCGGCCAATCGACGCTGGCGTTCAACCGGTTCGGTTTGTTCGGATTCGCCTTCCACAACCGCTGGATCCCGTCGCGGCTGATCTTCGGCGCCGCGGCCATGCTCTTCGGCACCGCCGTAACCTCGGCGATCGCGCTCATCATCGGGGTCCCGATCGCCGTAGCCACGGCGCTGTACCTGACGCAGCTGTGCCCCCGACGCCTGCGGGGGCCGCTGACCATCCTCGTCGACCTCCTGGCCGCGGTGCCGTCGGTGGTGTACGGGCTGTGGGGCGTCTTCGTCCTCATCCCCAAGCTCAAGCCCGCCGAGCAGTGGTTCGCCAACACCTTCTCCTTCATCCCCTGGGTCGGAGGCCACGTCGCGGGGCCGAGCGTCTTCATCGCCGGTCTCATCCTCGCGATCATGATCCTCCCGATCGTCTCGGCGATCTCCCGCGAAGTCATCTCGACGGTACCCGCCGAGCACAAGGAGGCCGCTCTCGCCCTGGGCGCGACACGGTGGGAGATGATCAAGATCGCCGTCCTCCCGTACTCGCGTCCCGGCATCACCGGCGGCGCCATGCTCGGATTGGGTCGCGCGCTCGGCGAGACGATCGCCGTCGTGCTCGTGATCGGGGATGACCCGGCGATCCCCCACTCGATCTTCGGCCAGGGCTACTCGCTGGCCGCGGTGATCGCCAACGAGTTCGGTGAGGGCTCGAATATCCCGCTCTACCGCTCCGCCCTGCTGGCCTGCGGCCTCGTCCTCTTCGTCCTCACTCTGTTCGTCAATGGCTTCGCTCGCGGCTACGTCCTCCGTGGGGAGCGCAAGATGTTCGACGGCGCACGGCACCGCCTGGGCGGCGTTGACGAGCCCGAAATCGAGCCGGCGATGGGCGCATGACCGAGCTGCCCCGCATCAGCGCCGGACGGCGCCGCAAGGACAGGATCATGCGCGGGCTGCTCGCCGCCGCGACGGGCGTCGCCCTGGTGCCCCTCGTCCTCGTCATCTACTACCTGATCTACAAGGGCGCCGGGCAGTGGAGCGGCCAGTTCTTCACCAGCGACCCGAACGGCAACTTCCTCGGCTACCCCGGAGGCATCCGCAGCGCGATCCTCGGCACCATCGAGATCGTCGCGCTGGCCACGCTGATCTCGGTGCCGCTGGGTATCGCCGTCGCCCTCTACCTCGTCGAATACGGTAAGAAGTCGCTGTTCGCCAACGTGGTCCGGTACTTCGTCGACGTAATGACCGGCGTCCCCTCGATCGTCTTCGGCCTCTTCATCTACATCGTCCTCGTTGTCGCCCACGTGGGCGGCAACTTCACGGCATGGAAGGGTTCGGTGGCGATCTCGCTGCTCATGCTCCCGATCGTCGCCCGCTCCGCCGAGGTCGTGCTCAACCTCGTGCCCGGGAGCCTGCGCGAGGCGGCGCTCGCGCTCGGGGCGCCCCGTTGGCGCGTGGTCACACGGGTCGTCCTCCCCACCGCCGCCTCCGGCCTAGTGACAGGATCGCTGCTCGCGATCGCTCGCGGGGCGGGCGAGACCGCGCCCCTGCTCTTCACGCTCGGCACCGCCAACGGGCTCACCTTCAATCTCTCTCAGCAGATGAATACCCTGCCCACTCAGATATTCAGCGACATCACCTCGCCCCGGAACGCGATCGTCGCGCGAGCGTGGGGGGCCGCCCTCACCCTTGTCGTCCTCGTCCTCATCCTCAACCTGATCGCGCGAGCCGCACAGCGCAGGAGTCGCCTGGCATGATCCGACCCGATACCCAGAGCAAGGAACCAACCGTAGTGTCACCACCTGATTCGACGCAGCAGGGCTCGACCGCCCGCGAGGAGGCCCCCGACGTGTCCGCCCTCGGCGCGCCCAAACCCCAGGGCGATGGGCACAACGTGGTCCTCGAAGGACTGAGCGCCTACTACGGCAAGATGCATGTGATCAAGGACGTGAATCTCACTTTTCCGGCGGGGGAGGTGACGGCGATCATCGGACCGTCGGGGAGCGGCAAGTCGACGGTGATCAGGTGCATCAACCGCATGCACGAGGAGATCCCCGGCGCCCACGCCGCAGGGGCCGTCAAGCTCGACGACCTCGACGTCTACGACCCTCAGGTCGACATCACCTCGGTGCGACGCTTGATCGGGATGGTGTTCCAGAAGCCGAATCCCTTTCCCACCATGTCGATCTTCGACAACGTCGCCGCCGGCATGCGGCTCACGGGCATACGCGGGGAGAACGTGCGCGAGCGCGTGCACAAGGCGCTGCGCGCCGTGGGCCTGTGGGGTGAGGTCAAGAACCGCCTCGACCAGCCGGGGATCGGTCTCTCCGGCGGCCAGCAGCAGCGGTTGTGCATCGCCCGCACCATCGCCGTCGAGCCCGAGGTGATCCTCATGGACGAGCCCTGCTCGGCGCTCGACCCGATCGCCACCCTCAAGGTCGAGGAGCTCATCGACGAGCTCAAGGCGCGCTACACGATCGTCATCGTCACCCACAACATGCAGCAGGCCGCCCGGGTCGCGGACACCACCGTGTTCATGCTCGACGGCGAGGTGATCGAGCACGCCCCGACCACCGAGCTCTTCACCACCCCGAAGGACGAGCGCACCGAGCGCTATGTCACCGGGAAATTTGGTTAGGGGGGGACGATGGGAGAGACATTCCAAATTCCCTTGGAAATTCGGGTAGGGGGGGCGATGGGAGAGACAAGCTCCAAATTCCCTTGGAAATTCGGGTAGGGGGGTCCAGCTGATGCAGGAAACGCGGAGCAACTACCGAGAGGCGCTCAAGAACCTCGAGCGCCAGACCCTCGAGGCGCTCGACATGGTCGTCCAGGCGCTCGACCGCGCACTCGAGGCCATCAGCTACCAGGATGTCGAGCTCGCGAGCATGGTCGTGGCCGACGACGACCGGATTGACGGGCGCTATCTCGAGGTGCACCAGGGAATCCTCTCCCTGCTCGCCCTGCAGACCCCGGTGGCCACCGACCTGCGGCTGGTGGCGGCCCTCCTGCATGTCATCCGCCACGCCGAGCGGATGGGCGACCAGTGCGTCAACGTCGCCAAGCTCATTCCCCTCTCGGGCTACGAGGCCCCCAAGGACAAGGACCTCCTCGACGCCATCGAGCGCATGGGGCAGCTCGCGCGGTCACTCGTGTCGCAGGCCAAGCAGGCCTTCGCCGAGCGCAACGCCGAACTCGCCTACGACCTTCTGCGCCAGGACGCCGAGATCAACCAGCTCAACGTCAACATCTTCAACCGGGCCCTGGCCATCGGCGACGACATCGAGACGCGCGAGTGGGCCATGCACATGATCCTCGTCGCGCGCTGCCTCGAGCGCATCGGCGACAACGCAGTCGACATCGGCGAGCAGACCGCCTTCGTGGTCACCGGCCTGTTCCGCGAGTTCGCCGACGCCTCGCACCCGGGCTAAGGTCGGCGATCTGCCTATAAGCGGGAGTTCCGCGAAGCGGAACTCTTAAGCGAGGTCGCGCAGCGACCTCGCCAGGGCCGGCAGCCCTGTGCTCGGCTGCCGACCCGCTGGGAGAGAGAGATGTCAAGGTAGGCCATGGGGGCAGGTCGCGTGTAACGATTTCGGTCTTGCGCGCGACGGAATCTCAATCCTGGCCCCCGTCTATCCCGCCGGGCGGCCGGAGCCGGGCACGCTCGACATCCTCACGCGCGAGGTGTTCCGCCGCGCGGGCCGCCCGCACCTGATCAAAACATAATCTCAACTTTGGCCATCGGGCCAATGACCGGCCACCGCGGCCGCTCTACTTTTTCCCGCAATGAGCGCGCGTCCACCTCAAATCGTGGCGTTTGGCGGGGGCGGCTTCTCGATGGAGTGGGGCAACACCCTGCTCGATGACCACGTGCTCGCGCTCACGGGCATCGAGCGTCCCCGCGTGTGCTTCCTGCCCACCGCGAGCGGCGATGCCGACCACTACGTGGTGCGCTTTTACCGCGCCTTTCCCGCCTCGCGCTGCGAGCCCTCGCACATCTCCCTGTTCCGCCGTGAGACCGGCGTCGGGGATCCTCGCGCTCACCTGCTCGCGCAGGACCTCGTCTACGTCGGCGGGGGCAGCCTCGTCTCGCTGCTCGGGACGTGGCGCGCGCATGGCATCGACCTCGCCCTCCGCGAGGCGTGGGAGGCGGGCGTCGTCCTGTGCGGCGGCTCGGCGGGCTCGCTGTGCTGGTTCGCTGACTCGGTGAGCGCGTTCCACGAGGGCCCCGCGCGCTGCATCGAGGGCCTCGGCTTCCTCCCCTGGAGCAACGCCGTGCACTATGAGGAGGAGGCGGCGCGGCGCTCGGCCTTCCACGAGGCGATCGCCGCGGGCATGGTTCCGGGCTACGGCGCCTCCGACGGCGCCGCGCTCCACTTCGTCGGTCAAGAGCTGGCCGAGGTCGTGAGCTCGCGCCCCGGCGCCAGCGCCGTGCACGTGAGCCGCGACGCCGACAGCGGCCCGACCGAGGTCGGCATCATCGAGCGGGAACTGGGCGTGCGCTACCTGGGCGCGACGCCGGTTCCGCTCCGAGAGGGAGAGGCGATCGCCGCGTGACGGCCCTGCGTGCGCGGCTCTGAAGCACTCCTCATCCCGTTGCGGCATCCTGACCTGTGATGCTTAGTTCCAGTGAGCCGCGTCGAGTTCTGGCCATGGGCGGCGGAGGCTTCACCATGTACGAGCGCGCATCCGCGCTTGACCGTTTCGTCCTCACCCTGACCGAGAAGCCGTTCCCGAAGATCTGCTTTCTCCCCACCGCCAGCGGTGACCCTCGCGAGCAGGTGACCCGCTTCTACGAGCGCTTCGGCGCGTGGCCCTGCGAGACGAGCACCATCTCCCTGTTCCACCTCGGCCGCGACCGGATCGACCCGATCGAGCGGCTGCTGGCCCAGGACGCCATCTACGTGGGCGGCGGCTCGATGCGCAACATGCTGGCCATCTGGCGCGAGCACGGCATCGACACCGCCATGCGCACGGCCTGGGAGCGCGGCATCGTCCTCGCGGGCCTGAGCGCCGGCGCCATGTGCTGGTTCGAGGGAGGGATCAGCATGAGCGGCGGCGCCCCCGAGCCCGTCGCCGGCCTCGGCTTCATTCCCGGCAGCCTGTCCGTCCACCTCGACGGCGAGGTCGAGCGCCTGCCCACCTTCCGCTCCGCCGTCGCCACCGGAGCCCTCCCTCCCGGCTACGCCGCCGACGACGGCGCCGCCATGCTCTTCAGGGGCACCGAGCTCTCCGACTGCGTCGTCTCCCACCCCGGCGCCCGCGTAGTCCGCATCACCCCCGACGGCCAAGGCGCAGTAGACGAGCAAGACCTCCCCACCCGCCTCCTCTCCAGAGCCGAATCCACAGGCCCAAGCCGAACGGAGTCCGACGGCGTGGCGGAGCTCAGAGCCCTGAGGGCCGGCCGCAGACGCTGGGACTAGCCGTCGGCTCGATGCGAAGTTGAGGTGCCGGCAGGCCCGGACCGCCGGGCAGAGGGCGGGCCGGGCCAGTGTTGCCGGCGGGACGCCGCGTGCATCCGGAACGCGCCAGTTGCATGCCCTAGAACCCGCCACGGACGCCACGAAAGGGCCGACCGGCATGCGACTGGCGCGGACGGATGAAGGCGGCGGACCCCCCAACCGCCGGGCCCGGACCGCCACCCTGGAATCACACCCACATCCGGCCTAATGCCACCTAACCGGTGAGCAGCTACGTTCTCGTCGATCGCCTGCAGTTCGCGTTCACCGTGACGTTCCACTACATGTTCCCGATCCTCACCATGGGGCTCGGGCTCTTCATCGCCTATCTGAAGTCGGTGAGCTATCTCGGGCGGCCGGATCGCCGGCTCCGCCTGCTCCGCAGGACCGACGATCAGCGGGACGCGCACGAGTCGGCGGCGCGCTTCTGGGCCAAGATCTTCGCGGTCACCTTCGCCGTCGGCGTGGTCACCGGAATCCCGCTCGAATTCGAGTTCGGGACCAACTGGGCGGCGTTCTCGAATTATGCGGGCGGGGTCATCGGTCAGACGCTGGCGATGGAGGGGACGTTCTCGTTCCTGCTCGAGTCCGCCTTCCTGGGCGTGTTCCTCTACGGGATGAATCGGGTGGGACCCCGGGCGCACTGGATCTCGGCGCTGGCGATCTTCGTCGGCTCGTGGCTGTCGGGGTTCTTCATCATCGCCACCGACGCCTTCATGCAGCATCCGGCCGGGTACACGGGGACGGGCAAGTCGGTGCACCTGAAGTCGTTCTGGGCGCTGCTCACCAATCCGTGGCTGATCTGGCAGTACCCCCACAACATGAGCGGCGCCGCCCTCACCGGGGCCTTCGTGCTCGCTGCCATGGGCGCCTTCTATCTGCTCCTCGGGCGCCACGAGCACTTCGCGAGGCTGTGCGTCACCGTCGGGGTGGTCGGCGCGCTCATCTTCGGGATCCTCCAGATCTTCCCCACCGGGGATCAGTCGGCCAAGAACGTCTACCACGACCAGCCCGTGACCTTCGCCTCGATGGAGGGGGCGTTCAAGACCGAGCAGGGGGCCCCCCTGGTGATCATCGGGAACCCGAACACGCAGACGCGCCAGCTCGAGGACACCATCGCCCTGCCCCACTTCCTCTCCTTCCTGACCACCCACCACTTCACCTCGGTGGTCAGGGGCCTCGACAGCTTCCCGACCAGCCTGTGGCCGAGCTCGGTCCCCCTCGTCTACTACGCCTACCACATCATGGTCGGGCTGGGCACGCTGCTGGCGCTGCTCGCGGTCATCGCCACCTACCTGCTGTGGAGGCGCAAGCTGTTCAGTAACCGGAAGGTCCTGTGGGCACTGATGATCGCCTTCCCCTTCACCTACATCGCCAACATCGCGGGCTGGATCACCGCCGAGGTGGGTCGCCAGCCGTGGGTGGCCTACGGCCTCCTGCGCACCTCGGCCGGGGCGTCGCCCTCGCAGAGCGTGCCCGCCGGGATCGGGATCTTCACCCTGCTCGGGTTCCTCGGCATCTACATCTTCATCGCCATGCTCTACGTGCTGCTGATCGTGCGGATCATCGCCCGCGGTCCCGAGGACGTGCGCGCGACGCCGCCGAGCACCGTGGCCGCGACGGCGGGGGCGTGATCGTGCACACGGTCTGGTTCGTGCTCCTGGCGACATTGATCACGGTCTACGTCGTGCTCGACGGCTTCGACCTCGGCGCCGGCGCCCTGTACTTCATGCTCGGGCGCGGCGACGGGGAGCGGGAGCGGATCTCGTCGGCCATCGGTCCGGTGTGGAACGGCAACGAGACCTGGCTCGCGGTGGCCGGCGGCGTCCTCTTCCTGTCCTTCCCCAAGGCGTACGCGGGCGCGTTCAGCGGCCTCTACTTCGGGCTCATCCTCGTCCTCTGGCTTCTCATCGGCCGCGGGCTCGCGCTCGAGTTCCGCCATCAGATCGAGCATCCGCTCTGGCACCAGGCCACCGACACGGTGTTCGCGGCCGCCTCGGCGCTGCTCGCCTTCGTCCTCGGCGTCGCGCTCGGGAACATCGTGCGCGGCGTCCCCGTCGGCGCCAACGGCTACTTCCAGCTCACCCTCTTCCACATGCTCAACTGGTACGCCCTGCTCGTGGGGCTGCTCGCCGTGCTCGTCCTCTGTGCGCAGGCGTCAAGCTTCCTGGCCGTGCGCGCGAGCGGCGAGCTCGGCGAGCGCGCCCGCAAGCTCGCGCGCCGCCTCGTTCCCGCTCAGGTCATTGCCGGCCTGGCCATGGTGGGCCCGACCTACGCCGTGCGTCACCACATGCTCACCGTGTTCGGCCATCACCCGTGGGCGCTCGTCTTTCCCGCCGCCGGGGCGATCGCCATCGTCACCGAGATCGTCGCTCAGGCTCAGGGTCGCTGGGGCCGGGCCTTCGCCGCCAACTGCGCGGCGATCCTCGCCCTGCTGGCGACGATGGCGGCCGGCGTGTACCCCGACCTTCTCCCGGCGCGCCAGGGCCGGCCCTTCAGCCTCACCATCGACAATGCCGCCGCCGCCGCGCACTCACTCGACGTCGCCATCGTCTGGTTCCCGATCGGGATGGTGCTGGCCGCCTCCTACTTCACCTATACCTACCGGACGCTGTTCCGCTCGCCGCCGGTGTAAGGAGAGACGGCCGGCGCCACCTCCCGCGGCGGATTCACCGCTCAGGCAGGCGTCTTGGCCGCGACCGTGCCTCCGGCGCTCACCGACATCTCCACCCGCTCGGCGGCGATCTCCACGCATCCCCGGGTACCGCCGAGCTCTTGCCAGCGCCGCCTGACGTCGGCGCTCAGGGTGTCGAGGAAGTCGTCGGAGTGCAGGGGATCGTGGTGGAAGAGGAGCAGGCGCTCGGCGCGGGTGCGACGCGCGAAGGCGAGCGCATCCGACATCGGGGAGTGACCCCAGCCCACGTGGGAGGGGTACTCCTGGTCGGTGTACTGGCAGTCGTGGATGAGCAACGAGGCGCCTTCGGCGAGCTCGAAACCCGAGATCCAGTCGTCCTCGAGGTCGGCGAGGGGGGCGCCGAGTCCAGGCTCGTGATCGGGGATGTAGGTCAGCGTGGTGTCGCCCTCCTCGATCCGGTAGCCCAGGGTGGGGCCCCGGTGGGTTACCGACTGGGCGAGGACACGGGCAGAGCCGATCTGCCATTCCATCGGCTCCGCGTCGCAGAACACGAGCGAGGGGAGCTCGCGCACCTCGACGGGGGCGAGGGGCGCCGAGATGTAGCGCCCGATGCGGTCGCGCAGCGAGGCCTCGGGCGACGCGGGCCCCCAGATATAGATCTCCGACTCGGGCCGGAACGCGGGCGCGAAGAACATGAGCCCCTGGATGTGGTCGAGGTGGAGATGGGTGAGGAGGATGTGGATGGGACGCTCGACACGCGGGAGCACGAGGCCGAGATTGCGGATCCCGGTGCCGGCGTCGAGGATCAGAGTGGTGCCGTCGTCGAGCGTCACCTCAACACATGAGGTGTTACCTCCGTAGCGCATGGTCTCCGGGCCCGGGGCCGGAATCGATCCCCGCGCTCCCCACACCTTGATCCTCACGGCTGCGGCACCTCCTGCCAGTGGGCCGGCCAGAAGATGACGATGGCGCCGCTCGAGCCGGCGCGCCCGACGATCGGGATCGCGCTGGCCTCGACGTCCTCCTGGCCGCCCGTGGCCACCCTGATGCGCAGCTGGGCATGGTGCGGGCGCCCGTTGCGCAGCGCGAGGGTGAGCGGGGTTTCCTCGAGGTTCAGCGGCTCGCCCTTATCGTCATAGGGTCCGAACGAGCGCGTCCACTCGTCTGCGGTCATCGCTCCCGTCTCCTCGAAGCGGCGGCCGATGAGCACGCCGGCGGCCTCGTTGTAGAAGAGCAGCGAGGCGTCGTCCCCGGCCAGGAAGGCCGGCGTCGACAGGCTCGAGAGGAGGTTCCGTGCCAGGATGAGCTCGAGCGGCTTCTGCGGGCTCATGGGCGGGACTTTAGTGCCGCTCGGCTGCCATCGGGTACGGGCGCGCGAGTGTCCTGCCACAATCCTCGCTGCTTCATGGCCGGTCAACGCTCCAAGCGCCGCTCCCGTAAGCGCCGCCAGACGGCGGGGGCGCCCCGCGCGGTCCCTTCGCCTCGGCGCGAGCGCCGCACCGCGCGCGAGGTGAGCGCCCGCGAGGAGCGGCAATCGACGAGCAGGCTCGATCGGCGCGGCGAGCGCCCACCGAGCCCCTTCGGCGGGATTCCGGTGTCGGAGGTGGCGATCTTCGCGGGTCTCATCGCCGTGGTCGTAGGGTTCCTCAACCGGGGCGGACCGGCGCTCATCGCGGGCATCCTCCTGTGCGGCCTCGGAGTATTCGAGGTAACTGCTCGAGAGCATTTCGCCGGCTTCCGCTCGCACACAATCCTCCTGGCCGCGATCCCCGCGGTCGCCATGGAGTACCTCCTGGTGCAGATCATGCCCGCCGCCTGGCCGCGTGAAACCGCGCTCATCGGCGACGCCATCGTCTTCGGGGTGATGTTCTGGTTCCTGCGTGGGCGCTGGGCCCGCGCGCGCCAGCGGCGTTTGGCGCGCCTGCCGAAGGCCTAGAAGAGCCGGCCCGACTTGATCCGCGCGACTTCCGCCGTGGCGGCCTGCGTGTCGACCTCGGCGGGGAGGTGGATCTCGAACACCGCCCCGCCGTCGGGTGCGTTGTCCGCCGTGACCGAGCCCCCGTGCTGCTCGGCGACCTGGCGGACGATGGCGAGGCCGAGACCTGACCCTTGGCGCCCGCGCGAGTTGACCCCGCGGTAGAAGCGGTCGAAGACGTGGGGGAGATCCTCGGGATCGACGCCGTCGCCATGGTCGCGGACGCGGATGCCGCGCGCGTCGACGCGGACCTCGACGCTCGTGCCGGGCCGGGTGTGACGGGAGGCGTTGTCGAGGAGATTGTTGACGGCGCGCAGGAGGCGTTCGGGAACGCCGTCGACGACGACGGGCTCGAGCTGGGTCTCGAAGGTGATCCCGGGGGCGTTGCGGCGGGCGCGGTCGACGGCCTCCTCGACGATGCCGTCGAGCCTCACGTCGTCGGCGGCTTCGATCGGCTGGTCACCGCGAGCGAGGTCGATCAGGTCGCCGACCAGGGCGCTGAGCTCCTCGCTCTGCTCGACCATGTCCGTGAGCAGGCGCTCACGATCCTCGTCGGACAGGGCGCCGCCCTCGAGCAGGACCTCGACGTTGGTGCGCAGGCTGGTGACCGGCGTGCGCAGCTCGTGCGAGGCGTCGGCGACGAGCTGTCGCTGGGCGCGCACCGACTCGTCGAGCGCGTCACGCGAGGTCTCGAGCCGGTCGAGCATGGCGTTGAAGCGGGTCGCGAGCTGACCGACCTCGTCGTCCTCGCGCACACGGATCCTCGTGGTCAGGTCCTCCGTCTCTGAGATGTGCTCGGCGGCCTGGGCGACCTCGGCCAGCGGCGAGAGCACACGCCGGGCGGCGAGCCGCCCGAGCATGGCGGCCAGCGCGACGCCGGCCGCGCACAGGAGGAGGAGGATCAGGCGCAGGTTCGAGAGCACGCTGTCGACGCCGCCGAGGGGGCGGGCGAGCTCGACCGCACCGCCTTGGACGCCGAACACGAACAGGCGCAGCGGTGCTCCGGACATGGAGACGTCACTGAGCTGGTTCGCCGCGTGGCCGTGGGCGACGGCGAGCACCCCCTGGTTGACCGGGAGGGTGACGCCGCCGAAGTTGTAGACCGCGGTACCGTTGGAGGTGATGATCTGGGCGTAGGCCGGGCCCCCCGCGCTCGGGGGGAGCGGGGGTATCGAGTCGTTCCCGCCGATGGCGCGGATACCGGCCTCGTGCACGGCGCTGGCCTGTGCCGTCAAGGCATCGTCCACCTGCCCGCGCAGCTGTGCTCTCACCTCCATGTAGGAAACGATGGCCACGAGGACGATCGCCACTGCCACGGCCGCGGCGGCCACGATCGCAAGTCGGCGGCGAAGCGGCACGGCCGCCTCAGTCCCTCAGTACGTACCCGACGCCGCGCACCGTGTGGAGCAGCCGCGGCTCGCCCCCCTCCTCGGTCTTGCGGCGCAGGTAGCCCATGTACACGCCGAGTGCGTTCGAAGTCGGGCCGAAGTCGTATCCCCATACCCGCTCGAAGATCGTCGTGCGCGTGAGCACCTGGCGAGGATGCTGCATGAACAGCTCGAGGAGCAGGAACTCGGTGCGCGAGAGGTCGATTCTCCGCTCGCCCCGGTGGACCTCGTGGGCGACCGGGTCGAGGCACAGGTCGGCGTAGCGCAGGACCTCGCCCTCGTGGCCGTCGCCGACGCGGCGCAGGAGCGCGCGCAGGCGAGCCTGGAGCTCGCGCAGGGCGAAGGGCTTGACCAGGTAGTCGTCGGCGCCGACGTCGAGTCCGGCGACGCGATCGTCGATCGCGTCGCGCGCGGTGAGCATGAGCACCGGTGTGCGGTCTCCGGCCTGGCGTAGGCGCCGGCACACCTCGAGGCCGTCGAGCCGCGGCATGGCCACGTCGAGGATGACCGCATCGGCGGGAGCGGTCGCGAGCGAATCGAGCGCCTCCTCGCCGTCGGCGGCGAGGGATACGTCATAGCTCTCGAGCCGCAGGGCACGCTCGAGGGCCCTCCGCACAGCGGGTTCATCGTCGACGACAAGTATGCGCGCCATAAAGTGATGATGGCGTGTGCTGGTAAAAGTTGGTGAAGAAGCACAGGGCGCGGCGTTTAGCCGAGCAGCGCAGACGCCACTCCCTGGATCGTATCGATGCCGTATTGCATGCTCGGATTGCCGTCGGTCATCACTGCGACCGAGAAGGTGCGTCCGTGACCCTCGAGCCGGTCGACCTGGTGGACGAGCTGACCCAGGTCCGTGGGCTCGGAGCCGTCCTTGAAGAAGGCCTGGTACCCGAGCGGGCGGGCGATCACCGGAATGCCCCAGCTCTGCGACGGCTCGATGGTGGAGAGGAGGAAGCGGGCGTAGCCGACGAACTCCCGGGGGATGAGCGTGTCCATGATGAAGAAGAAGTGCGCCTGATCGGCCGGGCTGAGGAGCGCCGTCAGCCAGAAGCCCGAGACCGAGAAGTCGGTCATCCCGGCGAGCCTGGCCACCGAGTGGAGACCGGCGTCGCCGACGATCGACCACGTCTTGGTGGCAGCGGTGTTGTCGGAGATGTGGATCATCGGGTACAGGAACGAGTTGCTGCCGGAGTCGACGGTGTGCCGGCCCATGGCGTCGAGGCGGCGCAGGTAGGCGACGAGGAGCATCGCCTTGACGACGCTCGCGCTCGGGAACGTCCAATGGATGCGGACGCCGGACATGCGACCTTCGGTGTCGACGACGGCGAAGGCGGTGCGGCCCGTGCGGTCGTCGAGATACGTGGTGGCGCGGGAGATCGGTCGCGGTCCGGGGAACCCGACGGGCAGATAACCGCCACCCTGATCTCCCCAGCCCGTGCAGCCGGGTGGGTGGCTTGGGCTGCGCAGGGCGCCGTCCCCGCGGGCGTGGAAGCACGCCCGCCAGCGGAACTGTCCGGCGGGCAGGGACATGGTCGTCTTCACCACGGTCACATACGGGCTCAGGCGCACCGTGCGGGTGCTCGGCGCGGAGACGAAGCGGGCTCCGGAGCCGGTCGCTAACGACCACCTCACCCGGGCGCCTTCCCACTGCAGGTCGCGGGGGTGGAAGACGAGAAGCTTCACATCGGCTTGCCCGAGTGCCAGGGCCCTGACGCGGGTCACGACCTTGCCCACGACGGCCACGGAGGCCAGCGCCGACACGCTCGTGCCCGCCAGCACGACGCGGTAGCGCGTGCTCCGGTCCGGGCGGACCGTGAAGACGAACGAGCCGTCGGAGGCCGTGGTCGTGGTCGTGGCAAGCCTCGCCACCGGATACGGATACGGGCTCGTGAACAGGGACACGACGCTCGCTGTGGCGGCGCCGGTCACCTGACCGGACAGGGTGACCGGCTGCCCGGCGTCCACCTGGCTCGGCGAGGCGGTCACCGAGATG
>DASZMD010000282.1:0-15868 GCA_035551955.1 Solirubrobacteraceae bacterium | reverse complement strand
GGTCTACGGCGCCATGTTCGCGGGCCGCCGGGCGACGGCGCTGGCAGCCGCCGACGCCCTCGCCGCCTCGATTCCCGCGGATCTCCTCCGCGTCGAGGCACCACCCATGGCCGACTGGCTCGAGAGCTTCGTCCCCATGCGTATGCACGTGCTCGTGCGCTTCGGCCTGTGGCAGGAGATCCTCGCCGAACCGCTCCCGGGCGACCGCGAGCTCTACAGCGTGACCACGGCCCTGATCCACTACGCCAAGGGGGTCGCCCACGCCGCCCTCGGGCGAGTCGAGAAAGCCAAGCGCCAGCGCGAGAACTTCCGCTCGGCCGTGCGCCAGGTACCCGAGAGCCGCTATCTGTTCAACAACCAGGCGCTCGACCTCCTCGCCATCGCCGCCGCCATGCTCGACGGCGAGATCGACTACCGCCAGGGCAACTACGACGCCACCTGGATCAACCTGCGCGAGGCGATCGAGCTCGACGACGCGCTGCCCTACGACGAGCCCTGGGGATGGATGCAGCCGACCCGCCACGCCTACGGCGCGCTCCTGCTCGAGCAGGGCGACGTCGAAGCGGCCGCCGCCGTGTACGCCGCCGATCTCGGCCTCGACGGAACCCGGACCCGGGCCTGCCAGCACCCGGGCAACGTCTGGAGCCTCCACGGCTACCACGAGTGCCTGCTCCGTCTCGGCCGCACCGGCGAAGCGGCCGAGCTGAAACCACAGCTCGACCGGGCCCTGGCCGTCGCCGACGTTCCCATCACCTCGTCGTGCTTCTGCCGGATGCAGGACGCGCCGTCGATGAGCTGAGTTCGACGCGGCCACCAGGGCCGCCTTCGGCCGACGCGATTTCGACATGGGGCCAATGACGGACCGGCGCGCGGATGCCATCTTCATCGTGCCCCCAGAGATGGACTGATGCGTGCCCACCGCAATTGACCTGGCGCCCCACGAGCACGAGGGCGCGACGCGCCCCCACGGCGGAGAGCGAGAGCGTCGCCTGGCGCGGCCCCCAGGCACGACGGGGCTCGGCGACGCGTGGATCTACGCCCGGCGAGCCGAGGCCGCCGCGGAGCTGGCGCGCATGCTGGCGGAGCTCGGCTTCAGCGCCCGCCGGGTGGCGACCAGCGGATCGCTGCGCCCGCCCGCCGCCGACGGGCCGCGGCCCTCGCCTCCCGACCTGGCCATGATCCTCGACGACCGAGGGGACGCCGCCCCCCTGTGCACGCGGCTACGCGAGGACGACGAGCTCGCCGGGGTGCCGGTTGTAGTGAGCCTCGAAGCCGAGGAGCTCGAGCTCAGCCCCGAGATGCTGAAGGTGCACGAGCTCATCGTCGCCCCCTTCACCGCCGCCGAGCTCTGGGCGCGCATCGCGCGGGCGCGAACCGCCGTGAACGGCAGCGAGGAGTTCGAGGTCGTTCGCAGCGGTACGCTCGAACTGCACCTCGCCACCCATGAGGTGGTGGTCGACGGCGTCCCCGTCGAATTCACCTACACGGAGTACGAGCTCCTGAAGTTCCTCGTGACCCATCCACGGCGGGTCTTCTCACGCGAGACGCTGCTCAGTCGGGTCTGGAGCTATGACTTCTTCGGCGGCGGACGCACCGTCGACGTCCACGTGCGCCGGGTGCGCGCCAAGGTCGGCTCCGAGCACGCGACCAAGCTCAAGACCGTGCGCCGCGTCGGCTATCGGTGGGAGCCCTGACGGCGCCATCAGGCGACAGGCAGGGGCTCCTCGCGCGCCAGCCGCGCCATCGCGGCCTGTACCCCGCCGGGCTCGAGCGGGACGTGACCGGCCAGGCCCATCTCGAGGGCGGCCAGCACCGAGACGATCATGAGCTCGTCGACGTCACCCAGGTGTCCGACGCGCAGGCAGCGCTCGCGCAGGCGCCCGAGTCCGCCCCCGAGGGTGACGCCGTAGCGCTCGAGCAGTGACGCCCGGAGGGCTGAGTCCGAGACTCCGTCCGGAAGGAGAATCGCGGTCACCGAGTCGCTCAGCGCGGCCGGGTCAACGCACACGGTTTCGAGACCCCAGTGCGAGACGGCGCCGCGAACGGCGCCCGCGAGCCGCCGATGGCGCGCGAACACCGCTTCGAGGCCCTCCTCGAAGAGCAGATCGAGCGCGGTTCTCAGTCCGACGACAAGGTTGGTGGACGGCGTGTAGGGCAGCGAGCCGGTCTGGCCCGCAGCCAGCATCGGGCCCCAGTCCCAGTACGCGCGCGGGAGCCGCGCGTCCTCGCGAGCCGCGAGCGCCCGCTCCGAAAGGGCGAGCATGACGAGTCCCGGTGGGAGCATCAAGCCCTTCTGGGATGCGGTGATCGTCACGTCGGCGCGCCAGTCGTCGTGCCCGACGGGCATGGCGCCGAGCGAGGAGACGGCATCGACGAGGAGCAGGGCAGAGTGGCCGGCGGCATCGATCGCCCTCCGGATCGCGCCCACGTCGCTCGTCGTCCCCGTCGAGGTCTCGTTGTGGACGACGAGCACGGCCCGGATCGGCGGCTCCGAGTCCGCTCCCAGTGCTCTACCGATGGCCTCGGGGTCGGCGGGTCCGTGCCAGTCGGTGGCGACCACCTCCACGACGAGCCCGAGCTTCGCCGCGAGCTGGGCCCAGCCCGCGGCGAAGAAACCGGTCTCGCACATGGCGACTCGGTCTCCCGGACTCAGGGTGTTGACGAGCGCCGCCTCCCACCCGCCCGTCCCCGACCCGGGATACATAACCACCGGGCCCGAGGCCCCGAACACGGGCGCGAGGTCGGCGAGGACGCTGCGCACGACGGCGGCGAAGGCGGCCCCGCGGTGGTCGATGGTCGGGCGCGCGATGGCGCGCAGGACGGCGTCGGGGACGTTGGTGGGGCCGGGGAGCGCCATCACCGCCCGGCCCGCGCGCCGGCCCATCACGGTGCCCCGGCGCTCGCGGGCGTGCCCTCGCCCGCCTCGGGCTCGAGCTCCAGGAAGCGCCGTTCGCCGTGGGCGGCGAGCGCGGCCAAGGCGTTGGTCAGATCGCCGCTCTCGATCGCGGTCAGGAGCTCCTCGTGGCGTCGCACGCCGAGCTCTCGGTCCTCGGCCGACTCCCGAGAGAGGTTGATGCTCATGAGCAGCTGCATCTGGTTCATCAAGATCTCGTAGGTCATGGTCAGGCGGCCGTTGCCACCGAGGCGGATGAGCGCGAGGTGAAACCGGCGGTTGGCCTCGACGTAGGCGGCGTGGTGGCCGGACGCCGCCGCCGAGCGCATCTCGGTCATGGCGTCGCGGAGGGGGTCGAGCAGGGCGCCATCATGGACGGGAACCGAGAGCTCGAGCGCGAAGCGGTCGAGGACCGAGCGCAGCGAGTAGATGTCGCGGACGTCGGACTCGGTGAGGGCAACGACGCGGACCCCGCGACGCGGCATGCGCTCGAGTAGCCCCTGATGGATGAGAACCCGGATCGCCTCGCGCAGCGGCGGCCGGCTGATCCCGAGGCGGGTGCTGAGCCACTCCTCCCGCACGCGTTCGCCGGGCTTCAGCGTGCCCGCGAGCAGGAGCTCGCGGATCTTCTCGGCGGCGAGGTCGACGAGGCTCGGCTGCTCGATCCGCGCTCCGGATTCGTCGTCGATCTCCAGCATCGGATTCACGCGGAGATCCGCTTGACCACGGCCGCCACCGGGTTGGCGCCCGGAGGTCCCATGTGCGAGTTCCGCTCCCCGCCGGAGATGAAGGACATCGGCTCTCCGGTGATGCTCACCACCAGCGCCCCGCCGACCGCCTTGGCGACGTGGTGAGCCTCGTGGTCATCGAGGGCGGTGATGTGCCGGCCGTGGAGGACGTCGCTCCCGGGGAGGACGAACTTGGCGAAGACCTGCGCCACGTTCTTGCGCTCGTCCGGGCTCAGGCAGCAGTCGAAGTCGAGGCCGGCATTGCGGATCGCGGCCTTGATGCCCTCGGTGTCGGCCATGTCCTTGGTGATCCCGTGGCCGACCCGCAGCCCGCTGGCCGAGTCGGGGCTGTTGGCGAGGATCAGGACCTCGCCGACGCGCTTCTCTCCCCCCGAGGACGTGGCCGCAACCTCAGAGAACAGGCTCCAGTCGTTGCGGATCTTGCTGTCCTCGAGCGTGTCACGGTCGACCTCGCCGAGGGCGACGGCCACCCCGAGGGCAGAGCCGTCGTTGGACCAGCACATCGACCCCATCGGACCGATCCCGTAGTCCTGGGTGACGACGGTGTGGCCGCGCGCGGCGGCATCGGCGACCGACCTGCCGGAGAGGGCAGGTCCCTTGACGAGCACCATGTGCACGTCGGCCGGATCGGTGACGCGGGCATCGGCGAGCGCGGCCCGGACCGCCTCGGCCACCTTGTCGACCTGCCCCGTTCGTCCGATTTCCTCGGGCATGATCTCGGGGGTGTGCGCGCGCCCGACGACGAGTCCGTCGCCGCTGAGCCCGGGCGGCAGCACGTCCACGGTCGTCTGCGTGATCACGGTGACGTGGGGCGAGATCACGCCCGGCGCACCCCCCGACATGGCGATCGTGACGCTGTCGGCGATCTCGCCCACGGGGCATCCGCGCGCCTGCGCGAGCGCGGTGCGCAGCGACAGGTCGGCCAGGAGGCGACCGTAGTCATTGGGCAGCCCTGACCCCTCTGACTTCCCGATCAGGGCCACCACGGCGTCGGGATCGACGGCGCCCGAGCTCAGAAGCGCTTCGAACGCGCTCGTGTCATTGGGGGCCAACATGGGAACGACGTTCAGGTCGGCCTTCAGGTAGGACATGGCATAACCCCTCTTCTCGTTATCACGGTATCTGACCCTTCATGGCGCCCGCCAGGGCGGTGCCTGGCGGCCTCCCAGCAGGCGCTCGAGGACCAGGCCCACGCTGAGGACCAGGCCCTCCTGACCGGGGCCGGCGACCACCTGCACCGAGAGCGGGAGGCCGCGACGATCGCGAACAACGGGGATGCTCAGAGCCGGGCAGCCGAGCGCACTCACGGCGCGGCACTGAGCCATGAGCCCGAACCCGGCCACGAGCTCGCCCTCCACGAGCGCCGTGCCCTCGAGGCCGCAGGCCGCCGCCGGCGCGACGGGGAGCACGAGCACCGGGGTCCGCTGCAGCCGCTCGAGCACACGCGCGCGCCGGTGGGCGAGCTTCTGCTGCAGCGGGGCCGGGTCGGCGCTCGACACCGGCGCGGCGTCGAGGAGCAGGCTCGCGGCGGCGCCGACGAGGGCGCGGCGAGTACCGAGGGCGGCGCGCAGGTCGGCGAGGGGGTCGGTGTCGCGGAGCTCGTTGAAGGCGGAGTGCAGCCCGTCGAGGGTTCCGGTTGCCTCTTCGACGGCGACCCCGGCCGCGCTGAGCTCCGCTGCCACCGCGCGCACGGCGGACTCGACGTCGGGCGCGACCCGGCTGCCGTCGACGGTCGTGAGCCAGCCGATGCGGAGATCGCCGGCCCCCGCGACCACCCCGCGCCCGCCCAACACCCCGAAGGCGATGGCCAGATCCCGCACCGTGCGCGCGATCGGGCCGATGACCTGGAACTGGCGCTGCACGCTGTCGGGCCCCGAAGCCGTTCCCGGCCGGCCGTCCATCCGGCCGCCGCGCTCCGGGAGCTGACCGGTCCCGTCGACGGCTCCCGCGCCCGGCCGCAGGGCGAGGACGCCGCAGCACTGCGCCGGCCAGCGGACCGACCCGCCGTAGTCGCTGCCGATCCCGAGCGCCGACGCCTCGGCCGCGACGAGCGCCGCCTCGCCGCCGGAGGAGCCGCCCGGACTGTGGGCCCCCCAGGGGCTGTGGGTGATTCCGTGGGCCTCGTTCTCGGTCGTGATCCCGAAGGCGAACTCCGGACAGTTCGTCTTGGCGATGACGATCGCCCCCGCCGCCCGCAGGCGCTGGACGGCCACGGCGTCCACTTCCGGGACGTTGCCCGCGAAGGCGCCGCTCCCGCACCGCGTCGGGGTCCCCTCGGTGGCGATGATGTCCTTGACCGTGATAGGGACTCCGCACAGGGGGCCCGGCTCCGCGCCACCGTCGAGGAGCGCTTGCGCTTCCGACGCCTCCCGGAGCGCGGCGTCGCGACGCACGAAGACGGCGGCGCCGAGCGTGGGCTCGACCTCCTCGAGGCGCGCGAGGTGGGCGGAGACGACGTCCTCGATTCCGAGCTCTCGCGTCACGACGGCGTCGCGCAGGCGCCAGGCCGCCCACCCCACCGGGTCGCGAGGCGCACGCAGCGACGCGGCTGGGAACAGCTCATCATGGCCCGCGAGCGCGATCGCGCCCTCCTCGACGCCGCTCACGATCCCTGCACCCGGTTTCGCACCACGCCCTCGATCGCGCCGACGACGAAGTACAACGCCAGCGAGACGACGAGGAGCACCGCGATCGAGGCATAGAGATCGGGGAAGTCGCTCGAGATCACGTCATAGGACATGGCATAGCCGAGCCCGTGACCGGTGATGAGCCATTCGGCCAGCACCGCGCCGAGCACCGCCCCCGGCATCGAGATCTTGGCCGCGGCGAACAGGGCCGGGGCGGAGAAGGGCACGCGTACCTTCAGCAGGGCCGACCGCTTGACGCCCCCGAAGCAGTGGACAAGGTCAGTCGCCGCCGCCGGCGCGCTGCGCAGACCGTCGACGATGGTCACGAGCGAGGGGACGAAGGTCACCACGCCGGCGATGATCGTCACCCCGAGCAGCCCGCGCCCGAACACGAGCCCGATGAGCGGGCACATGGCGATGAGGGGAACCGAGCGCATGATGATCACGAAGGGCATGACGGCCGTCCCGGCGGTCGGGAACAGGGTCATCCCCGCGGCGGCGAGGGCAGCCACCACCGTCCCCGCGAGCCAGCCGAACCCCGCGTCGGTGGCCGTACGTCCCAGATTCGCGAACAGCACGTGCCGGTGGTCGGCGGCTCCCGACCCGTTGACGAGGTAGTGCCAGACATCGAGCGGCGACTTGACGAAATACGAGGAGAGCCCGCTCGACTTGATCAGAAGCTCCCAGACGAGGAGCCCGAAGGCAACGGTGGCGACCACGCGCAGGAGCGTCTGCCCCGAGGCGATGAGAGGTGAGCGGCGGGGTCGCGCTCGCGTCATGCCGCTGTCGAGGGGGGCGTCGACGTCCGCGCCGAGGCGGCGGGCGCCGGCGGCGGTGATCGCGAAGGCGAGGCCGCACACGAGGGTGGCGACGAGGGCGATGGCCCAGGTCCGGTTGACGTCGAGCGATTGCTGGGCCTGGAGCATGATCACGCCGAGGCCGCGCTGCCCGCCGAGGTAGTCGCCGATCATCGTCCCGAGGATGGCGGCCGGGGCGGAGATGGCGAGGCCGCTCGCGAGGATGGGGATGCTGGCGCGCACGCGTACCTTGGCGAGCTGCGCCCAGCGGCCGCCGCCGAACACCTTCACCACTTCGAGCGTGGTCGGAGACGCCGCCCGGAGGCCGGTCACCGCCGCCACCAGCGTGATGAAGAAGACCGACAGCGCCGACATCACCATCTTCGCGCCCGAAGCCCCGTAGAGGACGATGAGGAGCGGCCCGATCGCGATCGTGGGCACGCAGTAGGTGGCGACTCCGAGCGTCATCAGGCCGTTCTCCGCCATCGGAAGCACGAGGCAGATGGCGGCGAGGAGCAAGGCGGCGCCGTTCCCCAGGAGCCAGCCTTTCCACGAGATGCCGAGCGTGGCCAGGACGTCGGAGCTGTAGAGGTGGTCTCTGAACGCGGTCGAGATGACCGCGGTCGGCGGCGGAACCACGAACTTCCGGGCGAACACGGTCAGGGCCAGCACTTCCCAGGTCCCGAGGAGGAGGACGAGGATCGTTGCCGACTTCAGCCGGCGCTGGAGGAAGCCGAGAGCCGGAGCGCTGCCCCGGGTCATCGAAACCGTTCCCATCAGTCGACTCCGACCGGCTCCACCGCATCGCCGCCCGCGAACAGCGTTCTGCTCAGGTGATCGCAGGCGCTGTGGAAGGCGCGGGCCGAGAGGAGGTCGGGACGCCGCGGCCGCTCGAAGGGCACCGTGAAGCGCTCGACGATCCGGCCCGGTCGCGGGGTCATGACGACGACGGTGTCAGCGAGGAAGACCGCCTCCTGGATCGAATGGGTGACAAGCAGCGTCGTCGTCGCGCGCTCCATCCAGATCCGCTGGAGCTCGATGTTGAGGCGCTGGCGCATCATCTCGTCGAGGGCTCCGAAGGGCTCGTCGAGGAGCAGGAGCATGGGCTGGAGCACGAGGGCCCGCGCGATCGCGACGCGCTGGCGCATGCCGCCGGAGAGCTGGCCCGGCTTGGCCTTCTCGAACCCTCCCAGCCCCACCAGTTCGATCAGAGCGCCGATCGCCGAGGACTCGCCCGTCCGTCCCGCGAGTTCGAGGGGGAGGCGGATGTTGTGCTCCACGGTGCGCCACGGGAGGAGCGCTGAATCCTGGAAGGCGACCCCCATGTGATGGTCCTGGCGCACCCTGGCCGGGGGCACACCGCCCACACGGATCTCCCCCGTCGTCGGCTGCTCGAGATCGGCGATCAGACGCAGGATCGTCGACTTGCCGCACCCCGACGGCCCGAGTAGAGCGGTGAAGCTGCCGAGCGGGGCCGCGAGCGAGATGGCGTCGAGGGCGTGCACGGCGCTCGCGCCATGCCCGAATGTCTTTGACACCGAGGTCAGAGCGAGGCCCGGAGCCATGTCAACCGCCGGCGCTGGCGAGGTCTCGCTCATCGGGTGCTTCGGAGTGCGTGCCGGTCGAGGCGCGGTTATGAGCCGCATCACGCGGGGACGCTGCCGCCCTTGTACACGTCGCTCAGGATCGAGGTGGTGAACATCGAGGGGGTCGCCTTCACCCCCCCGAGGGCGAGCGAGGCGATCGTCGCGGAGATCTTGGCGGGCGTCATCCAGAACATCCCGTGCTGCTTGGTGTCGGCATCGGCGATGAAGCCGTTTTGGGCCTGCGCCTCGAGCTTCTGCTGTGTCAGCGACAGGTTGAGGCCCTTGCCGAAGTCGTTGACGGCGAGCACGGCGGCGCCGTTGGGGTTGTGAAGGACGTCGGTCCAGCCGCGCGACTCGGCCGCCATCAGTCCGGTGATCGCCTTGCGCGCGCTCGCGCTGTTCAGGCTGGCGCCCGTCGCGATGTAGAGGTCCTCCATCAACGGGTAATGGAAGTCCGAGAGCAACATGACGTAGGGGGCCACACCCTTGAGCTTCAGGATCGTCGGCTCGTTGGCAGCGAAGGCCATCAGCCCTTGGATCTCGCCCGAGGCCAGGGAAGTGACATCGAAGCCAACGGTTACGACGTTGATCTTCGAGACGTCGAGCTTGTTGGCTTTGACGAACGAGTGCCAGATCGGCGCGTTCGTATCGCTGATCCCAATCTTCTTGCCGTACATGTCGGTCGGCGTCTTGATTGGTTGCGAGAGCTTGGAGACGATGCAGGTCGGGTTCTTCTGATAGGCGGCGCCGATGATCTTGAGGTCGGCACCGTTGTTTATTGCGGACACGGCCTCGGCGGTGTGCGTGACCCCGACGAGCGCCTTACCCGAGGCGACGACCGGCTCGGGCGCGAGGCTCGGGCCGCCAGGAATGAGGGTTACATCGAGGCCCGCGGCCCGGTAGTAACCACGCGTCTTGGCGAAGTAACTGCCCGCGAACTGAACGTTCTCGAGGTAGCAGAACTGGAGCGAGGCCGCCGTCAGGCCGCCCTTCTTCGTCGTCGCCGTGGTGGATGATGAGCCGCATGCCGCGAGCACCGATCCGAGACCGCCCGAGAGCCCAAGTGCAGCCACGCCCTTGACTCCGTGACCGAGAAACTGGCGCCTCGGCAACGGTCGGCTGAAGGCGGGTTCCGGCGGTGTGTCGGTCATGGCGCGGCACTCCTTGTTGGGGCCTGTAACTTGTAGACAAAAGATTAACTTCGATCTGTTTCAGGTTTGTTTCAGGTCGGTATCGCACCTGTTTCAGGGGGTTTTTGCTCGGTTGACCCCCTGGGATCGTGCCTCGACGCTGCGGCCCGGACGAGAAGGAGACACCAGTGCCAGAGCCCCACATCGAGATCTCGCGCGCGACCTACGGCAAGGAAGCGGTCCGGGTTCTCACCTGGACTCGGGACGGCCCGCTTGATTGCGTCCGCGACGTGTCCCTTGGCGTCCACATCGAAGGCGAGTTCCTCGCCTCCTACCGGTGCGGAGATAACACCGCCATCCTCCCCAGCGACACCCTGCGCCGCCACGCGCTCGCCGAGTCCGAGGAGAATCCGGCCGGCGCCCTCGAAGCGCTCCTGACCGGGATCGCGACGCGGATTCTCGACGCCAACCCCGCCCTCACCGCGGTGGCGGCGACGGCGCACGCGCGGCAATGGCTGCGGCTCGGCGACCACTCATTCGCTCGCGCGCACTGGCGCGCGAGCGCCGAGGCCCGGCTCACTCGCGGCGCTCCCGTCCGCCTGCGCGGGGGCGCCCGTGGCCTCGAGCTGCTCACCACGACGGGGAGCGGGTTCATGGGCTTCATGCGCGATGAGCTCACGATCCAGGCCGAGGCGTCCGATCGGCCCCTGTGCGGCACCCTCGATGCGAACTGGACCTACGTCGCCGAGCGCCAGCCCAAGGCGGGCCTGACCGAGGAGATCGTCGCCGGGCTGCTCTCGGCCTTCGCCGACCGCCCCTCGAACGCGGTCCAGCAGCTGCTCACCGAGATCGGCACCGCCGTCCTGGCCGCCACGGCCGAGCTGGCCACCATCGAGCTCCACTTCGAATCCATCCCGGCCGCGCCGATCCCAACCGCTCTGTCGGCGCGCGCCGCCGGGACCGCGCACGAGATCGGCGTGGGAGCGGTCGGGGTGACGGACGTCGTCCTGCGCCGATGAACCCGCTCCGGCTCCTCGCGCGGCTCGACCGCTACCTGCTGGCGATCCTCGCCACCGTCGCCACGGCCTTCATCGTCCCCGCCAGCGGCTCGGCGGGGACGTTCTTCACCGACCTCAGCCAGGCGGCGATCGCTCTTCTCTTCTTCCTCTATGGCGTCCGCCTCTCGGCGCAGGCGACGCTGGAGGGGATGCGAAACTGGCGGGTCCACGCGGCCGTGCTCATCGCCACGTTCGTTCTCTTCCCCGTCCTCGGGCTCGCCAGCCGCCTGCTCGAGCCGAGTGTGCTGCCCCCGTCGCTCTACACCGGCGTCATGTTCCTGTGCCTGCTGCCCTCGACGGTCCAGACCTCGATCGCGTTCACCTCGATCGCACGCGGCAACGTTCCTGCCGCCATCTGCTCGGCGTCGCTCTCGAACCTACTCGGCGTCATCGCGACACCGGCGCTCGCGATCCTCTTCCTCGGCTCGACGGCGAGTTTCTCGGCCGGTTCCGCGCTGCGCATCATCGCGCAGCTCGTCGTCCCGTTCGCGCTCGGCCAGCTCGCGCGGCCCCGCCTCGGCAAGTTCCTCGACCGAAACCAGCGCCCGATCAGCGTCATCGACCGCGGATCGGTCCTCCTCATCGTCTACTCGGCCTTCAGCGCGGGGGTGGCGGCCGGCATCTGGCGCCACATCACCGCTCTCCAGCTCGCGGCCGTGCTCGCGGTCGACGCGACCATCCTGGCCATCGTCCTCGCCGTGACGTCCTACGCTTCGCGACGCCTCGCACTCGACACGGCCGATCGCATCGTGGTCATATTCTGCGGCTCGAAGAAGAGCATCGCCACCGGCATTCCCCTGGCCGCGGTGCTCTTCGCGCGCCGCGACGTGAGCCTGATCGTCCTCCCCGCCATGCTCTTCCACCAGCTTCAGCTTCTCGTCTGCGCCGTGCTCGCTCGCCGCTTCGCCCAGCGCGATGATGTCCCGCCGATCCCCGCCCAAGCGACCGCCGGCCCCACCCACCCGATCAGAGCGTGACGAGCGACCGATGACAACACCCACGCGCACCGGAAGCTGCTTGTGCGGCGCCGTGCAGTACCGGGTACGCGGGCCGCTGCGCGACGTGATCATCTGCCACTGCGACGATTGCCGGCGCTGGCACGGTCATGTCTGCGCCATGGCCGCGGCGCGCCGCGACGACGTCTCGATCGAGGGCGAGGACACGCTCCGTTGGTTCACCATCCCCGGGCCTGGGAGCGCGCCTGCTCGCGCGCGCCGGGGATTCTGCGCGCAGTGCGGATCGAGCCTGTTCTGGGACGCTCCCGAGCGCGACACCGTGAGCATCGCGGCCGGCACCATGGATCCGCCGACCGGCCTGCGCACGATCGCCCACATCTACACCGACCTGGCCGGCGATTACGAGCCCGCCGGGTCCGACGGTCTGCCTCGATATCCGCGCGCGGCGCCCGCGAGCGCGCTCCGGATACCGGACACAATCGTGCCTTGACCGCCGCGGAGACCTACTGGGCACGCCCCGGCCGCCGCTTCAAACCCCCGCGCCCTCGACCCACTCGACGACGAGCCGCCCCAGCAGCGGCGCGAACTTGAACAGGCTCGGCCCGGTGACCCCGAGGACTCCGCCCCGTTCGGGCAGATCCCAGCCGTCCGGGCCGGCGGCACCCAGCCGGCTCGGATACTCGCACGCAATCACGCGCTCGGCGACCGGCTGCAGCCCCGGGAGAGCTCGGGCGACGATGTCGACGGTACGCCGGTGCGCGTCGCGGATGTGCGCGGCCTCCGGGACCGCGGCGGGCGCTGCTTCGCTGAGGCCGACCGAGTAGTGATCGGGTCCGTCCATGACCGCGTAGAAGGGCTCACACAGGACCTCGTCGCGCTGGATCCAGCACGGCGCCGGGCGCTCGAGCGCCTCACGCAAGGCGAAGGAGAAGCGCACCGAGCGCATCCGCTCGGGCTCGGGCAGGCCCAGGAGCCCGTAAGTGCCGGGCCCGGCGCACACGACGACGCGCTCGGCCTCGACGCGGCCGCCGCCGGTGAGGGTCACGCCGCGGCTGTCCACGCTCGCGGCCTCGCCGAGCTCCACCTCGAGACCGGTCTGGAGGAAGCGAACCGTGTCCTCAGCGCGGGTAGCGGCCCCTGTCACCTCGAAGAACCACTCATCGCGCGCGACCGCCAGTGGATGCTGCTCACCAGTGAGACGCCGAAGGCCGCCTAAGGTCGCAGGTGAACGCCACGGTCGGAGACGTCACCGGTGAGCAGCAGCCCCACGCGATCGAAGAGCGGTTCACCGGCCTGGAGCTCCCACTCCTCCCACAGCTCCAATGATCGCGCCGCCGCCTCGGTGAGCGTGGCGTCGGCGTGCGAGAGGCGGAAGATGCGTGACCGCCCCGCCGACTGCCGGCTGCCGGCCACGTCCGCGCTCAGCACCTTCACCCGGTGGCCCGCGCGCGCCAGCTCGAACCCGGCGGACAGGCCGACCACTCCGGCGCCGACGACGATGACCTCGCTCACAGCCCGCAGTGTGCCCGACACCGGTTACGCAAGATACGCTCCTCACGCGTTGCGCCAGCGAGCCGCCGATCGTCTAGCACGCCTTCCCGCCTGGGTGTGGCTGACCCGGCACGACCCCGGGCACAGTGCGCTTCGCCGCGCGGCCCGGGCCGCGATCGTCATGCCGGCGATGCTCGCGCTCGCAGACAAGGTCATCGCCAACCCGACGATGTCCTATTTCGTCGCCTTCGGCTCGTTCGCCATGCTCCTGCTCGTCGACTTCCAGGGCTCGATGCGCGATCGTCTCACCGCCCAGGCCGCCCTCGGTGTCTCGTGCGCCGTGCTCATCACGCTCGCCACGCTGGCCTCGGAGTCAAAGCCCGTGGCCGCGGTGGCGATGGCCGTCGTCGCCTTCGTCATCCTCTTCGCCGGCGTCGTGAGCTCGGTGCTCGCGAGCGCCACCACGGCCCTGCTCCTGGCTTTCATCCTCCCGGTCTCGCTTCCGGGCCCGGCGTCGCAGATCCCCGACCGAGTCGCGGGCTGGGGCCTGGCCGCCGCGGTCTCGTTGCTGGCCATCTCCCTGCTCTGGCCCGCGCCGACGCGCAACCCCGTGCGCGAGGCGGCGGTCGCCGCCACCCGAGCGATCGCCGGGCGACTCCGGGCCCAGGTCCAGTACATGATGAGCGACGGCGGCACGGCCGCCGCGGAAGCGAATCAGGCCGCGGTGACGAGGGCGAGTGAGTCGATCGAGCACCTCCACTCGCTCTTCTTCGCCACCCCATACCGCCCCACGGGCCTGGCCACCGACACCCGCGCGCTCGTTCGTCTCGTCGACGAGCTCCGGTGGTTGAACACCCTCGTCCTGCGCGCGGCGCCGAAGCACCACCCGCCGCACCGCAACCGCTTCGTCGCCGGGGTCAGGCAGAGCGCCGCGGAGGTCCTCGAGCGGGCCGCCGACCTCCTGGAGGCGCCCCTGAGCCGGAGTGACGAGCTCGACGCGGCCCTGCAGGCGATGCAGGCGGCCCTCGTCTCGCTCGAGCGGGCCACCACGAGCGAGCTCCCCACGGAAGCCGACCCACCGGACCCCGGCGAAGAAGGCACCCCGAGGATCGTCTCCGCGCTCGATCCCAGCTTCCGCGCTCAGGAGCTCAGCTATGTCACGAGCCAGGTGGCGAGCAACGTGAGCTTCGCGGCCGCCGCCGGGCGCCGAAGCTGGCTCGATCGACTCCTCGGCCGTCAGCCGGCCGGCTTCCCGGGAGCGCTGGCCTCGCTGCGAGAGCGGGCCGCCGCCTACATGCAATGGAGCTCCTCGTGGCTCCAGAACAGCCTGCGCGGCGCGGTCGCCCTCGGCCTCGCCGTGCTTGTCGCCGAGCTGAGCGGAGTTCAGCACGGCTTCTGGGTTGTGTTCGGAACGCTCGCCGTGCTGCGCTCCAACGCGCTCAGCACGGGACAGAACATCTTGCGCGCGATGGTCGGGACGACCGCCGGGTTCGTGGTCGGCGGTGTCCTCGTCTACCTGATCGGAACCAACACCGCCCTGCTGTGGGTCCTCTTGCCCTTCGTGATCCTGATCGCGGGGCTGGCGCCGGCCGCGATCTCGTTCGCCGCCGGCCAGGCGGCGTTCACGCTCACCCTGCTCATCCTCTTCAACATCCTCGTCCCCGCGGGCTGGAGGATCGGCCTCGTGCGCATCGAGGACGTCGCCATCGGCAGCGCCGTCAGTCTCGCCGTGGGCCTGCTCTTCTGGCCCCGCGGCGCCGCCGCCGCCCTCGGCCGCTCGCTCGCTGGAGCCTACGCGGACAGCGCCCGCTACCTGGCCGACGCCGTCGCCTACGGTGTCAGCTGCTGCGACGCCGGCGGCCGCCAGTCACCCCCACCCCGCGACGCCGCCCTCGAAGCCGCCGCGGCCTCGCGCCGGCTCGACGACACCTTCCGCAGCTACCTGAGTGAGCGCGGCTCCAAGCCGATTCCCCTCGCCGACGTCACCACCCTCGTTACCGGAGTCATCGGCCTACGCCTCGCCGGCGACGCCGTCCTCGACCTCTGGGACGGCGAGGCCGGCCGCGGCGGCGATCGTGCCGCCGCGCGACGCGAGCTCCTCGCCTCGGCCGAGCACGTGACCGACTGGTACGGCCATTTCGCCGGCAGCCTCACCGGAGCCGAGCCCGTTCCCGACCCTCTCGCCCCCGATCGCGCTGCCGACGGCCGGCTCGTCGAGGCCGTCGCGCGCGACCTCCCCGACTCCGACGGCCACGGCACCGCCACCGGAGTGCGGGTGATCTGGACCGGAGACCACCTCGACGCGATCAGGCGCCTGGAGGAGATGCTTGTCGACCCGGCCCGGGCGGCGGTCGCGGAGCACGCGCTCGAGGCCGAGCGGCTGGTGCCCCGGGCGCGGCTGGTGGTGCGGGCCGAGCCTGTGGGCTAGAGGCGGGGTGGCGTCGCGCCGGGCGCGGCCCAGTGGTTGAGCGCGCAAACGTTTCCGCGGAAGTGCGCTTCGCGCCCCCGGGGGCGCCGATTACCCGGCGGCAAACTGTACGACCACGAAGGCTGCATAGAACCCGATCAGCGCCGCCGCGCC
>DASZMD010000281.1:0-1911 GCA_035551955.1 Solirubrobacteraceae bacterium | reverse complement strand
ACCAGAGCACGCACGGCCGCTGGCCATCGAGCGCCGCCCGCGCCGCCTTGTCCACGTGCGTTGTCCGGCCGCCCATGAGCCAGCGCGCACGTTACCAACGTCGGCGGTGCCCGGGCCCGGCGGTCGTCTTCCCGCCTGGGGTGCGAACGTCACCGCAGAGCGGGCGTGGCGAGCTGATCGGCGAGCTCGATGATCGCGGCCACTCCGGCGGAGCTCGGATCGAGGTCGATGGGAGCCACCCCGTCGCGATCGGCGCGTGCGATGACCGGGTCCTCGGGGACGACGATGTACTCGTGCTCGCCGAGCGCGGCCTTGATTGCTTCGAGGTCGGCGTCCTCGCGGATGCGGTTGGCGATGACGATCACGCGGGCGCGACTCGCGCCCATCGACGCCGCCCGCCGGGCGACATCGATTCCCTTGGCGCTAGGTTCCGCGACGACGATGAGAATGTCGAGCTGGCCCGGCTGGATCCGCGCCACCGTTCCGAGTCCCGCCTCCATGTCGCAGAGGACGATCCGTCCCTCGCCTTCCAGTTCCCCAAGCAACTGCTCGGGCGACATTCCGCATCAGGTTCAGCCGGGGTCGTACTGGTCGATGCGGGTGACGACCACGAGGCGTACCCCGTCGGGGGCGTCGGCCCCGAAGGCGTCGACCATGCCCTCAGGAGTGGGCTGATGCTCGCCATCTCCGTCATCGAGGGCCTGGCGGACGGAGATCAGCTCTTCGGTGCGCTCCGGACCGACCCCGAGCGAGATGCCGAGCATGGGGTTGGCGTCGGCGTCGAGTGCCAGGACGGTGTGGCCGCTGCGCCCGAGCGCGCGCGCGAGGGTGCCCGAGACCGTCGTCTTGCCCGCGCCGCCCTTGCCCGCGACCGCAATCTTCATGCCGCCTGCCTTTGCGGTTCGGCCCGGTCTTCGAGTATCCCGGCGAACGCCTCGATGGCGCGGACCGCCGGCGAGCGCGGGGCGTAGTCGATCGGGGCCTGGGCCGAGCGCTCGGCGATGCCCACCTCACGGTCCTCCGGGATCGCGGTGACGACCTCCTCGCCGAGCATCTGCTCGATGGCACGGACATCGCTGGCGCCGCTGGTCTTGCTGGCCACCGGAAGAATGGTGGCACCCTCGTCGGTTCGGAGGATGGCCATGATGCGGCGAGCCGTGAGCGCCGACTTCCACGAAGGCTCGACCATGAGTACGAAGGTGTCCGCATACGGGGCCCACCGATAGGCGATCTGCCGCGGGCCGGCGGGGAGATCTCCGATGATCGTCCACTTGTGAAACGCGCTGCTGTGCGACAGGCGATGGATCACCTGATAGTACCCGTTGATCGAGCCCATGATTCCCGCTCGACCCTCGTCGTCGAGCTTCCCGCACTGCAGGTGGCGCACCCCGTCGGGCGCCATGACCGAGTAGCGCTGAACCGCGCGGACGGGTCCGATGCCCTTGCGCAGCCGCCACCGGCCTTTCTCGTTCTTCTCGACGGCGTCGGTGAGCATGGCGGAGGAGTCGAGTCCGAGGCCCAGGCTCAGCGCGAGCCCGGGCATCATGTCGGAGTCGAGCGTCAGGACCTCGCGCCCGCTCCGGGCGAGGACGCGAGCGAGTGTGCCCGCCATCACCGATTTGCCCGAACCGCCCTTGCCGATGACCGCGATGTGCATGGCTCGATACTAGCCGAGGCGGGCCGTCCCTGGACGGCTAGATGCTTTGTGCAGACAGCCGGGGCTCGAGGCGCTATGGTTTGGGCCGTGAAGCTGTGTATTGCGGGTAAGGGTGGTTCTGGGAAGACTTCGATTTCGGGGACGATGTGTCGTGTTTTGGCGCGGGGTGGGCATCGGGTTTTGGCGATTGATGGGGATTCGAATCCGAATTTGGCGTTGACTTTGGGGATTGATTCGGCGTTGTTTAATTCGGT
>DASZMD010000280.1:0-1607 GCA_035551955.1 Solirubrobacteraceae bacterium | reverse complement strand
TGCCCGTCGGCGAGCACGACGAAGGCCTTGACCACGTTGCCGCGCCGCTCGTCCGGGAAGGCCACGGCGGCGGCCTCGGCCACCGCCGGGTGCTCGAGGCACGCCGACTCGACTTCGAAGGGCCCGATCCGGTAGCCCGCGGCGATGATCACGTCGTCGGCACGACCCTCGTACCAGCAGTAGCCGTCCTCGTCGAAGCTGGCCGCGTCCCTGGTGTGGAACCAGTCACCGCCGAACACCTCCTTGGTGTCCTCCTCGGGGCGATTCCAGTACCCGAGCGGGTAGTGAGGGTTGCTGCGGGCCTTGAGGCAGATCTCGCCCCGCTCGCCGGCCGCCACCGGCCGCTCGTCCTCGTCGAGGATCGACACCTCCCACCCCGGCATCGGCTTGCCCATCGATCCCTCGCGGACCTCCATGAAGGGAAAGTTGCCGCACAGGGGGTAAGACTCGGTGAGGCCGTAGTAGTCGAGCACGGTGAGGCCGTACTGGTCGCGGAACCAGCGGATCGCCTCGGGATTGAGCGGCTCACCGGCCGAGCACACGATCCGGAACTTCTGCGGGTAGCGCGTGCCCGCGTCGCCGATCGACATCATCGAGCGGATCGCCGTCGGGGTACCGAAGACGTTGGTGACCTCGTGGCGGGAGAGGAAGTCGAGCTGCTTGTGCGGGTCGAACCCTCCCTCGCGCTGGTAGACGGCCTGCGTGGCCCCGTAGCGCCACGGTCCGATCAGCGGGCAGATCCCCGCCGCCCACGCCCACTCGCCCATGCCGTGGAAGAGCTCGCCGTCGCGCACGTCGTGGCAGTAGACGAACTCCTCGTGGGCGAGGATGTACCGGTGGGCATGGAGGATGCCCTTGGCCAGCCCGGTGGTGCCCGAGGAGTAGTAGAGCTGGGCGGGGTCGTCGGCCGCGGTGTCGGCGCACGTGAACGCGGTGGACCCGTGGGAGAGGAGATCGTCGTCGAGGATCAGCACCTGCTCGACGAGCGAGCGCTCGACGCGGTCGGCATTGGCGGCGTTGGTCACCAGCACCTTGGCCTGCGAGTCGGTGACGCGGTGGCGGATCCCGTCGTCGCCGTAGAGGACGGACATCGAGAGGAGGATGGCGCCGGCCTTCCAGGTGCCGAGGAACGCCGCCGCCGTCTCCGGCGTCGGCGGCAGCAGCATCGCCACCCGGTCACCCTTCTCGACCCCGCGGCCGTGGAGCACATTGGCGAACTGGTTGGAGAGGTCCTGGAGCTCGCCCCAGGTGACGTTGCGTACGTTGCCGCGGAAGTCCTCGTGGATCATCGCGAGCTTGTCGCGCGGATGCTTGTCGCACACGTCGGCGGCGATG
This sequence comes from Solirubrobacteraceae bacterium, assembly GCA_035551955.1. Taxonomy (GTDB): domain Bacteria; phylum Actinomycetota; class Thermoleophilia; order Solirubrobacterales; family Solirubrobacteraceae; genus Palsa-465. The sequence goes on along the minus strand of DASZMD010000280.1, from coordinate 272 downwards.
TTGTAGCGCTCGGGCACCTCCCATCGGTGCTCGGCGACCGCTTCCTTATACGACGCGAACCGCGTCTCGGTGTTCGAGCTCATGATCCTTCCTCTCCTGTGATGACCGACGAACAGCCATCATCGTGCCGCCGTCGTGGTTGTGCAACCGTGTTCGTTCCCGATGCCGTCGATCTCGACCCGCCGCGCCACCGTCGCCGACCTCGACGTCCTTGTCGCCGACGTTCAGGCGGGCTTCGACTCCTACGTCAAGTTCGCCCCCCTGGGCTGGGT
>DASZMD010000279.1:0-1959 GCA_035551955.1 Solirubrobacteraceae bacterium | reverse complement strand
GCGGGCGGCGGCGTGGTTGGCGACCGGCGCCTGCACGGCGTCGGGCGAGCTCGAGAAGGCGATCGCGCCGATGCGCACGCCCGAGGGCTGCTCGTCGATGAAGGTGTTGGCGGCGCGCTCGGCCGCCGCCAGCCTCGTCGGCGAGACATCGGTCGCGGCCATCGAGCCGGAGTGGTCGGTTACGAGCATGACCGCGCCATCGCCCACCGAGGCGCCGTAGCTCACGTGCGGGCGGGCGAGGGCGAGGGCGAGCGCCGCGATGGCGGCGAGCGCGAGGGCCGCGGGCAGATGGCGAAGCCAGGACGTCCCCGTCCCGGCGACGGCCATGCGCACGGTGGCGACAGCGGGGAAGCGCACCGCGTAACGCCCCGCGCGCCGGCGGGCGGCGACGGCCGCTGCGATCGCGAGGGGGATGAGGGCCAGGGCGGCCAGCCACGCGGGTGAGGTGAAGGTCATGGCGCTGCAGTACCCCTTAGCGCAGATGGCGCCCGAGCGCCAGCAGCCAGTCGTCCTCCGTCGAGAGCCTGACGTGGTCGATGCGCAGGCGGCGGAGCTCGCGCGCCACCCCGTCGCGCCGCTCGCGCTCGAGCTCGGCGAAACGCTCGCGCACGCGGCGCCTGGAGGTGTTGACCTGGACCTGGGCGCCGCTCTCGGGGTCGACGAGGGTGAGATGTCCGACGGCCGGGAGCTCGGTCTCGCGCGGATCGGAGACCTCGACGGCGATCACCGAGTGGCGCACGCGCAGCGATCCCAGCGGGCGCTCCCACGCCTCCTGATCGCGGAAGTCGGAGATCACGACCACGAGCCCGGGCTGGCGCGCCAGCTTGGTCAGGCGCCGCAGGGCGCCGGCCATCCCCTCGGGGTCGTGCTCGCCGTCGGGCGCGACGCCCTCGCCGAGCATCTTGCGCAGCGCGAGCATGCCGGGCTTCGAGCCTCGGGGCGGCAAGACCCTCGGTGCGTCGGCGCCGAAGGCCACCAGGCCGACGCTCCCCGCGCGGCGCACCCCCAGCCGCCCGAACACGAGCGCCGCGCCCTCGGCCACGTCCGCCTTGAGCCGGCGCGCGGTCCCGAAGGCCATCGAAGGCGACACGTCGAGGACGATCCAGGTGGTGAGCGCGCGCTCGGGCACGTGGAGGCGGACGTGGGGCTGGTTCATGCGCGCCGACGCCGCCGGATCGATGTGGCGCACGTCGTCGCCGATCTCGTACGGGCGCAGCTGCGCGAGCTCGGTCCCGGCGCCGACTCCGGCGGCACGCCGGTCGCCCGGGAGCATCCGGGCCACGAGCCGGCTGATGGCCACGTCGATGGCCTCGATCAGGGGCTGCGGGATCGCTCCCGGGCCCTGCCGGGCCGCGGGCTGCTCCAGGCGCGTCGCGCTCACCCGGCGCTCACCGCCGCCGGCGTCTCGGCCATCAGGTGCTCGGCGCTGCTGTCGGGAACGGCCGCCAGGATGCGCTCGATCAGCTGATCGGGGGTGACACCTTCGCTGAGGGCGTCGTAGGAGAGGACGATCCGGTGGCGCAGCACATCGGCCGCGAGATCGCGGATGTCGTCGGTCACCACGTGGCCACGTCCCCGCAGCAGGGCCAGGACCCGCGCCGCCTGGACGAGACCGATCGGGCCGCGGGGGCTCGACCCGAACTCGATCAGCGAGGAGAGGTCGTCGAGCCCGTGCTTGGCCGGGTGGCGGGTGGCGTCGGCAAGGGCGACGGCGTAGCCGATCGCGTCGCGGTCGACGAGAACGGTCTCGGCGGCGGCGGCGAAGCGGCGCAGGTCATCGAGGGCGAGGCGCTCGCGCACGGTGGCGGGTATGGCCAGGCTGCGCCCGACCACCGCCGCCTCCTCGCCCACGCTCGGATAGTCGACGAGGATCTTCATCAGGAAGCGGTCGACCTGTGCCTCGGGCAGGGGGTAGGTGCCCTCGGACTCGATCGGGTTCTGGGTCGCCATGACGATGAA
>DASZMD010000278.1:0-6116 GCA_035551955.1 Solirubrobacteraceae bacterium | reverse complement strand
ATCGGGGAGACAGGATTTGAACCTGCGACCGCCCGGCCCCCAGCCGGGTGCGCTACCAGACTGCGCCACTCCCCGTGGTCGCTCGATCATAGCCGCGGTGGGCGCCGCGAGAGCGGGCGACGGGAATCGAACCCGCCCTCGGAGCTTGGAAGGCTCCTGTGCAACCACAACACTTCGCCCGCGGGACTGGCCCCGCATGGTACCCCGGACCGCTCAGGCGGGCGGTCGCCTCTCCTCGGTCGGCACGGTGCCCTCGCGCTCGAGTTCCCCGGGTGGCCAGGGCCCGGTGCCGTTGTCGAGTGCGCCGTCGAGGGTGAGGACCGAGCCCGAGAACGAGGGACCGAGGGGCGAGGCGAGCAGCGCCGCGGCCCAGCCGTATTCGCGCATCTCCCCCAGCCGCTGGAGCGGCACCGTCCTCGCGGCGTTGCGCCACAGCTCGGCCGGATACTTGCGCAGCGAGTCGGTGGCGAACCGTCCCACGGCGAGCGCCACGACCGAGACTCCGTCCCCGACCCACGCCTGCGCGAGCTCGCGCGTCAGCGCCTCGACCGCGGCCCGCGCCGCGCCGGTGTGCGCCATGGCGGGCATGCCGTGGTGCGGGGAGACGGTCACGTTGACGATCGTGCCGGAGCGCGCGGGGCGCATGGCGAGCTCGTAGGCCGCCTCGCACATCGTCAGCGTGCCGGTCACGTTCAGTCGCTGGACGGCGCACCAACCCTTGGGGACGATCGACTCGGCGGGGACGAAGTACTGACCGCCGGCGTTGTTGAGGAGGAAGTCGAGGCGCCCGTGCCGCTCGAGGGCGGCGGCCACGATCGCCCTGGCGTCGTCGCGCTCACGGATGTCCCCGGCGACCGACGAGGCTCGCTCGCCGATCTCCGCCGTCGCCGCTTCGAGGACATCCTCGCGGCGGCCGGCGACGACCACCTGGGCGCCGCACCGGGCGAGCTCGGTCGCCGCCGCCTTGCCGAGGTTGGTGCCCCCGCCCGTGACCAGCGCCACCCGGCCCGCGAGCGCCCCGGGGGCGAAGACCTCCGAGGCGTCGGGCACTACTCACCCAGCGCCTTGATGACCAGGCGCTTGGGCCGTCCGCCGTCGAACTCGCAGTAGAAGATCTGCTGCCACGGACCGAGATCGAGCCGGCCCTCGGTCACGGGCACGATCACCTGGTGGTGGACGAGCAGGTTCTTGAAATGGGCATCGCCGTTGTCCTCCCCGCCCCGGTGGTGGCGGTAGTCGCCGGGGTCGGGCAGGAGCTCGCGCGCCACCTCGTTGGCCGGCTCCTTCCAGCTCGGCGGCGCGAGCTTGTCCAACCATTCCATCGCGTCGGCATGGATACCCGGCTCGTCGTCGTTGATCCACACCCCGGCGGTGATGTGCATCGCCGACACGAGCACCATCCCCTCCTCGATCCCCGCGTCACGGACGGCGGCCGCGACGTCGTCGGTGATGCGCACGAACTCGCGGCGCTGGTCGGTCCGGAAGGTGCGGTAGACGGTGTGGGACTTCATGGGCTCCGGAGCAGGGGAGCCGGGATTCGAACCCGGATTCACGGTTTTGGAGACCGTGCGCATGACCGTTAGCTCACTCCCCTGGGGCCCGTCATCGTACTGCTCAGGCGCTCGTCGGCCCGAAGCAACAACCCCGGCTATCCCGGCGATGCCGGCTGCGCGCCGGCCGCCCGCCGGGCGCCGGCCGCCCGCTCCGGCGGTGCCCCCGCGAGCACGGCGGTGCGCTGGCCGCGGCGCCGGGGCCGCCAGACGCGGAGGTACTGGGCGGCGAGGTAGGAGCCGACGACGATGGTGAAGGCGAGGAGCTGGCCGGCGATGGTCTGCCAGTTGCCGAAGAGCGAGAACCAGGTGCCCATCCAGCCGGGGAAGGAGACGCCGGGGACGTTGGTGGTGCCGATCCAGCCGGCGAGCTGCATCTCCTGGACCTCCTCGCCGACGGAGACAAGGAGGACGAGGAGGAGCATGGCGCCGGTGATGATGAGCAGGCGCTTGTAGGGCAGCTTGGCGTGGAGGGCGAAGGTGAGGACGCCTGCGGCGGCGGTGAACATGGCGCCGAGGGCGACGCCCTCGAGGACGACGCTCGAGCCGTAGAGCTCGCGCAGGTTCTGGAGGAAGATGACGATCTCGAAGGACTCGCGGTAGACGGAGGTGAAGCCCAGGAGGAGGAGCCCGAGCATCATCGTCCGCGTGGCGCCGTCGGGGCCGGCGGAGAGCAGGCCCTTGCGACGCTTGTGGTGGTGGGAGATCCACCCCGTCCAGTAGAGCTTGTGGAAGAACCAGTTCATCACCAGCAGGAGGACGAGGAGCGAGGGCAGACCGGTCGCGGCCTGGATCGTGAGCTCGCTGCCGTGGAAGCGGCCGATCAGCCATACGACGAGGAACCAGGTGGCGATGCCCGCGAGGATGGCGAGTCCGCCGCCCGCCGCGACGGGCTTGCGGTAGACGCGGTTTCCGCCCAGGAAGCTCGCCGTCACCGCCGCGAGCACGAGGATTGTCTCGAGGCCCTCGCGGAAGACGAGGATGGCGCTGTTGATGACCACCGTGGTGTGGCTCAGCCGGTGGCCCGGCGGGAGCGTGGTGGGATTCGTGGTCCCGCCCTGGGCGTGCCAGCCGAGGAGCACGACGGCGACGCCGACGGCCAGGGCGACGGCCGTCCACAGGTACATGCCGATGTTCCGGGACGGTCGGGCGGAGCTACGCCGGGGCTCGCTGACGGCAGCCACACCCCGGACCGTACCACAGTTAGGGCGCCCTAATTAGGGTGCCCTAACAGACCGGACGATATGCTGGCCGAGGCGGCGCGCCGGGGCCGGGACGCCGGGCCGGCGAAGCCGTCGCCGCGTCCTCAGCTCTCGGCGAGCGCCTCCCGCCCGGGCGGCGCGGTCAGGTCGGCGTCGGGGAGCACGGCCACCAGGCCGCTCGGGTTCACCCCGGCGTGCGTCCGGTAGTAGTGATTGCGGATCTCGTCGAGGCGGACGGTGTCGGCGATCCCCGGCTGCTGGTAGAGGTCGCGGGTGTAGGGCCACAGGTTCGGATACTCGATCAGCCGCCGCAGCGTGCACTTGAAGTGGACGGCATAGACCGGATCGAAGCGCACGAGGGTGGTGAAGAGCCTCCAGTCGGTCTCGACGGGCTCATCCCCGAACAGGAAGCGCCGGGTGGCGAGGCGGCCGTCGAGCTCATCGAGGGTCTCGAAGAGCCGGTACACAACCTCTTCGTACACCTCCTGGTCCCGGGTGAACCCGGCCTCGTACACGGCGTTGTTGACGCGCTGGTAGATCCGCCGGTTGAGCTCGTCGATCTCGTCGCGGTAGGGCTCGGGGAAGAGGTCGTGCTCGTCGCTGGCGAGGTCGCCGAAGCCGGTGCTGAACATGCGCAGAATGTCGGCCGATTCGTTGTTGACGATGCGGCCGGTCTCGGTGTCCCACAGCACGGGCACGCTGAAGCGACCCTCGTAGTCCCGATCGGTGATCTCGTACGCCTCGCCGAGGAGGTGAAAGCCGTTGACCGCATCGACGTACTCACCGCCGCTGAACGTCCACCCCTGCTCGTCGCGCAGGGGATCGACGGACGACATCCCGATCGCATCCTCGAGGCCCTTGAGCCGGCGTCCGATCACCGTCCGGTGCGCCCAGGGGCAGGCCCACGAGACGTAGAGGTGGTAGCGGCCGGCGACCGCGGGATACGGCGTCGAGCCGTCGTCGGAGACCCAGTCGCGAAAGCGGCTCACGGGCCGCTCGAAACGCTTGCTGGCCAGGGATGAGGGTGCGAGTCCGGTATCGAGCTTGGGCATGCCCAAATGTTGACAGAGCTCGAGTGCGGGCGGTTTCCAAATACCGCAGGACGGGCGCTCGAGGCCCGAATCCGGAGGGGCTTGTACAGCTGCCTGGGGCCTAGTGTAAATCGGGTCAGGTCGGGACCGAACTCGCGCGCAAAAGACACGTCGTCGCCGTTCCGCATCGTTAGTCCCAGCCGTGGGGCGGGCCGCCGTCCGGCGGAGTCCTTCAGGATGGAAAGTGCGAGGCTCCCAGGGTTAGCTGAGAGCGACGGAGTCTCGGCTGCGCCGACGGCTCCCGATGTGGTGCCTCATAGACCGGGACAGCAGTGCTGCTTCAAGGGCGAGGCCGGTGAGGACCATGACGGCCACATTCGCCCAAAGCGTGTGTCCTGCCGAGGACGCCGACACCCCCGCGATCGCCAGGAGCGGAAAGGCGTTCATGACGACCAAGAGCATCCACGCCAGCCCAGAGCCGTAGGCGAGACCGGCGAGAAGCAAGAGCATGAACGCGACACCGCCACCGGCGACGTGCATGCTCGCAACCGTGGCGAGCAATGCCAATTGGAGGGCTTCGATTAGGACGAAGCACACGTACACCCTGGGTACTCGCAATCCGTGCATGACCGAAGGCTACACCGAGCACCCTGAAGCGGCAATTTTCGCGCCACCGTCATCGTGATCGAGCTCCACACCGGCGAAGTCCTCTCCGATGGCCGAGCTCCCAAAAGTGAGACCTATGTCGCGACACAGGTGCGACCTATGTCCCGACTCATCACAAAGTGCGGGCGGAGGGACTTGAACCCCCAAGGGCCTTGGCCCACCGGCTCCTAAGGCCGGCGCGTCTACCGATTTCGCCACGCCCGCGGAAAAGTGGAGCGCGTAGCCGAGGGGGATTGTATGGTCCGCGTCGTGGCGCGCGTACAGAATCTGCGTCCCGGTTACAAGGTCACCTATCCCAACCGAGACAAGCCGGCCTCCAAGGTGACGAAGCTGATCGTCGTCGTGCTCCTGCTCGTCTCCGTGGCCCTGATGGCGATCGTGACGGTCGGCGGGTGGTCCGAGCTCGAGGGCGAGCAGCCGCTGAACTTCTTCTTCATCCTGTCCTACCTGATCTTCGCCTTCTACATCGCGCGTTGGCAGCGCGGGCTCCTGCCCATGGCGGCGGCGCTGGGAATCGTTCTCCTGATCCTGGCCGTGATCGCCAGCACTGGCGCCAGCGGCACCTCGTGGTTCGACCGCAACCATCCCGGCTTCGCTCCTCCCCAGTCGCTCTTCGGCGGCAACGGCCTCAGCCCCGACACGCTCGGAGTGACAACGGTGCTCATGATCCCCGTCGAGGCGCTGCTCATCGTCTTCTCGATGCTCGGCTTCTCGCAGGGGTGGAACGTCGAGGTCGAGATCCCCGCCGGCAGCTCGCCCCGCCCCGGCGGCTCGCCGTCCGCCCCCGCCCCGGCGGCCGCGTAGTCCGCCTATACGGCGGGTGGGATTCGAACCCACACGTCCCGAAGGACAATGCGTTTTGAGCGCATCATGTCTACCGTTCCATCACCGCCGCGCGGGCGCGAAGTCTAGACCCGCTCATTCGGGCATGAGCACGAGCTCGAGCACCTCGTCGATCAGCGCGGCCCGGGTCACGACCACGCCCGACGGCTCCGCCGCCGTCTCGGGGAGCGTCCGCACCTCGAGCCCCGCCCGGGTGGCGATGAGAGCGCCGGCGGCGACGTCCCACGCCTTCAGGCCCCGCTCGTAGTACGCGTCGAAGCGCCCGCACGCGGTCCAGCACAGATCGAGCGCGGCCGCTCCCATGCGGCGGATGTCCCGCACCTGGGGGAGTAGACGGGTGATGACCTCGGCCTGCCGGGCCCTGAGCGCGGCGTCATAGGAGAAGCCAGTGGCGACGAGGGCGTCCGCGAGCCCGCCTTCGGAGCGGGCGCTGATCGGCTCGCCGTCGAGGGTCGGCGACCCCGAGCGCGTCGCCGCGAAGCACTCGTCGCGCATCGGGTCGAGCACCACTCCGACGAGCCCGCCGTCGGCGTCCTCGCAGGCCACGCTCACCCCCCAGGCCGGCACCCCGAAGAGGAAGTTGACTGTGCCGTCGAGGGGATCGACCACCCACCGCAGCTCGCCGCCGGCAGTGGCGCCCCCCTCCTCGGCGAGGATCGCGTCGCCGGGCCGGTGCTCCCTGAGGACGTCGCGGATCGCCGCCTCGGCCGCCAGGTCGGCGTCCGAGACGAGATCGGTCGGCCCACTCTTGGAGCGCACGCCGTGCCACGCCTGGCCGAACCGGGAGCGGAGCTCGGCTCCCGCCGCCCGCGCGGCCGCCAGCG
>DASZMD010000277.1:0-1539 GCA_035551955.1 Solirubrobacteraceae bacterium | reverse complement strand
CTGTGAACCGTGAGCGTCCCCCCCAAGGATGCGACGCGGTCTCGGAGACCGATCAGGCCGGACCCCCGGCAGAGGTCAGCGCCGCCGACACCGTCGTCGCGGACGGTGAGGACGATGGCCCGATCGTCGGCCTCGACGGTGATGCGGACTTCCGAGGCGCGCGCATGCTTGCTCACGTTGGTGAGCGCCTCGGAGGCGATGTAGTAGGCCGTCACCTCGACGTGCTCGGGCAGCTGCGCCTCCGTCGGCATATCGACGGTCACCGGGACCGGGGAGCGGTGAGCGAGGGTCTCGAGCGCCGGCCCGAGGCCACCGGAGGAAAGGATCCTCGGATGGATGCCGCGTGCGAGCTCGCGCACTTCGTCGAACCCACGCTGGGCGCTCCCGAGCGCCTCGTCCACCAGCTCGGCCACCGGCCCGTTGTCGTCGCCGAGCTCCTGCTTCAGCAGCTTCAGCCATATCACCGTATTCACCAGACGCTGCTGCGCGCCGTCGTGCAGGTCGCGCTCGATCCGCCTACGCGTTTGATCGGCGGTCGCCACGATCCGCCTGCGCGAGGCAGCGAGCTCGGCCCCGCTCTCGGCATTCGCGACGGCCGTCGCCACCAGCTCGGTGAACTGCGCCATACGAGTTTCGGTGTCGCCGCCGGCCATATCCGGGCGCTTCCAGGCGGCCACGATCGACCCCCACGTGCGCCCGGAGACGATGATGGGCACGGCGACGGCGACAGCGATCCCGACGGCGAGCAGGCTCTCGGCGAGAGCGTCGGACCCATCCCGAAGCCGATCGGTGCGCTCCGGGCTCCGGCTCTCCGCCACCCGTCCCCAGAGCTCGTCGCGGTCGAGGCTCACCTCCGAGCCGACGCCGATCTCGGCGTCCGAGGCGCCGTAGCTCCCCACCACTGACGCGATGCCGTTCTCCCGGTAGCGCAGCAGGCGTGTGGCGTCGGCGCTCAGCAGCCGGCCGACTTCGACCGCGACGGCGTCGAACACCTCGGCGCCATCGTCACCCTCGGCCACCAGGGTCGCGACGCGACGCAACGCGGTCTGTTCGTCGGTGAGCATCCGATTCTCGGTGACATCGTGCGCCGTGGCGTACATCAGGCCCCGCTCGGGGATCGTCCGAGTGCTCCAGTGCAGCCACCGCACCGCGCCGTCGGCCCGAACGTAGCGGTTTTCGAAGCCGGAGACGTTCCGTCCCTCGCCCAGCGCGCCGACCATCTCGGCGGTCCGCTCGCGATCATCGGGATGGACGAAGTCGAGGAACGGGCGCGACGCCAGCTCGGCGGCGCTGTAACCGAGTATGTGTTCAAACGCCGGGTTCACGCGCTTGAAATATCCGTCGAAACCAGCGACGCAGAGCAGGTCCAGCGACAGATCGAAGATGTCGTCCACCTGCCGCTCGGCTCGGCGTCGCCGGAGCATCCCGCGGCCCAACAGGTAGACGAGGAGCGCGGTCGCCGGCAGCCAAGCGACCGCGAGCCACGGCAGCGTGGACTGCAGTGCACTCGGCGGCTCGCGGGCCACGGCGACCCGCCAT
>DASZMD010000276.1:0-2348 GCA_035551955.1 Solirubrobacteraceae bacterium | reverse complement strand
AGCGGAAGGCGAAGGCGTGCTCGGCGGAGAAGCGGTGGTAGTTGGCGAGCGCTCGCTCGCGGGTCTGGTGTCCCTCGATGACGCTGCACAGCTCGCGGCCGCACGCGATCCCGAAGTACAGGGCCGTGCGAATGCCCTCCGCAGTGAGGGGCAGGCAGTGACCGGCGGAGTCGCCGACGAAGAACACCCCGTCCTCGGTGGCCTCGCGCAGAGCGTGAGGGATCCAGTTGCCCTGGTAACGGACCCGGTCGGCGTGGAGATCAGTGGCCAGGCGCTCGGTCGGCTCGCGGACGTGGTGGCGGGCGTCGAAGGAGCCGACCCCGATGCGCAGCTCGCCGTCGGCGGGGAAGCTCCACCCGTAACCCGCCGGCACGTAGGAGCGATCGATCCACACCTCCAGGTCCTTGCCGGTCCCCAACGGATGCACCTCGAGCCCGCGGGAGAGGAGCGCGTCGGGGGGCTGGATGTTGGTCCCGGCGCCGAGTACGCGCCGCCAGCCGAGCGCGTCGACGATCAGCGCGGCGCGGATGTCGCCGCGGTCGGTGTGGACGGTGTCGGCGGTGCGCCCGTCTACCTTGGCCGTCTCGAACTCGAAGCTTCCCATCGCGGCGAGGAGGCCGCACAGCGTGCGGTAGTCGAAGGTGGAGAAGCTCCAGGGGAGGTCGTAGCGCACGGTTGTGTGCGGGGTGTGGATGACGAGCTCGCCGAAGGTCTGCTGCAGGGCCTCCTCGAGGGCGAGCGCGTGCAGCCAGCCGGTGGGGATTCCGCACGCCGAGGTCTGGCGCTCCCCGATCTCGTAGCGGTCGATGACGAGAACGTCGGCGCCGGTCCGGGCGAGCTCGCGGGCCACCGCCAGGCCACCGAAGCTCGCGCCGCAGATGAGCACGTCGCAATCGCGCTGCAACGGAGTACGCTCGCTGCCTCGCTTGGTGGCGCGTGTCGGCATGGGGTGATGATAAGGGCCGCGGCCGCCCCGGCTCGCCCGCGCGCGAGAGGCGGAAGCCACTACACCTCCGAGGGGTTGTAACCTCTCTCGGCTGATGCCTACAACCGCAATGCTATCCCTCTCCGAGCTGCCCGACGCCAAGGTCGTCCCCGACTCGGACGGACTCCTGCTCGAGATCAACGGGCAGATAGTCCCCAACTACGACGCCACCCTGCATCCCTTCCAGGAAGGGGACGTCGTCACCGGCAACGTCGTGCGCATAGACAACGACGAGGTCCTGGTCGACATCGGCTACAAGTCCGAGGGGGTCATCCCCGCCGGCGAGCTGTCGATCCGCAAGTCGGTCGACCCCCACGACGAGGTCGAGCTCGGCGAGGAGGTCGACGCGCTCGTCCTCACCAAGGAGGACCAGGACGGCCGGCTCATCCTTTCCAAGAAGCGTGCCCGCTTCGAGCGCGCGTGGCGCAAGATCGAGGCGGCGGCCGAGTCCGGCGAGCCCGTCGACGGCCGCGTGATCGAGGTCGTCAAGGGCGGCCTGATCATCGACCTGGGCGTGCGCGGCTTCCTGCCCGCTTCGCTCGTCGACATCCGCCGCGTCCCCAACCTCGACGAGTACCTCGATCAGACCATCGAGTGCAAGGTGATCGAGCTCAATCGCTCGCGCAACAACGTCGTCCTCTCCCGCCGCGCCGTGCTCGAGGAGCAGCGCAAGGAGGATCGCGAGCGCATCCTCGATCGGCTCCAGCCGGGCCAGGTCGTCGAGGGCACGATCTCGAACATCGTCGACTTCGGCGCCTTCGTCGATCTCGACGGGATCGACGGCCTGATCCACATCTCCGAGCTTTCGTGGTCGCATGTCAACCACCCGAGCGAGATCCTCAGCATCGGCGACACGGTCAGCGTCAAGGTGCTCGACATCGACCGCCAGCGCCAGCGCATCTCCCTCGGCCTCAAGCAGACGCAAGAGGACCCGTGGCAGCGAGTGATCGACACCTACAACATCGGCGACGAACTCGAGGGAACGGTGACCAAGGTCGTCACCTTCGGCGCCTTCGTCGAGATCCTCGACGGCGTCGAGGGCCTCGTTCACATCTCCGAGCTCTCCCAGCAGCACGTCGAGAACCCGCGCGAGATCATCCAGCCGGGCGACGACGTGCGGGTCAAGATCCTCGAGATCGATTCCGAGCGCCGCCGTCTCTCGCTGTCGGTCAAGCGGGTCGAGGACCAGATACTGCCCGTGCGGCCGATCGAGCCCGGCACCGGCGACCTCGACGACGTCCCCGAGCTAGGTCTCTCCGAGGACGTATTCGGCGGCCCGGTCCTCGACGTGCCGGCAATGCCCGAGGCGCCGGCAGAGGCCGAGGTCGAGGCCGAGGCGGACGCCACGGCCGAGCCCGCCGCG
>DASZMD010000275.1:0-5968 GCA_035551955.1 Solirubrobacteraceae bacterium | reverse complement strand
GCGGAGATCGTGCCCGGCGTGCGGCCGAGCATACGCTTGGCCTCGATGCCCACGGCATGCACCTCACCGGTCCGGGAATCGACCGCGACGACGCTCGGCTCGGAGAGCACGATGCCTCGCCCGCGGACGTACACGAGCGTGTTTGCCGTGCCCAAGTCCACGGCCATATCGCGGCCGCCGAAACCGGTCATGTACGTAAAGAGGCCCATGCGTATCTAAGAGGTCAGACCAGCTAGGACGGCCCGGCGAAATTGGTATCGGCCCGGCGCCGCCAGGCCCGTCCGCAGTCCAGTGTACCGAAGAGACCTAAGGCGACCGGCACTCCCCAAATCGCTGCAAGGGGAGAAAAATAGCTGGAAAATATGTAAAGCACGAGGGCCCGTTCAGGGCACTCCCAGGACCTCGGGAGCGAGTTCCAGGAGGGTCGCAAGGGGCAGGCCGACGACGTTCAGATAGTCCCCTTCGATGCTCCGCACGAGCGCCGCGCCGCGGCCCTGGATCGCGTAGCCGCCAGCGCGCCCGGACCACTCACCGGTGGCCAGATACCACTCGAGGAGAGCGTCGTCGAGCGCCCGGATGTCGACGAGCGTCGTGCTCACCGCCGTGCGCACCCGCCCCCCCTCGATCAGACAGAGACCGCTGAGCACCGCGTGGCGGTGACCGGAGAGGGCGCGCAGCGTCTCCCGCGCCGCCGCGTCGTCGGCGGGCTTGCCGTAGATCTGTCCCCCGAGCGCGACGATGGTGTCAACCCCGAGCACGAGCTCGCCCGCGGCGGCCTCGCGCCCGGCGATGGCCGACGCCTTGCGGTAGGCGTTCTCGGCCGCGACCTCGTACGGCGGCCCCTCCGAGAGCTCCTCGACCTCGGCGACGCGAACCTCGAAGGGGATCCTGAGCTGCTCGAGGATCGCCCGCCGCTGCGGCGAGCGCGAGGCGAGGATCAGTCCAGGCCGGGGAAGAACAGCCCGATCTCCCGCGCGGCGGACTCGGGCGAGTCCGAGCCGTGGACCATGTTCTGGCCGACCTCGAGCGCATAGTCGCCGCGGATCGAGCCGGGCGCGGCCGCGAGCGGATCGGTGGCGCCGATGATCTGGCGTGCCGCCGCGATGGCCTGCTCGCCCTCGAGCACGAGCGCCACCAGGGGCCCGGAGGTGATGAACTCGACGAGCCCCGGGAAGAACGGCTTGCCCTGGTGCTCGGCGTAGTGCTGTTCGGCGAGCTCACGCGTCATCGTCAGGAGGCTGAGCGCGGCGAGCCGCAGGCCCTTGCGTTCGAAGCGGGCAATGATCTCGCCGGTGAGCGCGCGCGCGAAGGCGTCGGGCTTGACGAGGATGAGAGTGCGCTGCATGAGGTTTCGGTGATCTCCTGGATTCGGGCTTAAATGTCTTGAGCCATAGGGAGGCGGCCCCAAGGGTACGGAGCCCCCCTCGTCGCCTCCGACCGCCGCCGAAGGGGCTAGCCCGGGAAGGGCTCGGCCGGTGCCTCTTCGCGGCGCCGGCGTGTGCGGCGGGGCGCCGAGGCGCCCATGTTGACCTCTGCCTCGCAGAACGGGCAGATCTTCCAGCTCGGGTCGAGCGGCCGACCGCACGCGTTGCACGGGTCCTTGAGCTTGCGCATGCAGCTCGGACAGCGGAGGAAGTCCTTCTCGACCTCGTAATCGCAGTGCGGGCACAGCTGGTAGCCGAGCTGGGCGAGCCTGGCCTCGGCGGCCTGCATCTCGAGCTCCCGCTCGCGGACGTCGTCGAGATACTCCGGCGGGCGCACGATCATGTAGATGATCGTCCCCACGAAGGGGAAGAACGACGCCACCGTGGCGCAGCCGATGAGCATCGGGTCGGCGATTCGGCGCCGGGCGTCCGCGTACGTCCAGTACACGAGCGCCAGCCAGATCACCACGAGAAAGACGATCAGCAGGTTGATGGCGGTGTTCACACCGCTGTTGCTGATGCCGAAGACGGCAAACGCGGCCATTGTGAGCGGCGAGTTTAGTGGTAGCGGTGGTCGGACACTGTGGAGTCGGCTTCGCCGACTCCATTTCGAGTTCTGCTGGCGCAGAACTCGAGCCTGCGAATCGGACTATAGAAAGGCGCGGCCGAACAGATACCCGATTCCGAAGAAGACCAATATCACCACGGCCACGATCAGCGCGACCAGGCCGATCATGGTCAGAAAGCTGGGATTCTCGTCGCGGTCGGGGTCGGGCTCGGTCACAGCATCGAGGCGCGCCGCGTCGCGGGCGTCGTGCGCAGGAGATCGGCGACCAGGTAGATCGACCCGGTGGCGACGACGACGCCGTCGCGGCCGGCGAGGACGCGCGCCCGGGCGAGCGCGGCGCGGGGGTCGCGTACGAGCTCGGCCGCCGGTCCGCCGAGCTGGCGTGTCAGCGACTCGAGCGTGGGCGGCGGCAGGGCACGCGGGTTCTGACTGCTGGTGAGGACGACGGCATCACAGGCGGGGAGCAGCGTCGCCAGCATCCGCGCGGCGTCCTTGTCGTCGAGGATCGAGACGACGGCCACCGTGCGCCGGCCGGCAGCGATGTCGGGGAGCGACTCGGCCAGGGCCCCGATGCCGTCGGGGTTGTGGGCCCCGTCGAGGAGCGTGAGCGGCGCGTCGTCCACCACCTGGAGCCGTCCCGGAACGCGCACCTCGGCCGCCGCCGCGGCCACCAGCTCGGGTTCGAGCGCACCCAGGTAAGCCTCGGCCGCCGCGCGGGCGACGGCGAAGTTCCGCCGCTGGAAGACGCCGAGCGAGCCCACCGGCACTCCGGGGTCATCGGGCGCGCGCACGATCCGCACGCCCTCGCCGTCGGCCACGCAACGGGCGACGGCGTCGGCGTCGGGATGGAGCCGAGGGCCGAGGACGAGGACCCCACCGGGCTGGACGACGGCGAGCTTCTCGCGCCCGATGTCGGTGATCGTCGGCCCGAGCCAGCGGGTGTGCTCGAGCCCGACGCTGGTCAGGGCCTGAACCTTCGAGGGGATGACGTTGGTCGCGTCGTAGCGGCCTCCGAGGCCCGCCTCGACGACCGCGACCTCAACGCCGCGCGCGGCGAGCTCAGAGTAGGCGGCGGCGGTGAGCACCTCGAACTGGGTGACGCGGTCTGGGCCGCGGGCGGCGTTGTCGACCAGTTCGGCGGCGTGCGCGGCGCGCTGGACGGCGGCCGCGAAGGCGCGCGGCTCGATGTCGGTATCGCCGACCCTGATCCGCTCCCAGTAGTGGCCGAGGTGAGGCGAGAGGTAGGCGCCGGTACGGATCCCGTGGCGTTCGATGATCGCGGCGGTCATCCGCGTGGTCGAGGACTTCCCGTTCGTGCCCACGACGTGGATCGAGCCGAACTTGCGCTGGGGATGACCGAGCGCGGTCATCAGCCTGCGCATGCGCTCGAGGCCGAAGTTCATTCCGAAGAGCTCGAGCGAGAGCAGGTAGCGCTCGGCCTCCTCAGGGGTCCACGGCGCCGTCATGTCGCGTCGAGCTCCTCCTGGAGGCGCGCGAGCTTGGCGCGCTCGGCCTGGACGACGTCGGGGGGCGCCTTGCTGAGGAAGCCCTCGTTGGCCAGCTTGGCCTGGGCACGCTTGATCTCGGCCTCGAGCTTGGCCCGTCGGGCGGCGCGCTTCTCCTCAGCCGCCCCCGGGTCGAGCTCGTCGGTCGGGAGGATCTCGATCGTCCCGCCGGGAATCGGGACCGACGCGACCGCGACTTCGGCGCCCCCGTCGCTCGACAGCGCGAGCCGGGCCAGGCGCTCGATCTGAGCCGCCGTTTCCTCGTACCCCCCGGCGGCCAGGCGAGCGGGGATGATCGCACCGGCCTTGACGTCGGCGACGGCGCGCCAGGCCCGGATCGCCTGCACGGCAGCGATCGTCCGCGCAAGCGCCGCCTCGGCCTCCTCGTCGAGGTGGTCGGCCAGGCTCTCGATCCCTCCGGCCAGCAGCCCCTCCACCCCGGGGACGTGGGCGTAGATCTCCTCGGTGACGAAGGGGATGATCGGGTGGGCGAGCGCGAGCGTCTCCACGAGCACGTGGAGCAGAGTCAGCTCGGCGTCGCGGTCGTGGTCGCGCAGGCGCGGCTTGACGAGCTCGAGGTACCAGTCGCACAGCTCGCCGTAGACGAAGTCGTAGAGGGCGAGGGCGGCGTGGGAGAAGTCGTAGTGCTCGATCCGCCCGCGCACCTCGGCCTTGGCCCGAGCGAGGCGCGAGATGATCCAGCGGTCCTCGATCGCCGTCGGAGTCACCGGCCGCGGGCGCGCGTCGGAGTCGACGCCGAGGAGGATCAACCGGGAGGCGTTCCACAGCTTGTTGGTCAGCTGCTGGCCCTGGGCGACCTTCTCCTCGCTGAAGCGGACGTCCTGGCCCGAGGACATCGCCAGCAGGCCCCACCTGACCGCGTCGGCGCCGTAGGCCGGAAAGTCGCCCCCCTGGGGGAACACGGGCGGGCGGGGGCCGCCGTCGATCAGGTTCAGGGGGTCGATTCCCGTGCCCAGCGACTTCGACATCCGCCGCCCGTCCGGGGCCTGGATGATCGAGGTGATGTGCACGTCGGCGAATGGGACCTGCTCGCGGAACTCGAGGCCCATCATGATCATCCGCGCCACCCACAGGAAGATGATGTCGCGGCCGGTTACCACGGCGTCGGTGGGATAGAAGGCGCGCAGGGCGGGGGTGTCCTTGGGCCACCCCAGGGTGGCGAACGGCCACAGCGCGCTCGAGAACCAGGTGTCGAGGACGTCGGGATCGCGCTCCCAGCCCTCGCCGTGAGGCGACTCGATGCCAACGTAGGTCTCGTTGCCGCGGTACCACACGGGCAGCCGGTGACCCCACCAGAGCTGGCGCGAGACGCACCATGGCCTGATGTTCTCCATCCAGTCGAGGTAGACCTTGGCGAAGCGCTCGGGGACGAACTTGACGCGGCCGTCATTGACCGCCTCGATCGCCGGCTTGGCGAGCTCGTCCATGCGCATGAACCACTGCAGCGAGACGAGCGGCTCGATCCGCTCACCCGACCGGTGCGAGAAGGGCACCGTGTGGGGGTACTCCTCGGCGTGCGCGACCAGGCCCTGGTCGCGGAGCGCCTGCACCACCGCGCGCCGCGCCTCGGTCACGGTGAGGCCAGCGAAGCGGTCTCCCGCCCCGGCGGTCATGCGCCCGTCCTCGCCGATCACGGTCAGCTGCTGGAGTCCGTGGCGACGGCCGATCTCGAAGTCGTTGGGGTCGTGGCCAGGAGTGATCTTGAGCGCGCCCGTTCCGAACTCGGGCTTGACGTACTCGTCGGCGATGATCTTCAGCTTGCGCCCGACGAGGGGCAGGATCGCCGTCTCCCCGATCAGCCGGCGATAGCGCTCGTCGTCGGGATGCACGGCGATCGCCGTATCGGCAAGCATCGTCTCGGGCCGGACGGTGGCGACGGTGACCGCCCCCGACCCCGAGGCCAGCGGGTAGTCGATGTAGTAGAGCGTGTCGTTGACGTCGCGGTCCTCGACCTCGAGGTCGGAGATGGCCGAGCGGCTACCCGGGTCCCAGTTGACCATGTAGCGGTCGCGGTAGATGAGGCCCTTGCGGTAGAGGGCCACGAAGACCTCGAGCACGGCCTGGGCGTAGTCATCGTCGAGGGTGAAGCGCTCGTCCTCGTAGTCGCACGAGGCCCCGAGGCGCTTGAGCTGCTCGACGATGGCGCCGCCGTACTGCTCGCGCCATTCCCACACCCGCGCCACGAACTCCTCGCGGCCGATCTCCTCGCGGCTCAGCCCCTCGCGCTCGAGCGCGCGCTCGACCTGGGTCTGGGTCGCGATCCCCGCGTGATCGGTGCCGAAGATCCACTTGGTCCGCTGCCCCTGCATGCGGTGGTAGCGCACGAGGCAGTCCTGGATCGAGTTGTTGAGCGCGTGCCCCATGTGGAGCACCCCGGTGACGTTGGGCGGCGGAATGGCAATCGAGTAGTTCTCGTCCGGCGTGCCTTCGGGGTCGGGGTGGAACAGTCC
>DASZMD010000274.1:0-2339 GCA_035551955.1 Solirubrobacteraceae bacterium | reverse complement strand
GGCGATGTGCCGGTCATCTTCGACTCGGGCGTGCGCTCCGGCGAGCACATCGTCAAGGCGCTCGCGCTCGGCGCGAGGGCTGTCGGGATCGGCCGCCCCTACGCCTACGCGCTTGCCGTCGGCGGCGAGGACGGCATCGTCCACGTGCTGCGCTCGCTGCTGGCGGAGGCCGACCTCTTGATGGCCGTTGACGGCTATCCGACGATCGCCGACCTCACGCCGGACGCCCTGCGCATCGAGTAGCTGAGCCCTCGCCCGGCGCGGTGCCGTGATGAATTTTTATCGCATGTCGAGCTATTTTCATCACGCCAACTTGCGGTGCATCGTGGGGGTCGGGCTGGCGCCACCTCTCCCGCCGAGGCTGCTAAACAAGGCCAGATGGGCAGGGCCAATCCCCCGGCGCGCCGGGATCGCACCCGCACCGGCCCGGCGCCCTTCTTAAGAACATCTCACGATCACCACCTACCTTTGCCCTGCAGAAATGAGTAATCCGCGGCATCTATGGTCCGGCGACTGGGAGCTCGACTCCGCAAGCGCACGCGAAGAGCTGGCCAGGCGTCGCGCCGAGGCCGGCGAGCAGGCGACCGAGACCCCGGTCGCGCCGGCCCCCCCGACGAGAGGTCGCCGCGCGCCCTCGCCGCCCCAGCAACAGCCGCGCGCGGCCGCCCGACGCCCATCCACCGCCGAGCTCGGCGCCCGAGCCCTCGCCGCCCTGACCACAGAGCTCAAGGGCGCCCGCCACGTCCTCGCCGCCCGCACGGCCCGAGCCCGGCGGCTCCGGATCGCCCTCGCGGTCGC
The DNA here is from genome assembly GCA_035551955.1 of Solirubrobacteraceae bacterium. Classification (GTDB taxonomy): domain Bacteria; phylum Actinomycetota; class Thermoleophilia; order Solirubrobacterales; family Solirubrobacteraceae; genus Palsa-465. The sequence goes on along the minus strand of DASZMD010000274.1, from coordinate 1,541 downwards.
GCTCGTCGGCCTCGTGAGCGCCGGTGCCGCCTACGCCGTGACGACGATGCTCGTCAATTCGAGCACCAGTTCGTCAACGATCAAGCGCCCGGATGTGTGGCTCGGCATCAACGTGACCGGCTCGCCGCTCGGGGTCCTCGTCACCACCGTCCTCCCCGGCGGTCCCGCCGGCAAGGCCGGCCTGCAACCCGGAGACCTGATCACGTCGATCAACAATCAGCCGGTCGGCACCGTCGATGCCGTCAACGCGGCCCTCGCCGGTCTGCACTCGGGCAACACGGTCCCGATCCAGTACAGCCGCGGCCTCGTCACCTACACAATCCAGGCCACGCTCGCGACCAGGCCCCCGGGCTCCCCATGAGCTTCGCTTCGCCGCTCGTGCTGCTGGCGTTGCTGGCGATCCCGCTGCTGTCCATCTGGTACTACGGCGAACAGCGGCGGCGGAGCGCCGCCGCGGCCGCGTTCGTATCCCCCGCGCTCATCGCCTCGGTGGCGCCCCAGCGTCCACGCTGGCGCCGGCACGTCCCGCTCCTGATCATGGCCCTCGCGCTCGCGGCGCTGATCGCCGCCGCCGCCCGTCCGCAGCGCAGCGTGGCCGTCCCCATCACCAACGGCGCGATCATGCTCGCCAACGACGTAAGCGGGTCGATGAACGCGACCGACGTCGCGCCGTCACGCCTCGGTGCCGCCGAGGATGCCGCCAAGCGCTTCCTGGCCAAGGTTCCGAGTGCGGTGCAGGTCGGTCTGATCGAGTTCGCCCGCACACCGATCCTCCTCCAGTCGCCCACCACCGACCACTCCCTGACCGAGAACGCCTTCACCCAGCTCCGCACCCGGGGCGGCACCGCCGTCGGGGTGACGATCGAGACGGCGATGAACGAGCTCAGGAACCTTCCGCCCGTGCACGGCAAGCGGCCTCCCGCGGCGATCGTCCTCATCTCCGACGGCGCCTCGAACGTCGGCGCCGATCCCCTGGCCGCGGCACGCCAGGCGCGCACGGCGCACATCCCGATCTACACCGTGGCGGTGGGCACGGCCCACGGGACAATCGAGTTCAAGCGCGGCAAGCGCACGGTGATCGCGCCCGTGCCCGTCAGCCCGCAGCAGCTCGCGCAGATCGCGCAGCTCTCGGGCGGCCGCGCCTTCACCGCTTCCAACGCCGCCGGGCTGAGCGCCGTATACAGCCACCTCGCGGCTCAGCTCGGCCGCAAGCACGTCAACCATGAGATCACCGCGAGCTTCGCCGGCGGAGGCCTGGTGCTGCTGTTACTCGGCAGCGTCCTGTCTCTGCGCTGGTTCGGCCGCCTGGTGTAGATGACTGAAACCGATGGAGGACCGATGACCGATATCCAGCAATCCGACCTCATGCGCGGGCAGGCGCGCGATGCCCTGCAGGAGGCGCTCTACGAGATCAAGCGCGTGATCGTCGGGCAGGACGCGATGCTCGAGCGGCTGCTCGTCAGCCTCCTCGCCGGCGGCCATGTCCTGCTCGAGGGCGTCCCCGGCCTGGCCAAGACCCTGACCGTCAAGACCCTGTCGTC
>DASZMD010000273.1:0-8490 GCA_035551955.1 Solirubrobacteraceae bacterium | reverse complement strand
CCTCGATGGCGGCCGGCTCCTCGCCACCCTCGCCGCCTTCTTTCTCGCCGTCGGGATCAGCGCTCACGCCCTCGACGAGCTCAGTGGACGCCCGCTCCAGACGACGCTGCGGCGGAGCACGCTGATCGGTCTCGCCGTCGTGGGGCTGGCGGGCGCGGTGGCGATCGGCGTCGCCGGGACGATCGTCGTCTCGCCGTGGCTCGTGCCCCTCGTCGTCCTAGGCGCCGCGCTCGTCCTCGCCTACAACCTCGAGCTCGCGGGCGGGCGCTTCCACAGCGACCTGTGGTTCGCCCTCGCCTGGGGCGGCTTTCCCGCCTTCACCGGCTACTTCGCCCAGGCGCTGACCATCCGCCCGGCGGGCGTCCTGGTGGCGGCGGGGTGCTGCCTGCTCAGCGCCGCTCAGCGCCGCCTGAGCACGCCGGTGCGCGAGCTCAGGCGGCGTACCGCCGAGGTCACCGGCGAGCAGCGCCTGACCGACGGGACCGAGCTGGCCCTGACCAAGGCCCGGCTCGCCGCTCCCCTCGAGGGCGCCCTGTCCGCCCTCTCGCTCGCCGTCGTCCTCCTCGCCGCGGGCCTCGTCGCCGTCAGGCTGTGAGCTCCGTCATCAGACCTCGGCAATGCCGAGGTATTATCCTTCAGAACCTAAGAAATCTGCGCCTCCCGCCTAGGTATGCGATCATAGCTTCGGCGACCGACGCGCAACGGAAGGAGACAACTGATGGGCGGCCCCGAGGGCAGCTTGGAATCGATGCTCATGAACCGGTCGCTCAGCGACCCGGAGCTGATCGCCGCCAGCGGTGAGGCGCCGGACTACGCGATCCTCCCGGACGTCAGCGTCCTCAAGATCGGCGGCCAGAGCCTGATGGACCGCGGGCGCGCGGCGATCTACCCGATCGTCGAGGAGCTCGTCGAGGCCAAGGGCAGGCACCGGATGCTGATCGGCACGGGGGCGGGCACGCGCGCCCGTCACGCCTACGCCGTGGCCATGGACCTAGGGCTCCCCACCGGCGTGCTCACCGACGTCGGCGCGGCCGTGTCGGGCCAGAACGCCCAGATGCTCGGCTACCTGATGGCGCGTCACGGCGTGCCCGTCGCCGACTTCGGCGTCGTCGCCCTCAGGGTGGCCGAGAGCGGCGCCGCCATCTTCGCGGGCATGCCGCCCTATGACATGTGGCAGCACGTCCCGGCGGAGGGCGTGATCCCCCCCTACCGCACCGACGCCGGATGCTTCCTCGTCGCCGAGGTCTATGCCGCACGCCAGATGATCTACGTCAAGGACGAGGACGGCCTCTACACGGCGAACCCGAAGACCGACGAGAACGCCACCCTGATCCCGGAGATCACCGTCGACGAGCTGATCGAGCGCGATCTCGCCGACCTCGTCATCGAGCGTCCCGTGCTCGAGCTCATGCGCAACGCCCGCCACATCAAATCCGTTCAGGTGATCAACGGCCTGCGCCCGGGACTCATCTCCCGCGCGCTCGACGGGGAGCACGTGGGCACGATCATCACCGCGGCGTGAGCGAGGAGGACAAGATGAACTCAGAACCAAGCTTTGTCACCAAGGACGTCGCCTCGGTATTCGCGCGCCAGACGCTGCTCGACCGCGATCTCGTCCGCCAGCCCGAGCGCCCGGTGGTGCGCCTGCTCCCGTGGCTCAACGTCGTGACCCTCGGCGGCCGCTCGATCATCGACCGCGGCGCCGAGACGATCTTGCCCATCGTCGAAGTGCTTCGCGGCGCGATGGCGATGCACCGGCTGCTCATCCTCACCGGGCCGGGCGTGCGCGCCCGCCACGTGCTCGGCGTCGGGCTCGATCTCGGTCTCCCCACCGGCGTCCTCGCGGCGATGATGTCGACCGAGGCCGAGCAGAACGGGCGGATGATCGCCTCGCTGCTGGCCGCGGACGGCGTCTCCTACCTCTCGCACACCACCGTCGCTCACCAGCTCGCCGTCCACCTGGCCGCCAGCCCGGCGGCGGTCTCGAACGGGTTCGCGCCCTACGGGGTCTACGAGTTCCCGCCCGCGGCGGGGAAGATCCCCCCGCATCGCACCGATGCCGGCGCCTTCCTCCTCGCTGACGCCTACGGCGCGGCGCGGACGATCTACGTCAAGGATGTCGACGGCGTGTACACGCGCGACCCGGCGCTCGCCGGGGGTGAGAAGCCGGAGCTGCTCGCGCGCGTCAGCGCGGCCGAGCTCACCGAACGGGGGATCGAGACCCTGCCCATCGATTCCATCGTCCTCGACCTGATGGCCACGGCCAAGCACGTCAAGGAGATCCAGGTCGTCAACGGCCTCGACCCCGCCAACATCACCGCCGCCCTCGCCGGCGAGCACGTCGGGACGATCATCCACGCATAGACATGGCCCCGCCCGCCGATAGGGCGTGCTCGGCGACCGCGGCGCGAGCGGGATCGACGAGCATCTCCTGGAGGCGGCGCACGGCGTCGAGGTGGTCGCCGGTCCAGATCACCCGCACCCCGGTGGCGGTGGCATGGCCATCGGCGTCGCGGAGATCGTGGGCGACGGCGTCGACGAGGCGGCCGTCGGACACCTGATCGGCGCCCAGCGGCTCGGGAACGACCTCGGACCCGATCAGGCTGCCCGCGAAGTGGTCGTACCAGCCGGTCAGGTGCTCGGCGGCGCCGAGCAGCTCGCGCCGCGCCGCCGCGCGATCCCCGCCGCGTGCCTCCCCGCCCTCCCATAGGTCGAGCACGGCGTCGGCGGCGAGGCGGACGCCCGCCACCCCGGTGACCAGGCTCGTGACCTCGGCCAGGGGGACCGGCTTGGCCCCCCGCTCGGTCAGGTAGCTGCGGAAGGTGTCATCGAGTCGGCGGGCGGCGGCCGCCGACTCCAGCGAGGTCTCGGTCGGCGCCGGCGAGCGCGAGCCCGTGCCGTCACAGCGGCTGACCCCGAAGGCCACGGCGTCGGCGAGATACCTGGCGCTGAGCGCGTAGGCCTCGGACAGGGACCGGCCCAGCGCGGCCGCGGCGCCACGGGGCCAGAAGAGGAGGCCGACGGCGAGGCTCACGGCGCTGCCGATGGCGATGTCCTCGATCCGCAGCAGGCCGATCCTCCAGCCCGCGGGGACGATGATGTTGAAGAGGATGAGCAGGGTGAGCGTGAAGGCCGCCTGCCCGGCGGCGAAGGAGATCGTCGCCGGGGCAAGCCCGGCGATGAGGATGACCACGGGCAGGAGCGCCCACAGCAGGGCGGTACTGGTCCCGATCAGGTAGACGAGCACGCCGCCGACCACGAATCCGGCGGTCGTGCCCGTCATCGCCCGGATGATGTTCTGCCCGGTGCTGAGCGCGTTGGACCGCAGCACGGCGAGGGTCCCGAAGACAACCCAGAAGCCGTGCTGCACCCCGCTCAGGTCGGCTACGAGCACGGCCAGGCCGAGGCCGACGGCGCCCCTCAGGCTGTTCTGGAGCCAGGAGGAGCTCCACCGGGCGTGGGAGCCGGCGCGCTCCCGAAGCGAGGCGAGCGCGCCCGGGAATCCGGCGGGCTGGCGACCGAGGAGGCGATCGAGCCAGCTGCGGCGCTCTGCCGCCGCGGCGAAGTTCGCGTTGGCGGCGATCTGCTCGACGACGAAGCTCAGCTCGCGGGCGCGGAAGCCGGGATCGAGCGCGGACACGACCTCGCGCGCGCTCTCGCTCACCGACCCGGTCGCCTCGACGGGCAGGTCGGAGGTGGTCACGGTCTCCAGCCCGACGAGCGTCTCGCGCAGCTGCGCGAGCGCGCCGTCGAGCTCCTCGCCCGTGCCCCCGGGCGCATCGAGCAGGTCGGCGGCGCGCTCGAGGACCTCGGCGGCGGCCGTCTTGACGCGGCACACCGGCCGGTTGGGTTGCCGGGGATGGAGCTTGGGCGCCGAGCGCAGGACGATGGTGTTGGCCCAGCGCAGCTCGTCGACCAGGCGGACCAGGGCCCGCGCGTCGGTGGCCAGGCCCGTGGGACGGTAGGGAGTGGCGAAGAACAGCGACCACAGGCGCTGGACGGCCTCCTCAGCGCCCGCCACGGCGGCGCGATGGGCCTCTTCGGCGTCCTCGCCGCCGCTGCTCATGACGTAGGCGATCTCGCCCTTGAGCCGGGCGGCGAGCGCCCGGCAGGCGTCGATCGCGGCGGTGCGAACCGGGTTGCGGGGCGGCGATGGCCAGAGGACGGAGATGGCGAGCAGGGACACGGCCGCCGCCAGGCCCCACCCGGCGACTCGGTCGGGGATCTGGGACGCCGGGCCCGCCAGCGAGACGGGGAGAATGAAGGCGAGGAGCAGCGCCGTCGTCGCCCCCGCGAGCACCGAGCTCACCACACCGGAGAAGAGGATGACGAAGGCGACGACGCCCATCGCCACCGCCGCCACCGGCGTCGACTGCGAAGCCAGGGTGCCCAGGCAGATGAGCACCGCGCAGGCCACCCCGAGCGCCGCCTGGGCCAGCACCCGGTCCTTGACCTGCCCGGGAAAGTCGACGAGCAGGAGCATGGCGAAGGAGCCGAAGGCCACGAAGTACGACATCGCCGGGTTGGCGATGACCTTGTCGGCGAGGGCGAACAACGCCGGCATCACGAGCGCGGCGCGCCCTGCGCGGCGCAGGGCGCCGTAACCGGGGTCGTGGGTGCGCAGCCACCCAAGACCGGGAAAGCGTGCCAGACGATCGGCGGCTCGCGTTCGCAAAGGTGAGGCAGCGTACCCTTCGCCGGTGCCGCGCCGCCTGATCATCTCGATCTCCTGCCTCAGCCTGTGGGGGCTCGGCGCCTGCCTCGCGCCCCCGGCCCCGGCGGCCGGCATCCGGGTGGTGGGACACGGGACGCCGTCCTCGTGCACCTCGGCCGCGGTGGTGGCGGCGGTGCGCGCGGGCGGGATCGTTCGCTTCGCGTGCGGGCCCGCGCCCGTGACGATCAGGATGAACATCACCGCCAAGGTGATGAACACGAGCGCGCAGGTCGTCATCGACGGAGGCGGTCTCGTGACCCTGAGCGGACAGGGCCGGCGCCGCATCCTCTACATGGACACCTGCGACCAGGCGCAGGTATGGACGACGTCGCACTGCCAGGATCAGGCCACGCCGCACCTGACGATCGAGAACCTCACCCTGAAGGACGGAAACTCGACCGGGCGGGCCTTCGACGGTGGTGGCGGCGGCGCCGTCTTCGCCCGCGGCGGGCGCCTGCGGATCGTGAACTCCATCTTCGCGGGCAACCGCTGCGACCCGGTGGGGCCCGATCTCGGCGGCGGCGCCGTGCGCGCCCTCTCGCAGTACCACGGGTTACCCGTGGTGGTGACGGGGAGCCGTTTCACCGGCAATGTGTGCAGCAACGGCGGCGCCCTGAGCAGCATCGGTGTCTCGTGGACGGTGCGCAGCTGCCGCTTGCTCGGTAACCGGGCCATCGGTCACGGTGCCAACCCCGCCCGCCCCGGGACTCCGGGCGGCGGCAGCGGCGGCGCCATCTACAACGACGGCGACACCATGACCCTCTCCATCGCCGGCAGCGTGTTCACCGGTAACCGCGCCAACGAGGGCGGCGGCGCCATCTTCTTCGTCAGCAACGACCGCACGGGAACGATGTCGATCACCCACAGCACCCTCGACGGCAATCCCAACGCCGGTTTTCAGACCGCCGGTCTCCCCGGCATCTTCTTCCTCGGCGCCCATCGGCCGGCGATCAGCGCCTCGCTCCTGAGATGATCGCCGCCATCGACGATCTCGCCACCCTCGACCTCCACGCTCACGCCGCCCTCGTCGCTTCCCGGGAGGCGACGGCCCTCGAGCTCCTCGACGCCGCCATCGCCCGGATCGAGGCGGCGCGCGAGCTGAACGCGGTCATCTGCGACCTCTTCGATCGCGCTCGCGCCCGCGCCGTGGAGCCGCTCGGTGATGGTCCCCTGGCGGGGGCGCCCTTCCTGCTCAAGGACCTGGGCGGAGCGCTCGCCGGTGTCCCCGAGCGGATGGGCTCGGTCGCCCTGCGCGACTTCGTCTCCCCGCGGAGCTCGGTGGTGGTCTCGCGCTACGAGGCGGCGGGGCTGCTCATCGCCGGGAAGACGAACACGCCCGAGTGGGGCAACCACTGCACCACCGAGCCCGTCCTCTTCGGGCCCACCGTGAATCCGCGAGCGCCCGGCCTCTCGCCGGGCGGCTCGAGCGGCGGGTCGGCCGTCGCCGTGGCGGCCGGCCTCGTGCCGGCGGCGTCGGGCGGCGACGGCACCGGGTCGATCCGCGCGCCCGCATCGTGCTGCGGGGTGATCGGGCTCAAGCCCGCCCGGGGGCGCAAGACCTTCGCTCCCGACGGCGGTCACGGGCTCGAGGGCCTGGTCAACGAGCACGCCCTCACCCGCAGCGTGCGCGACTGCGCTGCCCTGCTCGACGCCACCGCCGGGCCGATGCCCGGGGACCCCTACCGGGCGCCGCCCCCGGCCGAGCCCTGGTCCGCGGTGATCACGAGGGATCCCGCGCCCCTCCGGGTGCGCTGGACGGCGGATGGCCCCTTCCCGGGGGAGACCCATCCCGAGACCCGCGCCGGCGTCGAGGCCGCCGCCGCCACCCTCGCCGAGCTCGGCCATCGCGTCGAGCCGGGCGCTCCCGCCTTCGATCCCGAGCCGGTCATCGACGCCGTCGCCGTGCTCCACCAGGTGTCCAACCTCGAGCTCTACACCCTCGCCGAATCGGCGCTCGGCCGGCCGCCCGAGCGCGATGAGCTCGAGCCCACCGCGTGGGAGATGCTCGAGGAGGGGCGCGAGGTCACCGGCGAGCGCTACGCGGGGGCGATCGCCACCGTGCACGCCCAGGGGCGCCGCTTCGCCGAGGGGCTCGCCGACGTCGACGTCCTTCTCGTGCCCACCCTGCTCTCGGGCGGGCCGCCTCCGCTCGGGCATCTCAACCAGCCACGCGGGAGCACCCAGAACTTCTTCGCCGTCGAGTTCGCCACCACCGGGTGGACGCCGATGGCCAACGTATCCGGGTTCGCGGCCATCTCCCTGCCCCTGGCCACCACCGCCGACGGCCTTCCGATCGGCGTGCAGCTGATGGCGCCCGAGGAGGCGGTGCTCCTCGGCCTCGCGGCCCAGCTCGAGCGGGCCGGGCGCCTGTCCTAGCGGGACGCCTTCACCGTCATTACACGCGGCGCCGACGTGTGGATCCTCCTACCCGGCGTCGTCGGCGATGCGCCGGACGATGACGCCGGCGGGCTCGGCGGTTACCTGGCGCCAGCCCGTGCCCGCCCACAGGTTGGGCACGCTGGTGTCGCCGGTCCGGGTGGCGGCGGCCCGTAGCGGGCGCGTTAGGTGGTGGACCTCGGGGTAGGCCTGCGGGGCACCCCCGTCGTGCTCGCGCGCGAACCGGTTCGCCAGCCCGCGCGCGAAGCGCCCGGTGTAGGCGCGGGTGACGATCGTCTCCCGATAGCGACCGTCGAGCAGCGCCTCCCGATACGGGGCCGACGTTCCCGCCTCGTGCGCGCACAGCAGCGCCGTGCCGAGCTGGACGGCGATCGCGCCGGCGCCGAGGGCGGCGGCGGCATCGGCTCCCGTCATCACCCCGCCGGTGGCCACCAGCGGCAGGTCGGTGCTCTCGCGGATCTCCGCCAGCGCCGCGAGCAGCGGCCGGCGGTTGGCCTCGAGGGAGGCGAAGCTCGCCTGGTGCCCGCCGGCCTCGGTGCCCTGGACGACGAGCACATCCGCGCCCGCGTCCTCGGCGAGCCCGGTCTCGGTCACCGAGGTGACGGTGACGGCGACCCGGGCGCCGGCCGAGTGGAGCCGGTCGACGACCTCCGATCCCGGGCAGCCGAAGGTGAAGCTGGCCAGATGCACTCGGGCCGCTTCCACGACCTCGAGCTTGGTCTCGTAGCCGTCGTCCTCCCACCGCGGTTCCCCGAGCGCCACGCCCAGGCGTTCGACCTCGGGCTCGAGCTCCGCGGCGTAGCGGGCGACCTCGTCGGGGTCCCCGGGCGAAGAGGGTACGAACAGGTTGACCCCGAAGGGCGCGCCGGTCAGCGTCCGCGTGGTGGCGATCGCGGTGGCGAGCGCCTCGGGGGACAGGTAGCCGCCCGCGACGAAGCCGTAGCCGCCGGCGTTCGCGACCGCCGCGGTCAAGGCGGAAGTGGAGGGCCCACCGGCGAGCGGCGCCTGGACGATGGGCAAAGCGGCGAACAAGGACATCGTGTTCCGGTTGATGTTTACCACGCACCTCCCGCGCCGGAGCAGTTGACTTGACCGTGGTGGTGAAGTCATTGACCGCGAAGCCCGGGGGCAACTGGGCAGGTGGGTTAGGTAACAGGGGACATTCCGGGGGTTAGCGTCGGCGCTTTCCGTTCGCTGGAGACGTGCGTTTCCGCGTGCGGTGGGTGAGGAGTGCTACCCCCGGCGTTGCTGGTATCACCAGCAGGAGGGGGTAAGAGGTAATGGCGCAAGCACGTCGTAAGGCAGCAGGCAGTGGTGTGGTGGCAGTACCGTCATCGGCGCTCGGAGGTCCGGGTGTCATCCCGCCGAGCGCGAAGCCG
>DASZMD010000272.1:0-8071 GCA_035551955.1 Solirubrobacteraceae bacterium | reverse complement strand
AGCTGCGGGCGCTCCGAGGTCAGGTGATCGAGACGGCGGCCAATAAGAAGCTCGCCATCGGGTCGGCCGGGACGCACGCGTTCGCGAAGTGGGAGGACCAGCGGATCGTCGCCCGTCCCCGCTACCGCGACCTCATCAGCGCCCTGCGCTTCGTCGCCCGTCAGGAGCTGATCTTCGGTATGCACGTCCACGTCGGGATCGACGATCCCGACAAGGCGGTCCACGTCGCCAACGGGATGCGGGTGCACGTGCCGATCCTCCTCGCTCTGTCCGCCAACTCGCCCTTCTGGCGCGGCGACGTGACCGGCCTGGCGTCGACGAGGACACCGATCTTCCGCGCCTTTCCCCGCGTGGGGATCCCGCCCAGCTACCGCGACTGGCAAGACTACGTCGCGCGGATCGAGTTCATGGTCGGCTCGCGCGCGATCGCCGACTACACGTATCTCTGGTACGACGTGCGGCCGCACCCCAACTTCGGCACCGTCGAGGTGCGGGTGATGGACTCGCAGACCCATATCGAGCACACGCTCGGGCTGGCCGCCCTCGTGCAGGCGCTCATCCGCGAGCTCGCGGAGCACTTCGATTCCGGCGAGCAGCTCTCGAGCTATCCATTCGAGATGCTCGACGAGAACAAGTGGCTGGCCGCGCGTCACGGGCTCGACTGGGAGCTCGTCGACCTGCCCCACCGCGACCGAATCGGTACCCGTGAGCTCGCGCGGCGACTCCTGGACCGGATGCGGGAGCACGCCCAGGATCTCGGCTCGGCGTCCGAGCTCGAAGCCGTCGAGGACCTCCTCGAGCGAGGCAACGGGGCGGGGCGGCAGGTGGTTGTGTACGAGGCCAACCACGACCTCCACGAGGTGATGGCGGAGATCGTGGCGGCTACAACTGTGTAGCTTCAGACCGGGTGCCGCCCAGCATGTTCGCGGCGCTACCATCGGGGGGTGAGCACCGGTGGCCCGGATCTGTTTGTTGTCTGCAAGAACTGCGGATCCGAGGTCAGCCCATACATCACCGAATGCCCGTACTGCGGCAACCGGCTCCGAAAGCGCGCTCCAAAGATCGATCGCGAAGGTCGTGTAACCGAGCGCCATCGCCGTCTCAGGGCGCCGACACCTTCGCTTCCGCGGCTCAAGACCGGTGAGATTCCCGGGATCCGAGGCGACTCCCGGCCGTACGCCACGGTGCTCCTCGTCGTGCTCGGCCTCGTCGGATCCCTGCTCTGGCGGACGGGACTGTTCAACGACTCCTACGCCCAGCTCGCGATCATCGGCCGTCCCAACACCCAGCACCTGTGGAAGCTGGCCACCGCACCGTTCATCTACAACAACACCGGCTTCGCCTTCGCCTGCCTCGCCGCGATCGCGCTCTTCGGTTGGCTGCTCGAGCGCCGTCACGGGATGCTCGTGGTCATCGTCCTCTTCCTCCTTGGCGGCGTCGGGGGCATGGCCCTCACCACGGCGGCGCTGCCCCATGCCGTGGCGATCGGCGGCAATGGCATCGCGCTCGCGCTCATCGTCGCGTGGGCGATTCCGGACCTCATGACCCTACGCCGCGGAGAGGAGGTCGACGGTGACCTGCTCGGGACCCTCGCCATCGCCGTGGTGGTTGCGCTCATGCCGCTCGTCGTGACTCAGGCGAGCTGGATCGCCGACGGCGCCGGAGTCCTCGCGGGGTTGCTCGTGGGCTGGCCCCTCGCGCTCCTCGCGGATCGTTGATCGCGGGTCCGGCCGGGCTGGGCGCCCGCCGGGTAGGCGGGCGCCGCGCGTTCGGCGGGGTGGCCAGGCGCACAGCGCCCCTATGATCCCCGCTTGGTGCCCGACCGCGCCTACACCGACGCCGAGGTCGAAGCAGCGATCGAAGCCCTCACCGACGCGGAGCGGCTTCGCGCCGCCCAGGACCTCGTAGCGCGATCGGCCCCCGGCCTGCAGCGCGCGCTCAACGAGGCGCTGTTCGAGGGCGGCTGGTTCGACCAAGCGCACGAGCACGCCGTCCGCGAGGCGGCGGGTGAGGCCGATCCCGAGGCGCGTGCGCTAACTGTGCGCACGCTCGTCGCCGAGGAGACCCGGCTGGCGATGCTCGTCGGCGTCGCCATCGGCTTCGAGCTGGCACGCGAGCTCGGCGCCGCTGAGCCATCTACCCAGGAGGAATGACAACCATGGACCTGCGCTTTCTCGGTCATGCCGCGTTCTCGCTCTCAGACGGCGAGACGACGGTCGTGATCGATCCCTTTCTCACCGGCAACCCGAAGGCGGCGGCGGCCGCGGGGGACGTGAGCGCCACCACGGTGCTCCTCACCCACGGTCACGCCGACCACTACGGCGACACCGTCGACATCGCCAAGCGCACGGGCGCCACGGTGGTGGCGATCACCGAGCTCGCGGGTGAGATCGGCGAGGAGGGCGTCGACGTCCGCGACCCCAACCTCGGCGGCACCGAGAACTTCGACTGGGGCTGGGTCAAGCTGGTGCCCGCCTGGCATACCTCGACCACGCCCAAGGGAACGGTCACCACGCCGGCCGGGATGCTCATCAGTTTCAAGGACACGATCGTCTACCACCTCGGCGACACGTGTCTGTTCTCCGACCTCCAGCTCGTGGGCCGGCGCACCCCGATCGACCTCGCCCTCATGTGCATCGGCGGCCATTACACGATGGATCGGGTCGACGCCGTCGAGGCCGCCGCGCTGGTCGGGGCCCAGGCCGTGATCCCCTGCCACTACGACACCTTCCCGGCGATCGAGACCGACGTCCAGGCCTTCAAGTCCGACGTCGAAGGTGCGACCGGCTCGAGCGTCATCGTGCTCGAGCCGGGAGAGACGCATACGACGTGACCCACGCGATCGTCTTGATCCAGGCCGAGCGCTCCGCCCTCGCCACCCTCGGCGGCACGCTCGCCGACCTCGAGGGCGTCGCCGAGGCCTACTCGGTCACCGGCGACTGGGATTTCGTCGCCATCCTGCGCCTCCGCGAGCACGACCAGCTCGCGGAGGTGGTGACCGGCCGACTCTCGCAACTGGAGGGGGTGGTCAAGACCCGGACTCTGGTCGCCTTCGAGGTCTACTCCAAGCACGACCTCGAGGCGCTGTTCTCCGTGGGGCAGTAGCGGCCCACGTCAGCGCGGCGTCGAACGCGTCGGCCATCGCGTCGTAGGTGTATCCGGCCACCGCCTCCCGGGCCGCGGTGCCGAGGCGGGCGCGGAGCTCGCGGTCGGCGAGGAGCCGGTCGATGGCCGCCGCCAGGGCGGCCGGGTCGCCGGCCCTGACCACGAGACCGGTCTCGGCGTCGCGCACGAGCCCGCCCGCCACCGCCCCGACCGCGGTGGTGGCGATCACCGGGCGTCCCTGGTGCATCGCCTCGTTGATCACGAGGCCCCACGGCTCACGGAAGCGCGGGGTGGGGATCGAGGGCACGACGCTGAACTCGGTGAGGGCGTAGGCGACGGGGAGCTCGGCTCGCGCCAGCGGTCCGAGCAGCCGCGCTCCGGGCGTGGCCCGGACGGCGCCGGCGAGCGGGCCGTCCCCCGCGACGAGCAGCGTGGCACCGGCGCCAACCCTGCGCCAGGCTTCGAGCAGCACCGCCACCCCCTTCTCGGGCACGAGCCGCCCGGCGAAGAGCACGGCGGGACCCGGCGCCAGCCCGTGGCGCGACCGGAACGCCTCGATCTCCGCCGCGCTCACCTGGCGCGCGAAGAGCTCGGGCTCGACCGACTGGGGGGCGACGAACACTCCTTCGGCCGTGCCCCGCGCGCGCGGTCCCGCCACGAACCGGCGGACGTGCTCGCCGTAGGCGATCACCGCGTCCGCGTCGCGGTAGATGCGCCGCGTCACCGGCAGGGTGAGCGCGTGGGTCAGCGAACGCGGGGGGCTCCACACCGAGGCCCAGAGCAGGAAGGGGCGGCCGTGGAGGCGGGCGGACGCGTAGGTGGCGGGGAGGATCGCCCCGCCCGCGAAGGGCGCGATCAGAGCGTCGTAGCGGCGGCCGAGCGCGAGTGCCGCGAGCGGCCCGCGGAGGCGGCGGGCGGGAAAGGGCGCCTGGTCGAGCTGGCGGTCGAGGTCGCGGAACCACGGGGGGATGTAGCGGTCCCCGGCGCCGAAGCACAGGACCTCGGTGTCGTGGCGCTCGGCGAGGCGGGCGAAGAGCGGAACGCGGTAGGGGGTCAGGTAGTTGGTGACGAGAGCGATCGGCATCCGGGGCGGACGGAGACGTTGACAGAATCGGGCGCGCCGACATGCGCGTCCTCCTGCTCCACAACCGCTACCGGGCCGAGGGCGGTGAGGAACGGTCGGTCGAGGAGATCGCCCGCCTCCTCGCCGAGCGTGGGCACGCGGTCGAGGTCCTCGAACGCGCGAGCGGCGAGCTCGGACGCGCGCGGGCAGCCGCGTCGCTGTGGCACGGCGGTCTCGAGGGCGAGGCGGTGGCGCGCGCCGCACGCGCACTGCGCGCCGACGTGGTCCACGCCCACAATGTCCATCCCCTCTTCGGCTGGCGCGCGCTGGCCGCGGGTGGCGAGGCGGGCGCGCGCGTCGTGCTCCATCTCCATAACTTTCGCCTCTTCTGCGCCATCGGCGTCGCCTACCGCGACGGCGCCCCGTGCTTTCGCTGCCGCGGGGGCAACACCCGGCCCGGGGTTCGCCTGCGCTGCCGCGGCTCGCTGCCCGAGGCGGTGGCGTACGGCGCCGGACTGCACCGGCAGTTCCCCGAGCTCCTGCGCCACGCCGATCGTCTGGTCACGGTCAGCGACGCCACGCTCTCCCGGCTCGTCGCGCTCGGCGTGCCCGCCGGCCAGGTCGTCTCGCTCCCGAACTTCGTCCCCGCCTCGGCCTTTGCCGAGCGCTCGCGCGCGGACGAGGGCCGCTACGCGCTGGTGGCGGGAAGGCTCGTCCCCGAGAAGGGTTTCGACACCGCCGTGCTCGCCTGCCGCGCCGCCGGGGTGCCGCTGGTGGTCGCGGGCCGCGGTCCCGACGAGGCGCGGCTGCGGCAGCTCGCCGCGGGCGCCGAGATTCGCTTCGCGGGCATGCTCCCGCGCGAGGAGCTCGCTCGGGTCCGCGCCGATGCCGCCGTCGTGCTCGCCCCCTCGCGCTCGGATGACGCGTGCCCATACGCCGTGGTGGAGGCCCTCGCCGCCGGGGTGCCGGTGATCGCCAGCGATCGCGGCGGCCTGCCCGAGCTGGCGGCGGCCTCGGGCGTGGAGCCGGCCGAGGATCTGCGGGCGTGGACGCGCGCGGTGACACGCGTATGGGAGGACCGCGAAGATCGCCTGGCACGCGGCGAGGCGGCGCTCGAGCTGGCGCGGGAGCGCTGCCATCCGGACGTGTACTACGAGCGGCTCATGCGCGTCTACCAGGGCTGAGCCGAGCCTTTCTCCGGCCCCGGCTTCGCGTCTCTGTACATGACCGGTCAGAAAGACGGTCGGTTAGCGCACCGTTGTTCGTGGGATGCCGCGGGAAACGCCGATAATCCCCTTCGCGCAGGGTCCGTTGGCGCTGTCAGGGGCGGCATGGGCGCGCGGCGGCGCATAGCCCATCCGTCCATGATGTTCGCCACGCGCTGCGTGTGCGTCAGAGGATGTGAAAACCGGCCGAGAGATTCGCCACCCCCAGGCATTTTTGTAGTTAGTTTTGACGAGGGTTTCTCGGCCCTGACAACGATTGAGGTACTTCATGGTCATCAGAAGTAGTTAGCAACCCGAGGCCCGTTCATATAGCCTTTAAAGAGGGTAGGTCGTCAGAGCCCAGGTCGGCACAGGGGCCGATCCCGGGGCTATCCAGATTGCCCTTGGCTTCCAGGGAAATGAACGGCGCCGCGAATCCACGATCGTCCATAAGACCGGCATCATGGCTGGCCGCCTCGGCGCTGTTCCTGTCCGGGACGGCGATCGTCGTGGCGCACTGGGGTCCTTCGATCCGGCACCCTGGCGACCTGGCCGTGCTGCTGGTCTTGTCGGTGTTCTCCTATGTGGCCGGCGATCTGTGGGTGCCCGCGTTCCAGATCGATGTCGGCTTCGTGCTCGCCCTCGCCGCGGTCATCCTCGCGGGGCCGCTCGCCGCCCTGCTCGTGCTCGCGACTACTGAGCTCGTCCGTGCGGTCCTGGAGCGCCACCACGTGCGCCGCATCGCGACCGTTTCCAACCTGGCCTCGTTCGCGTGGATGGTCCTCGTCGCCCAGGCCGTCCTCCTCGCGCTCCCGCCGGCCCATACCTTCGCCGTGCGCATGCTCACCTACGTCCCGGTCGCCACCGCCATGGTGCTCGCGAACTTCCTCGTGACCCGGGGACTTGTGGCGGGACTCGTCGATCGCGTGCTGATCTCGGGCTGGCGGATGGAGCTCCGTGCCCTGGCAGCGTGCCTCGGGCTCGTTCCCTTCGCGGTCCTAACCGCCAGCCTGCTCCCGATGGTGGGAATCCTTGCCCTCATCGCCGCCGGGGTCGCGGAGGCGTTCCTGAGCCTCCTCGTCCATCTCTTCACGTGGACGCCGCGGGCCGGCGGCCTGACCGTGCCCGAGGCCAGAGCTCGCTACGCGGCGGCGCTCGCCTCGCGCGTTCCGCTCTCACGCTCGCAGCGGCGTGTGCTGCTCGCCGCCGCCCGGGCGCGAACCAGCGGGCCATCACTGCGGCTCTCGCGACGCGAGGAGCGCGACCGAGTCGCGAAGACGCTGATCCTCGCCGGGCTGTGGTCCTCCCCGCCCGAGGACTGCTTCTCGCGGCTTCAGCCCGCCGAGATGGGAATCGAGAGTCGCGTCCTGCTCGTGGCCCATGGCTGGGCTGAGCTCACGGCCAGCGGCACCGAGCAGCTCGAGCACCGTCTCGCGCTCCTCACCCTCCACAATAATCCCCGCCGCTACGACCGCGAGATCGTCGCGGCCGGCCGCGCGCTGATCCCCGAGTCAGGGCCTCGGACCCAGGGCGTCAGGATCCCCTACGCACGCGCCCTGCCGCGCCGCCTGGCCCAGCTCAAGCTCGTCGCCTAAGCGATTCGCGACCCCGGCTCGACGTCCACGTCGGGCGCCAGGAGAATGACCTTGCCCTCGGCATCGAGGGCTCCGAGCACGAGGACCTCGGAGGAGAAGGGTCCGATCCGGCGGGGCGGGAAGTTGACCACGGCGACGACGAGGCGTCCCTCGAGCTCTTCGCGGGCATAGTTGGTGATCTGAGCTGAGGAGCGCTTGGTCCCGACCTCGGGACCGAAGTCGATCATCAACTTCCAGGCCGGGACGCGCGCCTCAGGAAAGTCATCGACCGCGATGATCCGCCCGACGCGCAGGTCGACCGCGAAGAAGTGCTCGACGTCGATGAGCTCGCTGGCCAGGGCGTCGGATCCGGCCGTTGGCTAGCCGCCCGCCGACGCGGCGGACGAGGGAGCGGACGGGGCCGGGGCGGTGGCCGAGCAGACGGGGGGCGGTGGGGCGGCGGCGGTGGGCGCCGGCGTCGTGGGGACGGGCACGGTCGTCGTGCCCGTAGGCGTGGTGCCCGTCGTGGTCGTGCCCGCGGGGGAGCCCGAGGTCGTGCCCGTGGTGGGGGCGGGGGCGGGAGCGGGAGCGGCGCTCGCCGTGCACGACCCGCTCGTCGGAGTCGGGACCGGGGTGGTGGACGTCAGGCTCGGCGTGGTGATGACCTCACCCGTGCCCGACGGCGAAGTGACCCCGTCGGCGCCGCTCGAGGGCAGGGTGGTCGAGACCGTCGTCGTCTCCGTCCGGCCCTGGGCGGAGGCGGGAACGAGCGGAGTCGTCGCCGTCGTCGCCGCCGCCGCGGTGGTCGTCGTCGTGCTCGTGGCGGTGTCATTGGCGTGCTTGGCGGCGGTCGACTTGAGGGGGAGGCGATGGCTGGCGCGAGGAGTCCCGACCTTGGCAGAGCCGGCAGCCGGGGTGACGATCGCCGCCGACAGCGGGCTGCCCTGGAGCTGCTGAGAATGGCGGCCGGTCTGGTCGACCTCGACGGCACCGGCGGTGACGATGGCCGCGGCCGCCAAGCCCGCCGCCGCCTTGGTGGCCACCGCGCCGACGCCGGCGGAGATGAGACCGGTCGCCGTCGAGCCCGCGGCGGCCGCCGCGACCGTCGAGCCCGCCGCGGCCGC
>DASZMD010000271.1:0-6183 GCA_035551955.1 Solirubrobacteraceae bacterium | reverse complement strand
TCCCGGGAGGCCCTCAGCACATCCCCGACACCAACATCCTCCCCTTCTTCTTCGGCAGCCCCCCGCCCGCGAACGCCGACTTCCACAACGTCGCGTTGACCTTCCCCGAGCTCGACCTGTCAATCCCGACCCAGTTCCGCTTCGCTTCTCCGGGAGTCACCCAGGCCATGGTGGTCAATCCCAACAGCGTCGTGCAGCAGGGGCTGCAGAGCTCGCTCCAGGGCACGAGCATGAAGAGCAGGACCTTCCTCCACATCTCGACGACCAACAGCGTCATCAAGGGAGGCGGAGGAACGGCCAACACCGCCTTTCTCGCCTCGAGCCACAATCCTCCGGGTGGTAACGCCCGCGCCGCCCATGTCGAGGCGACCTTCTGGATCGAGGCCATCACCGGGACCGGCGGCGGCCCCGACGTCCATCAGCTCCAGTACACCCAGCTGGTGATGCTCGACTTCAACGGCATCCACTGGCCGCACGTGACGGTGGGAACGCTGCGCAAGCAGTGAGGCGGGCCGCCGCCACCGCCGCGAACGCCGCCTCGAGGATCTCGAGCGCCTGGTCCATCGTCTCCCGGCTGACGTTGAGCGGCGGCAGCAGCCGCACGACGCAGTCACCGCGCCCGCCGCGCTCGATGATCAGGCCGTGCTGAATCGCCTCGCGCTGGGCGGCCCGCGCCAGCGCCGGGGCCGGTTCGCCGGTCGCGGGGTCGACGAATTCGATTCCGAGCATCAGGCCGCTGCCCCGGACCTCGCCGACGAAGTCGTGCTCGGCACCCAGCCGGGCGAGCTCCGATCGCGCGTACTCGCCGAGGGCCTGCACGTGCTCGAGGATGCCGTCGCGATGGATGATCCGCGCCGAGGCGATCCCGGCCGCGAAGGCGAGCTGATTGCCTCGGAAGGTCCCCGTGTGGGCGCCCGGGGCGAAGGCGTCGAGCTCGTCCTTGTGGAGGAGGATGGCCAGGGGCATGCCCGCCCCGCCGATCGCCTTCGAGGCGACGATCACGTCAGGAACGATTCCGTGCTGCTCGAAGGCGAACCAGGTCCCGGTCCGTCCGCCGCCCGTCTGGACCTCGTCGACGATCAGGGGGATCCCGAGCTCAGCGGTGACACGGCGTATGCCCTGGACGAACTCGGTGGGCGCCGGGATGACGCCGCCCTCGCCCTGGACGAGCTCCATGAGCACGGCGGCGGGAAGGGGAATTCCGCCCAGCGGGTCGCGCAGCGAGCGCTCGAGGTACTCCAGGCACCGCTTCCCGCTCTCGTCCCCCGCCCCGAGCGCGCAGCGCAGCGGGTACGGGTAGGGGAAGAAATGCACGCCGGGAACGCCCGAGGCGATCCGCTCCTTGTGGGCGACGATCCCGCTCACCGTCATGGCGGCATGTGAGGAGCCGTGGAAGGCGCCCTGGAAGGCGATGATCTCTGAGCGGCCGGTGGCGGTCTTGCACAGCTTCAGGGCGGCGTCGACGGCGTCCGCCCCGCTCGGACCGCAGAACTGTATCCGCGTCGTGGCGCGCATCGACTCGGGAAGCAGCGAGAGCTGGAGCGAGACGAACTCATCCCGGATCTCGGTGGGGAGGTCGAGGCCGCTCGTGAGCACCGGGAGCTGCTCGCGGATCGCCTCGAGCAGCTCGGGGTGACTGTGGCCGAGCGGTAACGCCCCGGCGCCGGTGAGGAAGTCGATGAACACGTTGCCGTCGAGGTCCTCGACGTAGGCGCCCAAGCCGCGCCGGATCGCGATCGGTATCGAGCGCGGATACGTGCGCACGCTCGACTCGCGCTGCTCCTGCCTCGTCAACAGCGCCGCGGATGCGGGACCGGGCACGGGCAGCTCCACTGATGGCCGGTCCAACGCCGGTGTCGAGACCACAGACGTCTCTGACCACGTTCCGGCAAATGACTGCGCCCCCATCATGTTTCCCCTTTCCCCAATATGCCGAGCGCCAAAGCCTCGCTGGTTGCGCCCCCCGTGTCAACCTTCGGACATCGGGCATTTGTCACACGCTCGGCAGCCGCTCCCGGACGGCCGCGCGGATCTGTCGCTCCACCTCGGGCACCGCCCGCACGAGCTCCTCGAGGATCGCCGGGGAGAGCATGAGCAGGCGCACGTCGGCCCGGGCCACCACGGTGGCGGTGCGCACATACCCGAATCCCGCTCCCCAGTCGAGGGCAGCGAGCTCACCGAAGAACTGCCCGGGTCCGAGCTCCGCTCCCCCGTCCTCGAGCTCGATCCCGATCCGGCCCGCGAGGATCAGGTAGAAGTTCCGTGTCCCCTCCCAGCGCTGGATCACCACCTCGCCCGCCTTGAGTTCCAGCTCCCGTGCCGAGCGGTGAACGATCTCGAGCTCGCGCTCGTCCAGGCTCTCGAACAGGGGGATCTGACGCAGCTCGGCTGTCTCGACATGACCGACCTGGCCCCAACCGCTCGCCATGTCGGCGCGCCGGTCCTCATACCGTCCCGCCGCCTTGGGCACATCGCGTCTCGGCGTCGTGGCGGTGGCAAACCAGTCGAGCGTGGCGGTGACGTCGCCCGGCATGGTGGTGTGGTTCATCACGCACATCCGGATCGCGTACTTGCCGTGCAGGCGCGTCGAGGAGACGAGACCGCGCCCGGTCTCCTCAAAGGAGCTGACGAGCTCGGCGTTGAGCGCGGCGATCTCCTCCTCGGCCCTCACCCCCTCGAAGGCACGCCGAAAGCAGATGATGCCGAGCGTGGCGGGCGAGAGGAGCTCGAGCTCCGGTGTGTCGCGGACGTGCTGCTCGGCCAGGAGCGCCAGGTCCAGCGATCGGTCAATCGCCGCCCGGAAGGCATCGGTGCCGAAGTAACTCAGCGACAGCCATAGCTTCAGGGCATGCGAGGAGCGGGTGAGCTGGAGCCCGAGATCGGAGAAGTTGACTTCCTCGCTGAGCCGGTCGGCCAGGTAGTCCGGGTCGATCGTGAACGCCTCGCCGAGCAGTCGCCCGTCACGGACGAGGACGCACCCGCACTCGATCGGCTGGTAGAGCCATTTGTGGGGATCGAGAGTCACCGAGTCGGCGAGCTCGATTCCGGCGAGGCTGGCCCGGCCGCGTTCGGTGAGGGCGGCGAACCCACCGTAGGCGCCGTCGACGTGGAGCCACATTCCCCGTTCGTGGCAGATCTCGGCCAGCTCGGGGAGGGGATCGACGGCGCCGGTGTTGGTGGCGCCGGCGTTGGCGGCCACCACCAAGGGCTGGAGCCCGGCCGCGAGGTCGGCGTCGATCGCTCCCACCAGCGCGTCGAGGCGGATCCGGTGCGAAGCATCCGTGGGCAGCACGCGCACCTGGTCGGGCCTGAAGCCCATCACCCGCGAGGCGCGGGCCACCGACGAATGCGACTGATCCGAGGCATAGGCAACCACGCGATCGGTCATGGGGCCGAGCAAGGCCTCCCGGGCACACGCGAGCGCGGTGAGATTGGCCGCCGAGCCTCCGCTCACGAGCACCCCGGCGGCCTCGCGCGGGTATCCGATCCACTCCTTGAACCAATCGAGCACGGTGAGCTCGAGCTGGCTTGGGCCGGCGGCGGACATCCACAGGCTCGCGTCGATGTCCATGGCGGCGGTGATCAGGTCACCCAGCGCGCCCGGAAACGTGCTGCAGGCGGGGATGAAGGCGAAGTATGCGGGGTGGGCGAGGCGGCTGATGTAACCGAGGACATCATCCTCCATCTGGCGCATTAGGTCATCCCACGCGCGCGCGCTCCCGGGCGGCCCCCCGCCCAGCCGAGCTCGCAACTCGCCCGGACCGGAGCGCCGCACCGCGGGCGCCGAACGGTCCGACAGCTGCTCGACGAGCATGTCAACCGTGCGGTAGCCGAGGTCGCGCATCTGCTCCGCGGTGAGTCCCAGCGGGTCCTTGTCAAGCTCCACCACTACCTCCTCGCTCGGGGGGATGAATGTAATATCGAACGGTGGGCCAGCGCGGTGCGGTGCTGAGAAGGGTGGTGGGGAACGAGGCGCTACGTCGAGTCGAGGCCGCGTTCCTCGGCTTCGGCTGCGGCGAGAACGGCGTCTGGGTGGCGATCCTCGTCTATGCCTACGAACGCGGCGGCACCTCGCTCGCCGCTGCCATCGCCGTGATCCAGCTCCTGCCGGCGGCCGCGGTAGCGCCCTTCGCCTCCCGGCTCACCGATCGCCGCGGCGGCGCCATCGGGCTCTGGCTCGGGTACGTCGCCCAGGCCCTGTCGATCGGCGCGACGGCCGCGCTCCTGCTCGCGGGCGCGCCATCGGTCGCCGTCTACGCCGCCGCCGTCCTCGCCGCCTGTGCCGTGACCTTCACGCGTCCCGCGCAGGCCGCGCTGCTGCCGACCCTCGTCGAGGACCCGGCCGAGCTGACGAGTGCGAATGCGCTGGCCGGCTGGCTGGAGAGTGCGAGCTTCCTCGTCGGCCCTGGCCTCGCCGGCGTGCTCATCGCCGTCGATGGGCCGGGCCTGGCCTGCGCGGCGTTCGCGGTCGGGGTCGCGCTTTCGGCCCTGGTGGTCACGCCCCTGGCGCGACGCGTGAGCACGGCACCGGCGTCCCCGACGACGGCGCCCGCGGCGAAGACCGACGGCGAGGTACCCATGTCGGTACTCACGGCGGTGCGCTCACAGCCGGGCATGGCGAGCCTGCTCGGCGTCGTCGGCGTGCAGTTCGTGGCCCTCGGCGCGCTCGACGTGCTCGAGGTGGTGATCGCGATCAGCCTGCTGGCGCTCGGCCCGTCGGGTGCCGGCTATCTCAGCGCCGCCTTCGGCGCCGGTGGGGTGGCCGGCGGCGTGCTCGCCATCGTCTTGATCCGTCCCCACCGCCTGGCCCGTCCCCTCTTGGTCGGGGGCCTTGCGTGGGGAGCCGCCTTCCTCCTCCTGAGTGCCTGGCCGACGGCAGCGGCAGCCTTCGCCCTGCTCGCGGGCGCGGGTGCCTGCCGCACGGTGCTCGACGTCTCGGGGCGCACGCTGCTCCAGCGCACGATCCCCGCCCCCTTCCGCGGCCGGGTGTTCGGAGTGCTCGAGGGTGCCTCGATGCTCGGCTTCGCGCTCGGGTCGGCTTCGGTTCCCCTGCTCGCGTATCTCGGTGGCCCGCGAGCCGCAGTGGCCGGCACCGGAGTGGTGCTCCTCGCGGCCGTCGCGGCGACCGCACACCCCGTGGCCCGCCTCGAAGCGTCCGTACCGGTCGCCGATACCGCGCTGGCGCTCCTGCGCGGCTCCTCCATCTTCGGCATGCTCCCCGCGCCGGAGCTCGAGGCGCTCGCTCAGTCGCTCGTGCGCGAGCAGGCGCCTGCGGGTGCCGCGATCGTCCGCGAAGGCGATCGCGGTGACCGCTTCTACCTGATCGCTTCCGGCACGCTGACCGTCTCGGTCGGCGAGGCCGAAATCGGCGCGCTCGGGCCCGGGGATGGCTTCGGCGAGATCGCCCTGCTGCGCGACGGGGTCCGCACCGCGACGGTCACCGCCCGGGAGCCGGTCACGCTCTATGCGCTCGAGCGCCTCGCCTTCCTCGAGGCGCTAACGGGCTCGGCGCCCGCGCACCATGCCGCCCAGCGGCTGGTGGCCGACCTTCTCGGCGGGGATGCCGAGCCGCTGGAGATGCTGCCGGGGGTGTGAGGGGAACGAGGGCCAAGCGCAACGGCGACGTTCACGAGGCCAGGTTCCTTGCCTCGAACACCTGGAAGGCGAGCGGGAAGCGGGACACCGTCGCAGTGACCGCGAACTGCTGCATGTACTCTTCGACCGTCGACTCCACCGCGGCGATCTTGTCGGGGGTCACCCCCATGAAGGTGAGCTGGGCCCGGTCGAGGACGGCGTCCTGGGGTACCTCGACAGCGAGCTCGTGGGGAGTCGAGCGGACCTCGGAGAAGCCCGCCGCGCTGAGGATCTCGGTCGTGTAGGCAGGATCCCCGAGCGCGAAGGGTCCCGTGGGGCTCTTACCCGGCGCGGGCGCGGGCGGCGGCGGGAGATGCTCGGCGATGGCCTGGGTAAAGAACCACGGATTCCTGTCTCCGGTCTGCCAGCACGCGAAAGCCAGCCGGCCGCCGGTCTTCAGATGCGAGCGGATGTTGGCGAAGGCGGTGACCGGCTCGTCGAAGAACATGACGCCGAACTGGCTCAGGGCGGCGTCGAACGGTCCTCCGGGGACAGTGTCGGTCTGCATGTCGACCACCGTGAAGCTGACGTTCTCGGCGCCGGCCTCGC
>DASZMD010000270.1:0-4103 GCA_035551955.1 Solirubrobacteraceae bacterium | reverse complement strand
GTCGACCTCGATGGCTTCGGCCGCGGGGTCGAGGCACGACTCCCACTTGACGATCTCGTCGCTCTTGGAGTACACGGCAAGCCACCGGCACGAGCTCGGGAAGGGGGCGGCGAGCTCAGCCCGCGCGCGAGCGCAGCACTGTCCGGTACGGCAGGTGATGCTGAAGCACCCGGGCACGCGGAGCGTCCCCAGCAGTCCCACGGCGCCGATGCTCACCCACGCGGCCCGGTGCACGGCCAGCTGGTCCAGGGTCGGCGCGCCCAGGGTCACGAGCTCCTCGACGAGCTCGGGCCGGCGCACGGCGAGGATCCGCCCGAGGGTGCCGCCGCGGCTCTGGCCGAGCACCACCGCCCGCTTTCCGTTGCGTTCGACGATGCGAGCCAGCCGCGTCTCCAGACGGTCGACCAGCGGCTCCATGCAGGCGGTGTTGACGGCGATCCCGCTGCGGTAGGTGCGAAACCCGCCGGAGCGTAGCCAGGCAGCCATGCGCGAGAGCGAACCGTCACCGGCGAGGAAGCCAGGGATGAGGAGCGCCGGCCGCCCGTCGCCGGCGGGTGGCTCCGGCCAGTGGAGCGAATCGGCGGTCGAGAGCCACTCGCCGGCGACCCTCGTGCGCCCCCCGCGCCGGGGCGGAAGCCCATCCGTGGGAGCGACCCTGGATGCCGTCACGGCGCGGCACGCTATCGCGTCGCGGAAGGGACCACTAGGTGGTAGTGGAATAATCAATCGTCGCGGCTCGGGAGGCTCCGAATCAAGGACGACAAGGAGCGTGTGGGATGGCTCGCGTGATCGAGCCCGAGGGGCTAGAAGGAGACCGGCTTACCGTGCATGTCCTGTGGCTCACCACAGGTCTCGGTTGCGACGGTGACTCGGTGGCGATGACCGCCGCGACCAACCCGAGCCTCGAGGACATCCTCGGGGGCGTGATCCCCGGGATGCCGCAGGTGGTGCTGCACAACCAGCTGCTCGCCTACGAGAACGGCGACGCCTACATGCAGGCGTGGCACGACGCCGAGGACGGCAAGCTCGGGCCGATGATCCTCATCGTCGAGGGCGCGATCGGTAACGAGCAGATCAACGGCGACGGGCATTGGACGGGCTTCGGCGTCGATCCCATCGACGGGCAGCCGATCACGGTCAACGACTGGGTCGATCGGCTCGCCCCGATGGCCGACGTGGTGGCCGCGTTCGGGACCTGCGCCACCTACGGCGGGATCCCAGCGATGAAGAACAATCCGACCGGCGCGATGGGGCTGCCCGACTTCCTCGGCTGGGAGTGGCGCTCGCGGCGGGAGGTGCCGATCGTGTGCCTCCCCGGCTGCCCGGTTCTCCCCGACAACATGACCGAGGTGCTCCTCTATCTGACGCTGTTCGTGGGGGGCATGGGGCCGGCTCCGGTGCTCGATGACCGCCTGCGGCCGAGGTGGCTGTTCGGTCGCACCACCCGGGAGGGCTGCAGCCGGGCCGGGTTCACCGAGCAGGGACGATTCGCCACCGAATACGGCGCCGACCCGCGCTGCCTGGTCAAGCTCGGATGCAAGGGCCCAGTGGTCAAGTGCAACGTCTCCCAGCGGGCGTGGATCAACGGGGTAGGCGGCTGTCCCAACGTCGGCGGCATCTGCATGGCGTGCACGATGCCGGGCTTCCCCGACCGCTACATGCCCTTCATGGAACCCGACCCATGGGGGAGCGTCGCGGCCGACTTCCAGCGCTTCACCTACGGGCCCCTCTTCCGTTACTTCCGCAATCGCAACCTGAAACTGAAGTTCGACAACGAACCGGACTGGCGCGCACCGGGGAACACGCTGAGGAGCGGCTATTCCCAGCGCTGGTAGCATCTGCCACAACCGGGCTCGAGAACCTGGGAGTGGGCGCTCCGACGTGAGTCGGCCGAGCACGGTCGCAGGCGCGGGAAGGCAAGCCGACCGCTGATGGTGACGCTTACCGAGATACTCCGCTGGTTTGTCTACCGGCTTTCGATCGTGTACGACGCGCTGGCGGTGCGTTTGATGCGCCGCGACCGGCTCCTCGTCGGCTCCGAGCGGAAGTTCCGCGCCCTGCTCGAGGCCGCGCCGGACGCGATCGTGATCGTCAACTCCCACGGCCACATCACCCTCGCCAACGCCGAGGCGGAGCGGATGTTCGGCTACCGCCGCGAGGAGCTGATCGGGCAGAGCGTCCGCGTCCTCATTCCCGAGCGCGTCCGCGACCGCCACCGCGTCCATCAGCGCAACTACCTCAGGGACGCCAAGACGCGGCCCATGGGCGGCGACCTCGAGCTCCATGGCCGTCGCAAGGACGGCTCCGAGTTCCCGGTCGAGATCAGCCTCAGCCCGCTCGAGACCGACGAGGGCACGCTCGTGTCGAGCGTGATTCGCGACATCACCGAGCGTAGGCGCGGCGAGGTGCTCCTGCGGGAGCTCGCCGACCGCGACGGTTTGACCGGCCTTCTCAACCGCCGCAAGTTCGAGGAGCACCTCGCCCAGGAGGTGGCCCTGGTCGACCGCTACGGCGGGGAGGCGGCCATGCTCCTGATCGACATCGACAGCCTCAAAGACGTCAACGACACCCTCGGTCACGCCTGCGGCGATGAGATGATCAAGAACGTCGGCGCCGTCGTCGCCTCCCGCGTGCGCACCACCGACGTGGTGGCTCGTGTCGGCGGCGATGAGTTCGCGCTCCTCCTCCCCCGCACCAGCGAGGCGGCGGCTCGCGCCGTGGCCGACGATCTCCTGGCCACCATTCACAGTCAGGACCTCGTCCTCGCCGGCCACCACCTGCGCCCGAGCGTGAGTATCGGCGTAGCGGCGTTCGAGGCCGGTGCGGTGGCCACCGACGAGGTCATGGTGGCGGCCGACCTCGGGCTCTACGAGGCCAAGGACGCCGGGCGCAACCAGGTCCGCGTGTTCAAGCCCCCGGTCATTGCCGCGCCGGCGAGCCGAGAGCGCGTGTCGTGGTCCAAGCGGATCAGAGCCGGCCTCGACGAGGGCCGGCTCATCCCCTACCGCCAGCCGATCATGAACCTGTGCGACGGCTCGACCAACCGCTATGAGCTCCTCGTGCGGCTGCTCGACGCGAGCGGGGAGCCGACGCTCCCGCGCGCCTTCCTCCCCACGGCGGAGCGCACCGGCGCGGTGCGCGACATCGACCGGCGGATGATCTCCTATGCGATCGAGCTCATCTCCGCCGCCGAGCTGGCGCACGAGTCGGTCACCTACGAGGTCAACATCTCCGGGCGCTCGCTGAGCGACCCGGACCTGCTGCCGATGATCTCCCGCGCGGTGGTCGAGAGCGGGATCGATCCCTCCTCGCTCGTCTTCGAGATCACCGAGACGGCGGCGATCGCCAACATGGAGCACGTGCGGCGCTTCGCGGGCACGCTCAGGAGCCTCGGGTGCAGCTTTGCCCTGGACGACTTCGGCGCCGGCTTCGCATCCTTCTACTACCTCAAGCACGTTCCCCTCGACTGGCTCAAGATCGACGGTGACTTCGTCCGCGACCTCCCCCGCAACTCCACCGATCAGCTCGTGGTCAGGCACATCGCCGAGATGGCGCACAGCCTCAAGCTGCGGACGATCGCCGAGTTCGTCGAGGACGCGCGCACGCTCGAGATGCTCACCGCCTATGGCGTCGACTGCGGGCAGGGTAATTTCGTCGGCGAACCGGAACCGATCCCGGACCTGATCGCGCCTCGCTCGGCGGCCTCGGCCGGCCGGTCCTGAGGGCCGCGGCTCAGGCCCGCGGCCGCAAGCGCCGAGATAGCTACGGATGGACACTTCGGCATACGCCTTCGCCAACGGTGTGCGGAGCACGCGCGAGGCGCTGGCGGCCTGGAACCAGGAGCCATGGCCGGTGCTCCGGTCCTGGCTGCTCGGGAGCGTGGCCGCTGCCGGGGTCCTCCTGCTCGGCGTCTGGCTCGTGGCGACCTTCTCCCCCGGCGCCCGTCCCACGGCGCTCAGCAAGCCGCCGTTCTTCGTCGGCGATGGCCGCAACGTCTTTCACATCCTCCTCGGCAACTCGCTCGTGCTCACGCTCCACGCGCTCGCGTGTGTGGCGGGATTTGTGGCCGGGAGCTCGCTGCCCCTTCAGGCCCGCCAGCATCG
>DASZMD010000269.1:0-3878 GCA_035551955.1 Solirubrobacteraceae bacterium | reverse complement strand
CTGATGCTGCCCTCGGGCAACGACGCCGCCATCGCCCTCGCCCAGCATGTCGCCGGCACCCAGGAGCGCTTCATCGCGATGATGAACGAGCGGGCGCGGGCGATGGGGCTTGCCTGCACGCACTTCACCACCGTGTCGGGGATCGTGGACGCAGGAAACCACTCGTGTGCCGCCGACCTGGCCAAGCTGGCCAAGGCGGTCCTCGACGTCCCGCTCCTGAGGCGGGTCGTGGGGAGCGCCAGCGCCGTTCTCCCCTTCCCGATCAAGGGCCACAAGCTCTACCTGTACAACAACAATCCCCTCTACCGCCTCGCCTATCCCGGCACCGACGGGGTCAAGACGGGCTACACCACCGAGGCCGGCGTGTGCCTGGTGGCCACGGCGCGGCGGGGCCGTCGCTGGCTCGGCGTCGTGCTCCTGCACTCCGCCGACGAGATCGACCAGGCGCCCGCGCTCCTCAACGCGGGGTTCGCGGCCCTGCGCCGGGCCGCGCCGAAAACTACCTAGCCCTCGAGCAGCCCGGCCAGTGCCGCCTCGACGAGCTCGGGCACGCCGTCGCCGGGAATCGGCTCGGAGAACAGGTATCCCTGGGCGAAGGCGCAGCCGCTGGCGCGCAGACGGGCGAGCTGGTCGGGCGTCTCGACGCCCTCGGCGGTCACGCCGACGTCGAGCGCCCGCGCCATCGAGAGGACGGCGTTGACGATCGCCCCGTTCTCGGGGTCGCGGCCGAGGCCGTCCACGAAGGAGCGGTCGATTTTGAGCGCGTCGATGGTGAAGCGCTTGAGATAGCTGAGCGACGAGTAGCCGGTTCCGAAGTCGTCGAGGACGAGCCGGATCCCCAGCGCCTTGAGCTCGGCCAGGACCTGGGCCGAGGTCTCGGCGTCGTCGAGGAGCACGCTCTCGGTGATCTCGAGCTCGAGCAGGCTCGCCGCGAGTCCGGTGCGGTGGAGGATCCGCGTCACCGAGGTGACGAGCTCGGAGCGGGCGATCTGGCGGGGCGAGAGGTTGACCGAGACCGAGAGGACCGGCTCGCCCGGGCCGCGCTCGTCGCGCCACCCCGCGGCCTGCCGGCACGCCTCCTCGATCGCCCACTCCCCGATGGGGACGATCAGGCCGGTGCTCTCCGCCACCGTCATGAACTGCGCGGGATGGAGCAACCCCCGCTCGGGATGCTGCCAGCGCAGGAGCGCCTCGACGCCGATGACCTCGCCCTCCTCGAGCGAGATCACCGGCTGGTAATGGAGCCGGAACTCGTCGCGCTCGAGGGCGAGGCGCAGGTCGGACTCGAGGGCGATGCGCTCGATCAGCCGCTCGCGCATGCTGGCGTCGAAGAGCTCGACCCGGCCCTTGCCCATGGCCTTGGCGCGGTACATGGCCGCGTCGGCGTCGCGCAGCAGCTCGGTGGCCGTGGACGAGCCGTGGTCGACGACGACCACGCCGCCGCTGATGGTGACGAGATGCTGGTGCGGGCCGAGGGTGACGGGACGGCTGCAGGCGAAGGCGATCCGCTCGGCGATCCGGGTGGCGTCGAGCACCGAGGAGAGGTCCTCGCAGAGGACGACGAACTCGTCGCCGCCGAAGCGGGCCACGGTGTCGCCGGGACGCAGGGCGGCGCGCAGGCGCGGGGTCATCTCCACGAGCAGGCGGTCCCCGGCCTCATGGCCCAGGGTGTCGTTGACGAGCTTGAAGTCGTCGATATCGAGGAAGAGGACGGCGAGGGTGGAGCGCGAGCGCTTGGCGCGGGCGATGGCATGCTCGAGCCGGTCGAGGAACAGGCCGCGGTTGGGCAGCCCGGTCAGGGAGTCGTGACGGGCCTGGTGGGCGAGGGCGTCGCGAGCGAGCTTGCGTTCGGTGACATCGCGGATGGCGCTCGAGATCAGCTTGCCCTCCTCGGTTTCCAGCGGGCTCACGGAGATCTCGACGGGAAACTCGCGGCCGTTCTTGCGCCGGGCATAGAGATCGAGATCGCCGCCCAGGGGCCGGGCGTGCGGCCCGACGGCGAAGGTCTCGGGGTGATCGGAGGGGAAGCGCCGGGGCACGAGGAGCTCGACGGACTGGCCGATGAGCTCATCGCGGGCGTATCCGAACAACCGCTCGGTCTGGGAGTTGACGAGGACGATGCGGCTCGCTTCGTCGACGATGACCATCGCGTCGGGGGCGGTCTCGAGCAGGGACCGGAAGCGCTCCTCGGCAAGCCTGAAGGCAGTCACGTCCTGACAGGTTCCGAGCATCCTGACCGCCTCGCCCGTCTCGTCGACCTCGACGCGGGCGTGGCACTCGATCGTGCGGAGCTGTCCGTCGGAGCGGATGATGCGGTGGACGAAGCAGCACGAGCCACGCTCATCGCGAGCTCGCGCGAGGGTGGTATCGACGAGCTCGCGATCGTCGGGGTGGGTGCGCTCGCGCCACGCCCGGTAACCCGCCGGGGACGCCTCTTGCTGCAGGCCGAGGATGCGGTAGAGCTCATCGGACCACTCGGAGCGGTCGCTCCCGATGTCCCATTTGAAGCTGCCGATCCGGGCCAGCTGCTGGGCCTCGGCGAGGGCCCGCTCACTCTCGCCGAGCCGCGCCAGCGCGTCCTCGGCCACATCGTGCTCGGAGCGCATGGCGGCGACCACCAGGGCGGTGATCGTCGCCACCGCGACGAAGGCCTGAACGCGCAGGAGCTCCTCGCCCGAGTTGCCGTCGATGAAGGGGCCGAGGCGATGCGCGGTACACCACACCGCGATGCTGCACACGGCAAGGCCGCCGAGCACCGCTCCGGACTGACGGAAGCGCAGTGACGCCCACACGAGGGCGGGGACGACGAGGTAGGGGAAGGGCCCACTCTGGCCGAAGACGAGCAGGCTCGCGAGCACGACCAAGACGCCGCTCGCGAGCGCCTCGAGCCGGGGGCGTCGCGGCCACGCCAGCGGCCGCGAGGAGGCGAGCACGAGCAGCGCCGGGGTGGCGAGCAGGGTCCCGCCCATGTCCGCCAGCCACCACTCACGCCACGCCGATCCGATCGCCGAGTCGGCCACGACGCCCCCGGCGAGCATGCTCGCGACCCCGATCGTCGCCCCCACCGCCGGCGAGAGGAACCCGGCCAGGGCGGCGAGCGCGACGACGTCGCGGAGGCGGCGCAGCGAGGAGCGGAAGCCCGAGCGGCGCAGCAGGGCCGCGCCGATCAGCGCCTCGAGGGCGTTCCCGGCGGTGACGGCGAGAACGCCACCGAGCGGCAGCGCCGTGCCGAGATTGGCGAAGAAGGCGCCGAGCGCCACCGCCCACAGGAACCGGTAGCCGCCCAGGAGGACGGCGGCCAAGCCAACGCCGGCCGCCGGCCACACCGCGATCCCGCCGTCGTGGCCGAAGTCGAGGGAGAGGCCCAGCTTCGCCGAGGCGTAGTAGGCGAGGGCGACGGCCAGCAAGCGGGCGCCGTGGATCGCTCGCGGAGCGCTGGGGGGCGAGGCGACCCGCCCGAGAGACCTCCGCAATGAGACCCGTGCCGCCGAAAGCGCGGGTGGGATGTGCCGGGACATTCCTTGCAGGTGTATCGGCCGCCGGCGGAGGGCGCTTGAGGGCGCCGGTCACCTGAAAAAGCGCTGTTAGCGGGGAAGTTATCCCTCCGCGAGTGTGACATCGAACACGCTCGCGTCCGGGTCGGTGAAGCGCAGAAGCGACTCCGCCTCGCGCTGCAGGGCCGCAGCGTCGCGCTTTGACAGCGACCCGAAGGGGGAGATCACCAGAATCGCGGCGCGCCTGGTTCGCTTGATCTCCCATGTCCCGCGGGCGAAGCCGTCGATCAGGAAGGTCGCCCGCACGCGCAGGTTCTTGGTGATCACCGCAGGCCGATGCTCGTCGGCGATCACCCGCCGGCGCTCGGCATGGGCGAGCAGGAG
>DASZMD010000268.1:0-1991 GCA_035551955.1 Solirubrobacteraceae bacterium | reverse complement strand
GACCGCCCGCGGCTACACCTTCGGTCACTTCCCCGACTCGTTCTCGCACTCGACCCTCGGGGGGTGGATCGCCACCCGGTCATCGGGGATGCAGTCGGACCGCTACGGCGACATCGCCGACCTCGTCCGGGGCCTGCGCGTCATCACCCCGGCGGGGACGCTGGTCACCCGCCCCGTCCCCGCGATGTCGACGGGGCCGAGCATCCGCGAGATGGTGCTCGGGAGCGAGGGGCGCCTGGGGATCATCACCGAGGCGACCGTGCACGTCCGGCGGATCCCGGCGCGCCGGGAGATCCTCGGCTATCTGTTCCCGACCTTCGCCGACGGGCTGGCGGCGATGCGGGAGCTGACCGCGAGCGAGTGCTCGGTCTCGGTCACGCGCGTCTCCGACGCCAACGAGACGCGGTTCTCCTTCGCCACCCGCTCGCGGCCCACCCTCCTCGACAAGCTGAAGTCCCGCGCCCTCACCGAGTTCCTCACCCGCCGCCTCGGCTTCGATGTCGGCCAGATGGCACTGTCCTTCCTCGGCTTCGAGGGGAGCGAGCGCCACGTGGCCGCGCAGCGCCGCGCCGCCGGTCGGATCGTCAAGCGCCACGGCGGGCTGTGCATCGGCACGAGCCCCGGCGCCCTCTACGACCAGAAGAAGTTCGACACCCCGTACATCCGCGACTTCCTGCTCGACCGCGGGGTGCCCGCCGACGTGTCCGAGACGGCGATGCCGTGGAGCCGCCTCGAGCCCGTCTATGAGGCGGTGAGGGCGGCGGCGGCGGGCGCCTTCGCCGACCTCGGGGTCCAGGGCTACATGCTCTGCCACCTCTCTCACAGCTACCACGCGGGGGCGTGCCTGTACTTCACCTTCGCCTTCCGGGCCACGCCCGGCGCCGACATGATCGCCCAGTACGCGGTCGTCAAGTCCGCCATCCAGCAGGCCTTCGTCGACAACGGCGCCACCCTCTCCCACCACCATGCCGTGGGCACCGAGCACGCCGAGTGGCTCGAACAGGACATCTCCGCCCCGGGCGTAGGGATGCTCAAGGCGCTGTTCGATGGGACTGACCCGGGGAGGCATCTGAACCCTGGCAAGATTGTCTAGTGTCGTGCAGCGGCGACCAGAGATGGGCGCGAACCCCGCCGGCGCGGGCGGCGCGGGAAGCGGTGCTGTGCGGCGTGTTCGGCTCGATCATCGCCGCGTATTCGCGCCGCACGGTCACCGGCCGCCACCGCCTCGCGCGCCTCGCCGGGCCGGCGATCCTCGTCGCCAATCACTGCAGCCACGCCGACACGCCGGTGCTCCTCCTCTCCCTCCCCGCGGCCTGGCGCCGTCGCACGGCGGTGGCGGCGGCGGCCGACTACTTCTACGGCTCGCGACTGGTGGCCGGCGCCGTGTCGCTGGCCTTCGGGACCGTCCCCCTCGACCGGGGGCAGGGTGCGGGCGCCGACGTCCCCCACATCAGGCGCCTGCTCGACGCGGGCTGGAACCTGGTCGTCTTCGCCGAGGGGACGCGCTCGCGCGACGGCCGGGTGGGACGGATGCGCTCGGGGGCCGCCGTCCTCTCCGCCGACCACGGAGTCCCGATCATCCCCGTTCACATCTCCGGGACCCACGAGGCGATGCCCGTCGGCCACCGGTGGATGGTCCGCCCTGAGGGCGGCGGGCGCTTCGCCCGCCACACGATCTCGGTGTGCTTCGGCGCCCCGATCGACGCCGCCGCCCTTGGGGACCGGGCCGAGGCGATGGCCCGGGTGCGCGCCTTCATGGAGTCGTGCGGGGCCGAGGCGAGGCCGCAGGCGGCTTCCCTAGCCGGTCTCCTCGACCACCAGGTACACGGGTAGCTTCGCCCGCCGGCGCACGCGCTGGGGCTCCTGGGACCAGAGCAGGTCGCCGGAGATCCGGCCCCGGTCGGGGTCGGCGGCCATGACGATGGCCTGGCATCCGCCGTGCTGGGCCTCCTGGGAGATCCGCTTCGCTGCCTTGCGGGTGCCGACCACGT
>DASZMD010000267.1:0-14852 GCA_035551955.1 Solirubrobacteraceae bacterium | reverse complement strand
CGTAGCGATCGGCGTCGAGGTCGGCGAGCGCTTCGATGGCGTCGGCGGCGCGGGCGAAGGGCGGCGAGGCGTTCCGCATCCCGGCGCTCGCCGCCCGCGCCGTGTCGTCGTCGCCTTCGATGAGGGCGACGATGGCGAGGGCATAGCTCGAGGGCGCGCTCTCCACGGCATCGGGAAGCTGGGCGCGCGCGTAGGCCGCCGCTTCGCTCGCGTCCCCGGCGATCACCGCCGCCTTGAGCATGCCGATGAGCCGACCGAAGGCCGTGGGCGACGCGAGCTCCCATGACTCGCGGTACAGGCGCGAGGCCTCTCGCAAGGCGTCGGCGGCGGCGCCGTCCTCACCGGCGAGGAGAGCCCGCTGCCCACGTCCCTCGACGGCCATGGCCTGGAGGAGAAGGTCGAGGTGCGGGCCGTCGGCGAGGGGCATCGTGGGTCAGTGGGCCACACGCAGGGAGACGACGGAGGAGGGATTGACGCCGATCCTTTCGCCATTCGTCTCCGTCAGCCATGCCAGCTGCATGATCGAACCGCGCGAGGCGGCGATGATCGCCGCCTCGACCTCGGCGAGCGATCCCTGGACAACGTAGCGCTGCCCTGTAACCAGGCTCAACTCAGTGATGTCCAACCGATCGCCGCCTCGCTCGTTTCAGCCGGGGTGCGAGACTACCGTCAGGCCCGGACCGGCGCCACGGCGACCTCGGGGGAGACCGCCACCCGCCCCGCCAGCACCCGGTCGGTGACCGCCCAGGACGCGTAGGTCAGCGATCCGACCGTGCCCGTCACGGTGAGCATGACGCCGGCGGCGGCGGTTGCCGCCACTCCGTGCGAGCCGAGGATGAGGACGGTCGCGGCGGCGCCGAGGCTGGGACCGATCGGCAGCTGGCCGAGGGTGAAGAGGGCGATGAGCAGGGCCATCGCGTCGAACACGGAGACGTGGACGCCGATCGCCCGAAGGACAAGCCAGTTGCGGGCGATCTGGGCACACACGGCGATGAGCACGAGCACCACCATGCGCCCGCGACCGCTGTGCATGGCCGCCAGTCCCGACCACAGCCCGGCCTGGTGGCGCTGGGAGAAGCGCCGCAGGGCGAACACCGCGCTGCCCGTCACCACGACGGCGACGGCGGGGATCCACCACGGGAGGTGGAGCGGGGAGATCAGGGTGAAGGAGAAGATGGCCACGAGGGCGATCTCGACGGTGATGATCGGGATCTCCGCCGCGATCAGCGCGGGCACGCGCGGAGCCTCGCCGGGAGCGGACCGGCGCAGCGAGGCGATGCGGGCCGCCACCCCGAGCGATCCGTTGAGCACGCTGGCGAGGTAACCCACGCCGGCGGCACGGAACATCAGCCTCCGCCCGACCGTCCCCCCGGCCGCCTGCACGCACAGGAACCAGGCCTCCGTGCGCGCGAGCAGGGCGACCACGGCGAGCACCGCCGCGATCGCCAGCAGCCAGAGGGGAGCGGCATGGAGCGCGGCGCTGAACTGGTGCCGGCGCCCGGCGAGCTCGAACCCGAGGGCGCCGGTGACGATGACGAACCCCAGCATGCTCAGGGCCACGCGACGGCGCAACGACGTCGGTCGCGAGCTACGGGCGCTCAGCGGCAAGCGGCTGTGGAGCTCTCAGCGCAGCGCCGGCTAGCGCCGGCGGAGCGCTCGTCCCAAGGTGGGGGTTGCGGGCCGGCGCTGGGGCAGCGACGCCGGCACGAGGCGACGGGCTCGGGTCATCTATGAGCCATCATCGGACAGGGAGCTTAGACGCTGGAGCAAGTCAAGCCTGGGTTGGGCTATGGTGGCGTTCGTGGATGAACCCGCGATACGCGAGCTGTTGACGCGGCTCGCACGTCCTCACCCCTCGGGCGGGAAGGTCATCGAACGCGCCGCGATCCTCGCCGAGGGCGCCGACTTCACCGAAGTGGTCGAGTGGATCATGGACCACGCGGGCAGGCCCGAGGGTGCCGTCTCCGCGGAGCCCGCGGGCGGGCTGCACGGAGCGCGGACGGTGGAGCCGCTCCGGGCCGAGCAGCGCCGGGCGCTGCGGTACCTGTTGCCGGAGGATGCGCTGGCCTGAGGGGCCGTTCGGGGCCGCGGGGGCCGGCCCGCCGCGGGCAATTTGACACAGGTGTAGGATGCGCGTGTGGAGTTCAACCTGGCAGCGAGCGCGCTCGGTTCTGAGCTCGGCGCCGAGCCACCGAGCGGGCTCGTCGCGGTCCTCGCCCCCGACGAGCTCCAGACCCTCGCCGACAGCCTGGGCACAGCCAAGCGCCGCCAGTCCGAGGCGCTCGAGCGCGCGATCAAGGATGCCCTCGGGCACGTCCCCTTCGTCTTCCGCGGCGCCGTCGAGCTGATCCTCCTATGAGCGTCGCGCTCGAGACCCGCGCCGAGATCATCAAGCTCGCGCGCGTGCTCGGGACGCCCGCCGATCAGCTCGGCTACCTCGAGCGCGCCTCGCCCGACGACCTGCGTGCGCTCCGCGAGCAGGCCACCGACAAGCTCTTCGAGGGGGACCGCGACCGCCTCCACAAGCTCGCGCTCGCGTCCCGCCTCCTCCCCGCCGGGATCGGGGCGGGCATCGCCCGCTGGGCTCTCGGCGCCCTGCTCAGCGCTCGGGTCACCGGCCTGCTCGTCCCGCGCAAGGCGGTGGAGATCGCCAAGCACCTGCCCTCCTCCTTCCTCGCCGACATCGCCGTCGAACTCGACCCCCGGCGCGCCCGCGAGGTGATCGAGCGGATGCCCGCCTGGCAGGTGGGCGAGGTCGCTGCCGAGCTCGCCAGGCGCAACGAGCACGTGGCCATGGGGCGCTTCGTCGGCTTCCTGGGTGACGACGCGCTGCAGGCGGCGATGGAGCAGATCGACGACGCCGGCCTGCTCCGCATCGCCTTCGTGATGGAGGGCAAGGACCGCCTCGACCACGTCGTCTCGCTGCTCCCCGAGCCGCGCCTGGCGGGTGTCATGCACGCCGCCGACCGGGGCGGCCTGTGGCCCGAGGCGTTCGACCTCCTCGATCACCTGAGCGACGAGCGCAGGGGCGCCCTGGGCGACATCGCCGCCGCCGAGGGCCTGCTCGAGAGCCTGGCCCAGACCGCGAACGCCGAAGGGCTGTGGGACGTCGTCCTCCCCGTCATCCCCTTCATGACCGAGGCGTCGAGGCTCAGCCTGGCGCGGCTGCGTATCGTCGAAGACGCCGACGCGCTGGCCGCCATCCTCGATACCGCGGGCAGGTATGACCTGTGGGCGGCGCTCCTCCCCGTCGTCGACCACCTCCCCGCCGGCTCGCGCGACATCGTCGCCTCGCTGGCTGCCGGGTTCGACGCGGCCGTGCTCACGCGCATCGTCGCGGTGGCGGGCGAGCGCGACATGTGGTCGATCCTTCTCCCTCTGGTGGCGCTGAACTCGGCGCTCCAGCAGCGCCTCGTGCCGGTGGCGTCGGGGATGGGCCCCCGCTCGCGCTCGCGCGCGGGGGCGACGGCGCGCGAGATGGGGCTCCTGGAGCGGCTCGGCGGGTTCGGCGCGGCGTTGGGTTAAGGGTGCGTTGAACCGGACGCTGGATCGCTACCGTATTAGGTGGTATGAGCGTCCTCTCGACTCTGCGCATGTACCTCCGGCGGACCCCCAAGCTCGAGGACCCGACGGACATCTACAGCCATCACGTCAACCTCCTCGACGGGAGCGACTTCAACCTCGAGGATCTGCGCGGCCACCCGACCCTGATCGTCAACACCGCCAGCAAGTGTGGCTACACGCCCCAGTACGGCGGCCTCCAGGCCCTCCACGAGCGCTACGGCGCCCGCGGCCTCCAGATCCTCGGCTCGCCCTCGGCCGACTTCGCCGATCAGGAGTACGACGAGGCCGAGGCCATCGGCGAGTTCTGCGCCAAGAACTACGGCGTCGGCTTCCCCCTCACCGAGCGCATGTCGGTCCGCGCCGACCCCCACCCCCTGTGGCGCGACCTCGCCCAGCAGCCGGGCTCAGGTCCGCCGGCTTGGAACTTCACCAAGTACCTGGTGGGTCCTGACGGCCGTCTCGTGGCGCGCTGGCCGACCAAGGTGTCGCCCGAGGATCCGGAGATCATTGCCGCGGTCGAGGGGGTTCTGGGCGGGGAGTAGGGGCTTGGGCAGCGGCGGGGCGCCGCGGGCATCCGAGCCCCTCAGCCCGCCGCCGCCAGCCGCTCGGTGAGCCGGCCGTGGCGGCGCCCCGTGTCGGGCGTACGGGCGGCGCGAGCGAGAACATCGCGGGTGCCCACGATCACGGTGGCGAGCTTGGCGCGGGTGATCGCCGTGTAGAGCATCTCGCGGCGCAGGAAGAAGGCGCCCGCGGCTTGGTGGGCGACGATCACCGCGACCGGGAGCTCGATGCCCTGGCCGCGGTGGACCGAGCAGGCGTAGGCGAGCTTGAGGCGCTCGGCGTCCTCGGGTGGGAGCCGGAAGCTCGCCCCCTCGGCGGCGAGGATGAGCGCGGCGTCTTCCTCGTCGCCGGCATCGGCGGCGGTGACCTCGTCGACCAGGCGCAGGAGGGTGCCGTTCATGAGGCCGAGGTCGTGGAGATTGCGTCCGGTGAGCATGAGCTTGTCGCCGAGGCGCAGGCGGCCGCCGTGGACCGGGGCGCCGTCGGGGTTGAGCGCCTCTCGGAGGGCGTCGTTGAGGCGATCGATCCCCAGCTCGCCCTTGTAGACGGGCGCGAAGACCTGGATGTCGGTGATCGGGTCGATCTCGTAGTGCGCGGGCAGGCGCTCGGAGACCAGGTCGACGATCTCCTGTCGCGCCGCCGCCGGGTCGCTGCGCTCGATCAGGAACAGGTCCCGCCGCATGCCCTCGCCGGCCGCGAAGCCGGGAGCCTCACCGCGCCGGATCGCGTGCGCGCCCTGGACGATCATGCTCCCCGCGGCCTGGCGGAAGATGTGGGTGAGCCGCGCGGTCCGAACAAGCCCCGAGGCCACCAGCTCAGCGAACGGCTTCCCTGCCCCCACCGGCGCGAGCTGGTCAGCGTCGCCCACGAGCACGACGTTCGTCTCGCGCCCGACGGCGCGCAGGAGGGTGAGCAGGAGCTCGAGGTTGGCCATCGAGGTCTCGTCGACGATCAGGAGGTCACAGCGGAGCGGATCGTCCTCGTCGTGTGTCGGCCCTTCGCCGGGGATCCACCCGAGCGCCGAGTGCACGGTGGAGGCGCGCATCCCCGTCGCCTCGGTCATCCGCACCGCCGCCCGCCCGGTGGGCGCGACGAGGAGGACCCGGGCCCCGCGCGCCACCGCCAGCGACCCGATCGTCCGGATGCTCGCCGTCTTGCCCGTGCCCGGGCCGCCGGTGATCAGGGACAGCCTCTCGGTGAAGGCGGCGCGCACTCCCGACCACTGCTCCTCAGAAAGCGTGGGGCCGGCTGGCGCCTCGGTCCTGGGCTCGGGCGCGAGGACGGCTTCCGGCGCCGAACTCGCGGGCAGTGGCGGGGCCGGCGCCTCCACCGCCGGCTCGCGTAGCCGCCGCGACGCCGGGCTGTCGAGCAGCTCGCGGATCAGCTCGGCGAGCTCGGCCTCGAGCCGCGCCGTCTCCGCGCGGTAGATCCATGGGCCGGCGCGCTCGAGGTCGCCGCGGGCGACGAGGTCGTCGACGAACTCCTCGTCCGGCGCCTCCGTGCCCAGCAGCTCCCCGCAGGCGCCGAGGAGGGCGTCGAGGGGTAGGCAGGTGCTGCCGCTGCGCTCGGCCTCGGCGAGCACGTGGAGGATTCCCGCCCGCGCGCGCTCGGGGCTGTCGCGGGGGATGCCCGCGGTGGCGGCGATCCGGTCGGCGACGCCGAAGCCCACCCCGAAGACGCTGGTGAGCTCGTAGGGCCGCTCGCGCACCACCCGGTGGGCGCGGTCGCCGAACTCCCGCTGGATCCCGGTGACCAGGTAGGCGAGGCCGTGGGGGGCGAGTAGCAGGTGCAGGCGGCGCGTGACCCGAAGGCCGTCCCACGACTGCGCCGCCTCGCGCGCGCGGCGACCGGAGAGCCCGGCGCCGATGAAGGCGCCTCCGGGGTCACGGTCGATCGCCTCGAGCACGCCGGCCTCGCCGTAGCGGGAGAGGAGCTTCGCGGCGCGCGTCGGGCCGATGTGGCGCACCCGGACGAGGTAGGCGAGCAGTGCCTGCTCGTCGGAGGGCGGGAGCGGGTCGGCCTGGGCGACCTTGACCTGGAGACCGAAGCGCGAGTCGTCCTGCCAGGTGCCGACGACGTGCGCTCGCTCGCGCTCTTCGAGGTGATGGAGCGGCCCGACGAGGACGACCTCGTCGCCGTCATCGTCGACGGCCTCGACGACCGCCCAGCCCGTGTCCTGGTTGGCAAAACGGGTGCGCCTGACCGTTACCTGGGCGTTGTAGTCCATCGCGTCACGACGTTATCGCCCTGACCGACGGTGTCACCAGCGCGCGAGGGGAAGTTGTTCCTCACTCGTTGCGGAATCGATACCGCTCGAGGTGCGTCCGGTCCACCGCTCGCTCGAGGCCCTCGCTCGCGATGAGCTGGTGTGAGGCGACGATCAGGGGTCTGACCGCGGCGAGCCCGAGCCTGGCCAGGCGATCGCTGGCCGCCACCCGGGTTTCGCTGACCAGCGCGGTGACGGCCCCGTCGACGGGCTCGACCCAGTTGGCGAAGAGCACCCGTACCGTCCCCCGCGTCGCCCAGCGCCGGAACTCGTCGGGCTCGGCCAGCGTCGGGTAATCCCGCCGGATCGTCCAGATCCGCCCCACGATCCCCGACAGGAGCGCGAACTCGTCCTCGCAGAGGACGGTGAAGGGCGGTTCGCGGAAGAGCTCGTCGTAGGACAGGTCGGCGGGCAGGCCGGGAATGCGCAGGCGTACGAGCCTTCCCAGCCGGCGCGTCTCCGATGTCCGCACGGCCTGAGCGGCCGCCCACAGCACGGCGGGCTCGGCCTCGGCCTCGCGGACATGGCGGATGCGCACGCTGGGCCGGTCGAGCCAGTGGTCGAGGTTGGGTCTCACGCGCGTTCAACGTACTGACGGGCGATCTCGATCACCAGTCGGCCGTGGGTGCGCCCTATTGGTTGTGCTCATAGCGGGCGTTAACCCGCGTCCAACCTCCCCCGCGCCCGCCCGAGACCGGGGTGCTCGGCGGTGACGGTGATCACTCCGCCGCACCCGGCCTGCGAGCGCACGAACGCCCCGCCCACGCCGCCGTAGAGCCCGAAGGCGAACGGGTTCTGGCCGATCAGGGTGCCCGGCCCGGTCAGCGTCAGGGTGACCTCACCGGTCGCGCCCGGGCGCTGATTGCCGTAGGCGTCGAGCGCGCAGAAGGTGATCCGCGTCATGTCGCTCCCGTCGGCCGCGATCGCGGCGTCCTCGACCACCAGCCCGAGCCGGTCGCGAGTCGGGTCCGCCGACATGCGTACCGAGCCCACGAGCTCGTCGCCGACGTAGCCGTCGATCCGTAGCTCGCCCGCCCGCCCACGCGCCACGGTCAGGTCGACGTATGCCGGCGGGTACCGGAGGTGCGGGAACCCCGCCGCGTCAGGCATCGCGGTGGCGAAATGGGCCCCGGCGAGAAAGAGCTCGAGGCGCTCGCAGTTGGTGGCGATCATCGACCCGGGTCCGGGTCCGCGGCGGGCCCCGCGGCGGGACGAGCCGGGGCCGAAGCCCCAGAAGAACACCGGGAGGATGACCGCCCTGACGCTGGGGTCGACCTGCGAGCGGTAGATCGCCGCGCCGGGCTTGGGCACGCGGAAGGTGTCGAGGACGCCGGGCCACTTCAGCGCCCGCCAGATCCTCTTGCCGCCGTGGAGCGAGGCGTAGTCGATCCCCGCCCAGCCGAGCACACCGGCGTAGGCGGGGTCCGATCCGGCGAGGTCGTGGACCCGGGCGTGCATCTCGGCCTGGAGGGCGAGCGTCTCCGCGGGGTCGATCCAGCGATACAGGGGCGCGCCGGCGAGGGCGCCGACCGCCTCGCTCACCAGGTAGGGGACACCGGGAATGGGAGGCTCGAGCGTCGCGCGACCCCGCGAGGAGGGGTAGTCGTCGTAGGCGAACACCTCCTCGGTCCAGCCCGAGGTCGAGCGGAAGTCGACCGCCCCGCTCGCCGGGCGCGAGTCGTCGAGGGAATGGGCGAGCCGGCGTGCCCGGGCGTAGAGCGCGGGATGGTTGGCGGACTCGTTGAGGCGGGTGGCCCAGACGATGACCGAGGGCCGGCTGCGGTCGCGGATGACCATGTCGCGGACGTTCTCGAGGAAGCGGCGCTGGAACTCTTCGCCGCCCACGTACTGCCACCCGGGCGGCTCCTCCCACACCATCAGGCCGAGCTCGTCGCAGGCGTCGAGGAAGTGGGGCGAGGGTGGATAGTGCGAGCAGCGCACCATGTTGCAGTTCAGCTCCCGCCTGAGCAGCTCGGCGTCGCGGCGCTGGAGCCGCGCGGGCGCCGCCATCCCGGTGTAGGGGAAGAGCTGGTGGCGATTGAGGCCGAAGATCTGCAGGCGCCGGCCGTTGAGGTGGAAGCCGTCGAGCTCGAACCGCGCCTCGCGGAATCCGGTCCGGACATCCACCGTGTGGGGCTCTGAGTCCGGGCCGGTGAGCGTCGTCCTGATCGCGTAGAGCTTGGGGGTGTCCGGCGACCACAGGGTCAGTTCCACCTCGTCCAGTCCGCCGAGCGTCAGCGCCACCTCGGTCCTCCCCGTCGCCACCACCGGCGCCGTCGCCGACGTCGCGGCGAGCCCGCGGGACCCGTCGAGGAGCTCGGCGGTGATGGTCACCGGTCCCGCGGGCACCCGCGCCGCGTCGATGGTCGCGACGAGATCCACCCTGCGAGCAGCCCCGAGCACGTCCGTCGGCTTCGCGAACACATCGGCGAGGAACACCTCGGGCACGACCCGGAGCGCCACGTCGCGGTAGATGCCGCCGGGCTGCAG
Source organism: Solirubrobacteraceae bacterium (assembly GCA_035551955.1). Lineage (GTDB taxonomy): Bacteria > Actinomycetota > Thermoleophilia > Solirubrobacterales > Solirubrobacteraceae > Palsa-465. The sequence continues at coordinate 5,971 of DASZMD010000267.1, read as the reverse complement.
GTAGTCGACGGCGGCGGCCCCGCCGCGGTCTCCGCTGGGTGGGACCTCCAGCCAGGTGGCGTCCACGACGACGGCGAGCACGTTCTCGCCCGCGAGGAGATGTGGCGTGAGCTCGACCGAGAAGGGCAGGTAGCCGCCCTCGTGCCGGTCCAGCTCGACGCCGCCGAGGTAGACGGTGGCGTTCGTCATCACCCCCTGGAAGTCGACGAAGGCCCGGCCCCCGGCCGCCTCGGCGCCGTCGAAGTGGCGCCGGTAGACCCACGTCCGCTCCCACTCGCGCGGATCCCAGTCGCCCCACGAGAGCCCGGTTACGGTGTGGGGCACCGTGACCTCGGCGAAGCCGACGCCGTGGAAATCGGGGGCCTCGGAGCCGGCGAGGTAGGGCCCCCCGAAGCGCCAGCCACCTCCCCAGTCATAGATCATCTCCCCGTGCCTTCGATCCGCGGCCACGCCCTATCCGCCCTCGCCCCGGTCGCCCCCCTCGTGGCCGAGCGGCTCCACCTCGCGCGGACCGTCCCGCGCGGCGTCGCGCTGACCTTCGACGACGGCCCCCACCCCGAGGGCACGCCGGCGATCCTCGCGATCCTCGCGCAGGCCGATCTCAAGGCGACGTTCTTCCTCGTCGGCGAGCAGGTCGAGCGACGCCCGGCGCTCGCCGCCGAGATCGCCGCGGCGGGCCACGCGGTCGGGCTCCACGGCTACCGGCATCGCCTCCAGCTGCGGCTGGCCGGCCGCGACATCGCCGAGGACTACCGGCGGGGGTCGGCGGTGATCGAGGAGGCGACCCAGCGCTCGCCCGAGCTCCACCGTCCGCCCTATGGGATCTACAGCGGAGCGGGGCTCGCCGTGGCGCGCGAGCGCCGGCTGCGGCCGCTGCTGTGGTCGAAGTGGGGCAAGGATTGGCGGAAGTTCACCACCCCGGAGCGGATCGCCGCGCGGGCGACGGCGGGAATCGCCGACGGAGACGTGATCCTCCTGCACGACGCGGATTTCTACAGCTCGCGCGACTCGCACCGGCGCACGGGCGAGGCGCTGCCGCTGGTCATCGCAGAGCTGAAACGGAGAGAACTCGGTACCGTCCTACCCGTCTGAGAGCCTTGACCTCTGCGCTTGGCACCTGAGACGATGCTTCCGCGCGGGGCTGGGTCGTCGGCCGATCGGTCGCGATGTCGACCGGACAAGGTACGCCCAGCCGTGAGCAGGGCCGCACACAGAACATGACAATCGCTTCCGATACCGGCGCCCCCGAGTTCGCGCGCCCGAGCGTCCCCGACTACGGGCGGTTCGCGATCGGGTTCGACGAACGCGACCGCGGCCGCGTGCACGAGCTCATCGACGGGGTCTTCGACTCGGGCCGCTGGTCCGAGGGCGAGATCACCCAGCGCTTCGAGGCGGCGTGGGCGAACTGGAACGAGGTCCCCGCCGTGGCCTGCTCGAGCTGGACGGGCGGCGCGGTGGCGGCGCTCGAATTCGCGGGGGTTCGGGGGGAAACCGTGCTGTGTCCGTCGAACACCTTCATGGCTACGCCGCTGGCCGCCGTCCACGCGGGCGCGCGCGTGGAGTTCGTCGACTGCAACCGCGAGGACCTGTGCATGTCCTTCAGCGACTTCGAGGCCAAGGCCGAGCAGCACCGTCCGCGCGCGGTCATGCTCGTCCACATCGGCGGCCACATCGCCTTCGACAGCGAGAAGATCGCCGCCTACTGCGCCACCAACGACATCTTCCTGATCGAGGACTGCGCCCACGCCCACGGGGCGAGCTGGAACGGCCAGCGCCCCGGGACCTTCGGTGACGCGGGCGTGTACTCGCTCTACGCCACCAAGACGATCTCCACCGGCGAGGGCGGCGTCCTCGTCTCCCGGCGGCCCGAGGTGCTCGAGTACGCCCGCAAGTACCGCAACTACGGCAAGCCCGACTACGACGTAGCCGGGGTGAACTTCCGCATGAACGAGTTCACCGCCGCGCTCGGGCTCGTCCAGATCGAGCGCCTCGAGGAGATCGTGGCGTGGAAGAACGAGGTGGCGCGCGAGTATCTCGACCCGGTGCACGCGAGCCGGCTCGAGCTCCCCGAGGGCATGACCTCGGGGCTCTACAAATACATCGTCTTCGACTGGCTCGAGCGCTCCACCGGCCGGGTGTACGACGAGCCCTGTCACCGCATCATGGGTCACGACGTCGACCTGCCCAACACCGACTGGGTGGCGAGCAACCACTCCTGCGTCCCGCTCTACTACCGGCCGGGCAAGGACTAGGCGATGCGCGTCCTCGTCACCGGTGGCTCTGGCTTCATCGGCTCGCACGTGATCGACAAGCTGCGCCTGCGCGGACATGAGCCGGTCATCTACGACCTGCGGCCGTCGCCGTGGCATACCGGTCCCACCCACCCCAGCGTCGAGACCGTGCTCGGCTCGATCACCGACCGCGAGGCGCTCGAGCTCGCACTCCAGGGCTGCGACGCCGTCGCCCACCTCGCCGCCGTCGCCGACGTCAACGACGTCCACCGCGAGCCCGAGGACGCCGAGCGCGTCAACGCCCGCGGGACGGTCACCGTGCTCGAGGCGGCCCGCCGCTCGGGCGTGAAGCGGATCATCTACGCGAGCACGATCTGGGTCTACTCCGACTGCGTCGAAGACGACGTCAACGAGGAGACGCTGCTGCCGCCGCCCAGCCACCTCTATACGAGCACCAAGCTGGCCGGCGAGCTCTACTGCAAGGCCTACCAGGAGCTCTACGGGATCGACTACACGATCCTCCGCTTCGGCATCCCCTATGGCCCGCGGGCGCGCGAGGCCGCGGTCATCCCCGCCTTCGTCAACAAGGCGCTCAACGGCGAGCCGCTGACCCTGGCCGGCGACGGCAGCCAGTCGCGCCGGTTCGTCTACGTGGAGGACCTCGCCGAGGGCGTGGCCCTGGGACTGAGCGAGCTGGCGGCGAACCGGATCTACAACTTGGCGAGCAACGAGACGGTGACGATCAAGCAGATCGCCGAGACGGTCAAGGACCTGATGGGCGACGTCGAGATCACCTACACCCCGGCCCGCCCCGGGGACTTCGGCGGCAAGATTGTGTCCAGCGAGCGCGCCGAGCGCGAACTCGGGTGGACGGCAGCGACGCCCTTCCACGAAGGCGTGCGCCGCTACGTCGCCTGGCGCCACGAGCGGGCAGCCGCCGCCGAGCAGGAGGTGGCGCAGGCGGTGATCCCCGCCGGCGAGCCCGACACCGAGGCGCAGCCGCGCAAGGTGCTGATCATCTCCGCCGACATCGGCGAGGGTCACGACCTCCCGGCGCGAGCGGTGGCGAGGGAGTTCGCCGACGAGGATCCCGACGCCCGAGTCTCGATTGTCAACGGCCTCCCGGCCATGGGTCCCCTGCTCACCAAGGTCCTGCGCGAGAACTCGGCCTTCATGTTCCGCTGGATCCCGTGGCTGTTCGACATCCAGTACTGGCTCTTCATGTACTTCGCGCCGACGCGCTGGCTGGCGAGCCGGCTGCTGACGGCCTTCGGCCGGCGCGGGCTCATGCGCCTGATCCGCGCCGAGGACCCGGACGTGATCGTCTCCACCTATCCGGGGGTGACGGCGATCCTCGGCGAGCTGCGAAAACGGGGCAAGCTCAAGGTCCCCGTCTTCTCGTCGATCACCGACCTCGCCGGGCTGCGCTTCTGGGCACACCCGTACATCGACCTGCACTTCATCACCCATCCGGAGTCGCTCGAAGAGGCGGAGCGGATCGGCGGGCCGGGGAGCGTCCGGTGGGCCAAGCCCCCGACGCTGCCTTCCTTCCTCGCCCCGCGCCCGCGCGACGAGGCCCGTCGCGCCCTCGCCCTGCCCGATGCTGCGCAGGTGATCGCGGTCTCCGGTGGTGGCTGGGGAGTCGGCGATCTCGCCAGCGCCGTGGAGGCCTCGCTCGCCGTCCCCGAGGCTATCGTGCTCGCCCTGTGCGGGCGCAACGACAGGCTGCGCGCCCGACTGGCCAAGCGCTTCCCGGACGAGCCGCGACTGCGCCTGATGGGATTCACGGACCGTATGGGCGACGTCCTCGCCGCCTCGGACGCACTCGTGCACTCGAGCGCCGGGCTCACGGTGCTCGAGGCCATCATCCGCGGCTGCCCGGTGGTGTCCTTCGGCTTCGGCTACGGCCACGTACGCGCGAGCAACGCGGCCCTCGAGCGCTTCGGCCTCGCCGAAGTCGTCCGCAAGCGCCCGGACCTGGGCCCGGCGATCGAGCGCGCGCTCGCCAAGCACCACGAGCCCGATGGCTCCTTCGCGCGGCGTCCCTCGACCGCCTCGCTCATCTTCACCGACGAGCGGCGGGTCAAGCCGATGCCCGCCTGGCGGCTGCGCACGGTCCGGGCCGCGGCCACGGCGGTGGCCGTGCTGGCGATCGGCGGCTGGATCTTCACGACCACAGATTCCTACTCACTGCTCTCGAACGCCTTCGGCGGCATGCGCCCCGTCAACACGGTGGACACGAACGCTCCCGTCGTCGGCGTGCTCATCGACGCGCCGGGGGCACAGGTACCGATGCTCGCGAGCGCCGCCTCACAGCAGGGCTATGAGGTCACCTTCTCGCTCGCGCAGGTGCCGTCGGCGAGTGAGCTCGCCGCCCTGCGCGCCGACGAGGAGCAGGCGGTGCCGCTCCTGCCCTCGAGCGGCCTCGTGCGCTGGCTCGGCACGCGCGGAGACCTGCATCGGCTCATCCGCGCCCTCGGTTTCAGGCGCCACTTCTTCTACACCTCGCGCGGATTCTCGATCGGCCAGTACCTGTTCGCCCACGACGCCGGGGGCCGTCCGATCGCCGGCGCCGTCCAGTACGACGGCCACCAGCCGATGGGCAAGCTCCACGCCGGCGAGGTCGTCGAGCTCAAGGTGCGCGACCCCCAGAGCTTGCTGCCGATGCTCATCGCGCTTCACCAGCGCCTCGAGGAGCAGGGCCTGCACGCGGTGCCGGTGGCTCAGCTCATGCGCGACGCAAGCCGCACCACCTAGCGCCGTAGCGTCTTCGTCGTCCGGTAGGAGCCCGTGCGCGCGGTGATGCCGACCGGCACGGAGTGCCGGTGCCGGGCCAGAGCGGCGACCGCGCCGGCCCGCAGGTGGAGCCGCACGCGCTTGCTCGAGCCGCCCGCGAAGGTGACCGTCGCGTGGCTCTGCTGCGATCCGCCCTGAGTGGCCGTCACCGTGGTGTGGCAGGTGCGGTTCGAGGAGGCGGAGCAGTGGAGGGTGACGGTGACGACGTTCGTGCTGCGCCGGACGCGGGAGATGGTGGCGTGCCCGGAGTGCCCGCTCGTGCCGGTGCCGGTGCCGAGGCCACCGGTCCCGCCCGTGCCGCCGCCCAGGCCGCCGGTCCCCCCGCCGGTACCGCCCGAGCCCGTCCCGCCGGTGCTCCCCGTGCCGCCGGTGCTCCCCGTGCCGCCCGTGCTTCCGAAGAGGACATAGACCACGGTGGTCGCCAGCCCGCTGACCGCGCTCGTGTCGGTGCCCGGCAACGCGCCGGCCAGCGCGCCCTGCAGCGTTGCCAGCAGCGAGGCGAGGAGTGACTGATCGAGACCGCCGGTCGAGAGGAGCGGGGTGACGCCGTTTAGGAGCGAGGACAATTGCCCGAGGGCAAGCGATCCGGTGGGCAGTCCGCCGCCGAGCAGCGCATTGACCTGGGCGAGGAGGCCATCGACCGCGCCCGCGGAGGGAGCGCCCCCGAGCCCGGCGAGGACACCGTCGAGTCCGGTGATCAAGCTCGTGGGCGACGCTCCCGCGCCCAGGAGCGCGGTGACCTGGCCCGGCGTGAGTTGACCGAGGATGGCGGTCAGCGATCCGGCATTCAGCCCGCCGAGCGCTCCGCTGAGCGCGGTGGGGCTCACCGTGCCCAGAATCGTCGTCAGCTGCCCCGCGTTCGCCACCCCCAGCAAACTCGTCAACTGACCACTCGTCAACCCGCCCAGCACACCCGTGAGCTGCGGCCCCGTCAACCCACCCAA
>DASZMD010000266.1:0-8484 GCA_035551955.1 Solirubrobacteraceae bacterium | reverse complement strand
TTTGAGCCCGTGCTAGCGCTCCGGCCACACGACGCCGGCTGCGCTGCCGCCCCGGCGCGAGGGCTCGCCCGCGGCGAGGACCCGTCCGTGGCCGAGAAGCTCGAGGCCGGTGGCGACGCCGATGGTCGGCGGGATGGTGATCGCCGGATTGAGCGGCGAGGTGGCGCTGATCGCGAAGGACTGACCGAGCTGCTCGAGGCCGGGGGTGGTGGGGAGGGCGATGAAGGCCGGCTCGGCGGTGGTGGTCGCGGAGTTGCGTTGGGACGCTCTCGGGGCCGCGATCGCGTCGGGCAGGCTCATACCGAGGTCGATCCGCTCGCTGAGGATCTGGAGGACGGTGGTGATGATCGTGGACCCTCCGGCCGCGCCGACGGCGAGGAACGGACTGCCGTCATGCACCACGATGGTGGGCGACATGCTCGACCGCGGGCGCTTTCCGGCGGCCGGGAGGTTCGGGTCGGGCACGCCGGCCTGGAGGGGCACGAAGTTGAAATCGGTCAGCTCGTTGTTGAGCAGGAAGCCGCGGCCGGGGACGACGATGCCGTTGCCTCCGAGCTCCTCGATCGTGTTGGTGTAGGAGACGACATCGCCGTAGCGGTCGGCGACGACGAAGTGGTTCGTGCTCGCGCCGTCGCTGGGCGTGCACGTGGCCGCGGGCTGGGCCGGGGTGCAGCCGCCCGAGCCGGCGAAGGGGTCGCCGGGGGCGACGGGGCTCGTGAGGGCGTGCGCGGGATTGATCAGGCAGGCGCGCTGGAGACCGAAGTCGGGCGAGAGCAGTTGCGCGAGCGGGACGTTGACGAAGGCCGGGTCGCCGACGTACCGATTGCGGTCGGCGAAGGCCAGCCGAGTGGATTCGAGGAAGTGATGCCAGTACTGGACTTTGCTCATCCCCGCCATATCGAAGTGGCTGAGGATGTTCAGCGACTCGCCCACCGTCGACCCGCCGCTCGAGGAGGGCGCCATCGAGTACACGTCATAGCCGCGGTAGTTGACGCGCGTCGGGTCACGAGGGACGGTCGTATAGCCGGCGAGGTCCGCGAGCGTCATCTGGCCGGGACGGGGCGTCAGGGTGGCGCCGGGCGCGAGCGGTAGGTTCTGCACCGTGTGGACGATGTCCGCCCCGATCGGGCCGCCGTAGAGGGCGCCGATGCCCTCGCGCCCGATCTCCCGGTAGGTGGCCGCGAGGTCCGGATTGCGCATCATCGAACCGGCGGCGGGGAGCTGGCCGCCGGGGAGGAACAGGGCGCTGGTGGAGCTGAACTGGTCGAAGCGGAAGGCGTTCTCCCGGTCCTCCTCCTGGAGCGTCGCGTCGAAGGGGAAGCCGGACAGGGCGATGCGCTCGGCGGGCCTGAGGTCGGCCGCGAGCCCGAACCTGCCCCAGCGGTCGAGCGCCCGCTGCCAGGTCATTAGCGTCCCCGGGACCCCGACCGATAGTCCGCTCGTCACCGCGGTCGGGAAGGGCAGGGGCTTGCCCGTGGCGGGGTCGATGAACAGGTTCGCGTTGTCGGCGGCGGGCGCCGTCTCGCGTCCGTCGATCGTGTAGACGGAGTGCGTGCGCGCGTCGTAGTAGACGAAGTACCCACCCCCGCCGATGCCGGCCACGAAGGGGTCGGTCACCCCCAGCGACGAGGCCACCGCCACCGCGGCGTCGGCCGCCGTCCCGCCCCGTCGCAGAATCTCCAGGCCGGCGTTGGTCGCGAGCGTGCTGTCGGACACCACCGCCCCGCCCGTGCCCACGGCAACCGACTGCTTGGCCGAGGCGGCGACGGGCCATGCCACCACCACGAAGATCGAGACCAGGGCCAGGCAAATCCGGCGCACGTCTCGTTGCTGCCCACTTGGGTGCGCGGCAAAACCCGTCTTAGAGCGGATCGCCCAGTGTCGCCAGCACGCGATCGGGGCGGATCGGCAGCTCGCGGAAGCGAGTGCCGGTGGCGTGGTAGACGGCATTGGCGACCGCCGCGGCGGCGCCGACGATGCCGATCTCGCCGATGCCCTTGGAGCCCATCGGGTTGAGGTGCTCGTCGTGCTCATCGAGCCAGGTGGCGTCGATGTCGCGGACGTCGGCGTTGACCGGCACGTGGTACTGCGCGAGGTCGTGGTTGAGGAAGTCGCCGAACCCGGGGTCCATCCTCGACTCCTCGAGCAGGGCCATCGAGAACCCCATCGTCATACCGCCGATGAGCTGCGAGCGCGCGGTGAGCGGGTTGAGGATGCGCCCGGCGGCGAACACGCCGAGCATGCGGGCGAGGCGGACCTCGCCGCTGTCGACGTCCACGCGCACCTCGGCGAACTGGGCCCCGAAGGCGTAGCGGGCGTAGTCGCCCCGGGCCTCGAGGTCCGGCCCGGTGTCGTAACTCGCCTCGACCTCGCCCTCGGCGCCCTCCTCGAGGGCGAGCGAGAGCGCCCGGCACGCGCCCGCGACCGCCGAGCCCCACGATGCCGTCCCCGCCGAGCCGCCGGCCACCGGGCCGGGCGGGAGCGCGCTGTCGCCGATGCGCAGGTCGACGGCGTCGAGGTCGACGCCGAGCGCGTCGGCGGCAATCTGGGTGAGCACGGTCCGCGCGCCCGTGCCGATATCGGCCGCCCCCACGCCCACCTCGAAGCGCCCGTTCGAGCGGGCGCGAGCGAAGGCCTCGCTCGGGCGCTGGTAGGCGGGGTAGATCGAGGCGGCCACTCCCGTCCCGACGAGCCACCGCCCTTCGCGCCGGACGCCCGGCGCGGGGTCGCGGCTCGCCCACCCGAAGCGCGCCGCGCCCTCCTCGAGGCATCTGACCAGGCTGCGTGAGCTGAAGGGCTTGCCGGTCTCGGGCTCGGACGGGGGCTCGTTGCGCACCCGCAGCTCGATCGGGTCGACGCCCGCGGCGACGGCCAGCTCGTCGATCGCCGACTCGAGCGCGAACATCCCCGGGCACTCTCCGGGGGCGCGCATCCACGCCGGGGTGGGCACGTCGAGCGCCGCGAGCCGGTGCGAGGTGCGCCGGTTCGGGGCCGCGTACATCACCCGCGTCGCGGTCGCCGTCTGCTCGGCGAACTCGCGCACCGTCGAGGTCTGCTCGACGACGTCGTGGGCGATGGCGCTCAGGCGCCCCTCGCGATCGGCGCCGAGGCGCAGGCGCTGGATCGTCGGCGTCCGGTACCCGGTGATGTCGAACATCTGCTGGCGAGTGACGGCGAGCTTCACGGGGCGCCCGGCGACCTTGGCGCACAGGGCGGCGAGGACGGCGTGGGGCCGCGGCGACCCCTTGGACCCGAAGCCGCCGCCGACGTGGGGAGAGATGACTCGGACCTGGGAGCGCTCGAGGCCGAGCACCTGGGCGATCGTGTCGCGCGCGGCCGGCGCCCCCTGGGTGGAGTCGTAGAGGGTCACGCCGCCGTCCTCCCACACCGCCATGGTGGCGTGCGGCTCCATCGGGTTGTTGTGGGTGGCCGCGGTCACGTAGGTGGCATCGATCTGGACGGGGGCGTCGCCGAAGGCGGCCTCGAAGTCACCGAGGGCGGTGTCGGTGGGGAATGAGGGGTTGACGACGTCGGGCTTGTAGAGCTTGGGGTGATCGGGCCTCAGGAGCACGTCGTGGTCGTTCTCGGCGTAGGCGATGCGTACGAGCGCGGCTCCTTCGCGCGCCGCCTCCGCGGTCTCGGCCACGACGGCGGCGACGATCTGCCCGCGGTAGGCCACGGCCGGCGACTGCAGGACCATGAGCTCGTGGTCGGCGACGCGGCGCAGGGCGGGAGCGCTCTCGTGGGTGAGGATCGCGATCACCCCGGACGCCGCCAGCGCCGGGCCGGCATCGATCGCCCTGATCTCGCCGCGGGCGATGGTGGCCCCGACGATCCATCCGTAGAGGACGTCCTCGCGGGGGTGCTCGTAGGCGTAGCGGGCGGCGCCCGTCACCTTCTCGCGCGCCTCGACGCGCTGGAGCGCAGAGCCGAGCGGCGAGGTGGGAGCTGCGCGCCCGGTCACGGGCAGAGCTCCGTCAGGGTGCGGACGATCAGGTTGTGGGCGAGGGTCACCTTGTAGACGTTGTCGCGCAGCGGCTCGGCGTCCTCGAGCTCGGCGTCGGCGGCGGTGGCGAAGGCCTCCTCCCCGGCGGGGGAGCCGAGCAGCTCGGTCTCGGCGCGCTCCGCCCGCCAGGGCGCGTGGGCGACCCCTCCAAGGGCGATCCGCACCTCCGAGACAGAGCCGTCCTCGATCGCCAGCACCGCTCCCACGGAGACGAGGGCGAAGGCGAACGAGGAGCGCTCCCTGACCTTGCGGTAGGCCGACCGCCCGCCGCTGATGGGCGGGGGCAGGGTCACCGCGGTGATGAGCTCCGCCGGGTCGAGCACGGTGTCGCGCTCGGGCTCATCGCCGGGCAGGCGGTGAAAGCCGGGGATGGGGATCGCGCGCTCGCCGTCCGGTCCGGTGACGTGGACGATCGCGTCGAGGGCCGCCAGCGCCACCGCCATGTCGGAGGGATTCGTCGCCACGCACGACTCCGAGTGCCCGAAGACGGCCAGGTTCCGGTGCTCACCCTCGCGGGCCGGGCACCCGGAGCCGGGACGGCGCTTGTTGCAGGGCTTGGTGACGTCCTGGAAGTACGCGCAGCGGGTGCGCTGGAGCAGGTTCCCCGCGACCGTGGCCAGGTTGCGCAGCTGCCCCGACGCGCCGTGGAGGACGGCGGCGGCGAGCAGGGGCTGGTCGCGCAGGACGAGGAAGTTGGCGGCCAGCTCGGCGTTGGAGACCTCCGCCCCGATGCGCAGACCGCCGTCGTCGGTCTGCTCGATGCGGTCGTTGCCGAGCCGGGTCACGTCGATGAGGTGAGCCGGGCGCTCGACGCCGAGACGCATCAGGTCGACGAGGTTCGTCCCCCCGCCCAGGTAACGAACGCCGTCGGCGGCATGGACCTGCGCGGCGGCCACGGCACCGACGGCGTCTTGCGCACGGTGGAAGGCGAACGGCCTCAGCTCGCCGCCTCCTCGATGGCCGCGACGATCCCGGGGTAGGCGCCACAGCGGCAGATGTTGCCGCTCATGCGCTCGGCGATCTCCTCCCTCGAGGGAAAGGGCGCGTCGTCGAGGGCGGGGGTGACCGCGCTCGGCCAGCCTTCGTTCAGCTCCCACAGCATCCCTACCGCCGAGCAGATCTGCCCCGGGGTGCAATAGCCGCACTGGAGACCGTCATGCTCCACGAACGCGGCCTGCATCGGATGGAGCTCGTCGCCGCGGGCCAGTCCCTCGATGGTGGTGACGCGGGCTCCGTCGTGCGCGACGGCGAGGGCGAGACAGCTGTTGGCGCGCCGGTCCTCGAGGAGGACCGTGCACGCGCCGCACTGGCCGTGGTCGCAGCCCCGCTTGGATCCGGTCAGACCGAGCTGCTCGCGGAGGACGTCGAGCAGGCTCGAGCGTGTGTCGACGGTCAGGCGCAGCTGCTCGCCGTTGACGTGGAGGGTGATGTCCGCGAACTGCGCCTGCTCGACCGGCACGGGCTCAATGCTAGGCCGCGACGACGCTCACACCAAACACAGCGTGCGCCACCGGCGACGCGTGACGTCGCGGCCCGCCCCGGCCGCGACGTCCACGTTGCCCACACGGCTACCTCCGTGCGGCCCCCCGCGCACCGTCGCGGCCCCTCTCGGCCGCGGCGGTGCCTGCCCTCGCCACGATGCCTCCGCCGCCATCCTTGGCACAGAGCAGAGCCGAGTCCGCGGTGGCGAGGAGGTCATCGGCCGTCGACCCGGGACGCCACTGAGCGACCCCGATCGAGGTGTCGAGCCGTTCATCGCTGGTGATTGCCCCCCCGGTGAAGATCGTCGCCCGCAGCCGCTCGGCGAGAACGAGCGCCGCAGCCTCGTCGGCGTCGGGGAGGATGGCCAGGAACTCGTCGCCGCCGTAGCGACCCACCGTGTCCCCGGCGCGCATTCCGGTGCGCAGCGCGGCGCCGACCTCGGCGAGCACGCGGTTGCCGTGCAGGTGGCCGTGGCGATCATTGATGCGCTTGAAGTGGTCGAGGTCGATGAAGCAGCACGAGAGCCGCCGCGCGTGACGCTCGGCGCGACGGATCTCGCGGTCGAGCTCGGCGCGGATCGCGGCGAAGTTGAGGCACCCGGTGAGACCGTCGAGGCGTGCCGAGGCCAGGAGGCCGTCGAGGGTGCCCCGCTCGTGCAGGCACAGAGACGCGAGCCGCGCATAGCTCTCGATCCGCCAGAGGATGAGCGTCTCGTCGGCCGGGCGCGAGGAGAAGCCGACGCACAGCGCGCCGGCGGGACCGCCGGGAGGGCGGATCCCAGCTCCGGCGGCGTAGGCGAGCGGCGCCCCCGAAGCCGCGACCCCGAGGCTCGAGTCGTGCTCGGGATCGATCGGCTCCCCGGCCGAGCGGGCGGTCTCGAGGACGCGGCCGACGAAACCGATGTCAGAGCGCGATGAAGCGGCGAGGCCGTTCCCGCTCGTGCCGCTCGCGCCGAGCACGTGCAGAAGTCGATCGGCCTCGCTGAAGACGACGAGCAGGCCGGTCTCCGCCCCGGTTCTGACCGTGACCCGGCGGGTGATCAGGTTGAGCTCACCGGCCGCGGGTCCGGCTCCCGCGGCGGCGGACCCGTCCGGGTAGGACTGACTCGTACGACCGAGTGGTGAGGTTGGCAACGGCGGCTCCGTGATCCGAGACAAGATCCTTGCCACGGACCGATGTGTGCGAGGCCAGTCGTGTGACCGCGCGGCCGTTCCGCTCTTCTTCGGGCAACCGGGGACGCCGGTTTCACCCGACCAGCCATCCCGGATCGCTTCCCGACACCATACACCCGCTCGTGGCAGAGGTCACGAACTACGTAGACGAATGTTGGTGAGACAAATGTCTCCTTTCCCGGCGCCCTGGTGGCCATAGGGTGGTGGGCCACCATGGGTGCCACGGTCCACGCTGAGCCTATGCAGGTGTTCGGTTCCATCCGCTCGCTCGAGGTGCGCTCGCTGGCCGGCCCGGTCCTCGACATCAACGTCGCGGCCGGCGTGCACCTCATGCACCAGGGTCAGGCGATCGGGACGTTCTTCGTGATCCGTTCTGGGACCGCCGAGCTGTGGCAAGGGGAGCGCCGGCTCGGAACGGTGGGCACGGGTGACTGCTTCGGCGAGATCGATCCGGCTTCGAGCGCGCCCCAGCAGGTCAGCGTCGTCGCCACCTCCCCCATGCGACTCCTCACCTTCAGCTCGTTCGGGATCGAGCGCCTCTGCTCGGCGATCCCCGCCGTCCGCGAGCGTATCCTCGCCTCGCTCCCCGAGTCGCCCGCCTGCGCGACTCAGGGCTAGTGGCCGGGCCACAGTCACGAAACCAGGGCCAGGGCCAGAATACCCGTTGACTCATCAACTATAATTGGTGAAAATGGCTACCAAGAGCTTCACCGGATTGCAGGGATCGGCCCTCGAGGCGTGGCGCAGCTATCTCCAAAGCCAGCGCTCGATCCTTCGCGAGCTCGACGCCGACCTCGTCGCCGTGCACGGCCTCACCGCGCGTGATTACGAGGTCCTCCTCTATCTGGCACAAGCCCCGGACTGCAAGCTCCCGATGTCGGCGCTGGCCGAGAGCACCATGCTCACCCGCTCGGGCGTCACGCGCCTGATCGACGGCCTTGTCACCGCGGGGCTGATCGAACGAGACTCCTGCCCCAACGACGCCCGGGTCTCCTACGCGCGGCTCACCGACCTCGGCTTCGCCAAGCTCCGCGACGCCGGCCGCACCCACATCGCGGGCATCCGCCGGCTGTTCCTCGAGCACTTCAGCGACGACGAGATCGAGCACCTCGCCCAGCTTCTCGGCCGCCTCCCGGGCGCGCCGGGCAGCGGGACCTGCTCGGTGGACTGAGCTTCCTGGCAGCGAAATCTCGCGGCCTAATCTGAAGCCACGATGCCCATCCATCCCGACACCGACGTCGGCACCGTCCGCCTCACCGTCGCCGACCTCGAGCGCTCGCGACAGTTCTACGAACGCGCGCTCGGCCTGCGGGCGACCGAGCGTGACGACGGGACGTTGGTCCTCGGCGTCGACGGCGAGGCGCCGCTGATCGAGCTCACGGGCGACGCCGCCGCACCCTCGCGGCCCCGGCGCACGACGGGCCTCTTCCATCTCGCCGTCCTCCTCCCCACCCGTCGCGACCTGGCCGTGACGATCCGCCGCCTCGTCGAGGCGCGGGTGCCGCTCGACGGCGCCTCGGACCATCTGGTCTCAGAAGCCCTCTACCTTCACGATCCCGACGGCAACGGGATCGAGATCTACCGCGACCGCGCGCGCGAGGAATGGCCCCATGCCGACGGGAGCCTGGAGATGGCGACGCTGCCCCTCGACCTCGAGGACGTCATCACCGAGCTCCCGCCCGCCAGCGCCAAGGACGCCTTCGCCCCTCCGGGGACGCGCATGGGGCACGTCCACCTCCAGGTCTCCAACCTCGACGAGGCCGAGGCCTTCTATTCCGGGGTGCTCGGCTTCGACATCATGGTCAAGGGCTATGCGGGCGCGCT
>DASZMD010000265.1:0-12339 GCA_035551955.1 Solirubrobacteraceae bacterium | reverse complement strand
GTCCACCTCGCCCTCGACTCCGACGAAGGACAGGGCGAGCGGGTGGCAGAGGGGGATGAGCTCGGCGGTGCGCTTGGCCGCCTGGATCCCGGCGATCCGCGCCACCCCGATGACGTCGCCCTTGGGAGCGTCGCCGGCGAGCACGGCCTCGGCGGTAGCGGCAGCGATGCGCAGCCGCGCTCGCGCGACGGCGCGGCGCTCGGTCGCCGGCTTCTCTCCCACGTCGACCATCCGTGCGCGGCCGCCCGCGTCCAGGTGGGTCAGCTGGGCCGGGTCGTCGCTCACGCCGAGGCGTAGGTGCGCTGCGCGTCGAGGATCAGGTCGACCACGGCACGGTCGTCCCCCGCGCGCAGGAGCTCGATCGGATCCGGCTCCCCGTTGACGATCGCCTCGAAGAACTCCTTGCGGTCCTGGTAGGTCGGAAGGGTGGCCTTGGCCCAGCCGCGGGCGTCGTTGAGGAGGACCGCGAGCTGCGCGTAGGGCTCGCCGAAGCCCTCGGCGATCTCCCGTTTCATGCGCTTGGCGAGCGCCGGGGAGGCCCCGGCGGTGGAGATGGCGATGGCGAGGGGGCCGTTGCGGACGATGGCGGGAAGGATGAAGTTGCACAGGGGGGGAACGTCGACGACGTTGACGAGCATCGCGCGCTGCTCGGCGTCTTCGAAGACGCCGATGTTGATCTCCGAGATGTTGGTGGCGGCGATGGCAATCAGGCAGCCCTCGAGATCAGAGGCCTCATACGCCTTGCGCTCCCATTGGATCGAGCCCTCGAGCGCGAGCTGGACGAGCTCGGGGTGCGCGTCGGGTGCCACCAGCGTGACGTCCGCGTCGCACGCCAGCAGCCCTTCGACCTTCTCGAGCCCGACGTTGCCGCCGCCCACGACCAGGCAGCGCCGTCCGGCAAGTCGCAGGCACGCAATGTAGAAGGGGGTGTCGAGCATCCCCTGCACGCACGACTGGTCGCAGATCCCCTTGCGGAGCTGGCAGACACACTCCTTACCGCTGTAAGCCTGCGCTGGCATCTACCCGCTAAGGGTAGAGGTCGCGCGACTCGGACGACCGCCGTTCGTCGATACTGAGGGGCGTGGACAACCAGGAGGCCTTGCGACGTGCAGCGCGCGCGCACGAGTCAGGAGACGTGGCGGGGGCGGAGGCGGCCTACCGTGACGCCGCCCGGGCCGGGAGCCTGCCCGCGTCGTTCCAGCTCGGGATCATCCTCCAGAGCCGCGGTGCTCATGAACTCGCCGCCGCTGCCTACGAGCCCGTCGCCGCCACCGGAGACGTCGAGGCCGCGCTCAATCTCGCCATCCTCCTGGCCTACGAGCTTGAGCGTCCCGAGGACGCGATCGCGCTCTTCGGTGCTGTGGCTGAGAAGGGCGACGCCCGGGGCTGGCTGGAGCTCGGAATGCTCAACGCCCACCTTGGCCGTTTCACCGACGCGGAGTCGGTACTCCGCAAGGCGCTCGACGACGAGCCCCGTGCCCAGATGGCGTTGGCCTCGGTTCTCTCGGTCATGGACCGCCACGAGGAAGCGCTCGCCTCCTACCGAGCGGCGCTGGCCCAGGGGGTCGAAGGTGCGTGGTCGGGCGTGGCTTGGGAGCTGATGCGTCTGGATCACCTGGACAGCGCCGAAGACGCTGCGACCCGCGGCGTGGCGGCGCAGGACCCGGGCGCGGGCGGCGTCCTTGGCGTGGTGCTGCGCCAACTCGGGCGCTTCGAGGAAGCGGCGGCCGCCTTCGAGGCGGCGGTCGAGCGTGGGGAGCCCGCCTGGCTTCCCTACGGCGACCTGCTCGCTGGCTGGGAAGGCCGAGAGGACGAAGCGGAGGCGGCCTACGCGCAAGCGATCAAGCATGGTGAGGCCGATGCCGGCACCGCGCTGATCAAATTCCTCCTCGATCGGGGCCGGGAAGATGACGTACGCAAACTGATCGCCGATCAGCTCGCGCTTCGTCCCGACGACGAGCATCTCCGGCGCCTGGTCGAGTCCCTGCCGCCCGCTTAGCTATCTCGCCAGCACGTCCCTGGCCAGCCGCGCCCCGAGCTTGAGCAGGGGCCCGGCGCCGTCGCGGAGCGCGCCGGCACGGATCGAGGGGCGGCCGTAGAGGACGATGGCGGCTTGGCGCAGGGCATGGCCGAGAGTCGCGTCGTAGGGATGCCACCACGGGTCGCGCACCTTGGATGGCTCCCACACGCGGAGCTTGACGTTGACGCACTCGTAGAGCCCGAACTTGGAATGGGTGCGCCCGACTCCCGACTCCTTGACCCCGCCCCACGAGCACTGGCAGGCGCCGTGGCTGAACATGTGATCGTTGATCCACACCATGCCGGTCTCGAGCTGGCGAGCGATGCGCTCGGCCTTGGGGCGGTCCGAGGTCCAAACCGAAGCGCCGAGGCCGAAGCGCGAGTCGTTGGCCAGGGCCACCGCTTCGTCCTCGGAGTCCACGACGACGATCGGGAGCACGGGCCCGAAGATCTCCTCGCGCATGATCCGCATCTCGTGCGTGACGCCGGTGAGGACGGTGGGGGCGTAGAAGGCCCCGTGCGCGAACTCGGCGACCTCGACAGGGCCCCCGCAGCGCATCGTCGCGCCGGCCGCGACCGCGTCCTCGACGAGTTCAGAGACTAGGTCGAACTGCTCGCGGGACACCATCGGCCCGATCTCGGTGTCCCACTGCATCGGGTCTCCGACCCGCAGGCCGCGGGCCCCGTCGAGGACTCCGGCGATGAAGCGCTCGGAGACCTCACGCATGACGTACACGCGCTCGATCCCCGAGCATGTCTGACCGGCGTTGGCGAACCCGCCCCACAGGGCCCCGGAGATGGCGTGGTCGATGTTGGCGTCGGGGAGGACGATCATCGGATCCTTGCCTCCGAGCTCGAGCACCGAGCCCTTGAGCTGGCGGGCGCACGCTTCGCCGACGCCGCGGCCGATCTCGACCGAGCCGGTGAAGAACACCTTGCTCACGCTCGATTCGACGAGTGCCGCGCCGGTGCCGGGGCCGTGGACGACCCGCACCAGGCCCTCGGGGATCCCCGCGCGCTCGAAGGCGCGCACGATCCGCTCGCCGATGAGGGGCGTGAGCGAGGCGGGCTTGAGGACGACGCCGTTGCCGGCCATGAGCGCCATCGCCATCTCGCCGAAGGGGATGCTCCACGGGTAGTTCCAGGGGGAGATGACTCCGATCACCCCGAGGGGCTCGTAGGTGAAGGCCGAGCGCTTGGTCTTCAGGAAGAGCTGGGGCATGGGGATCTTCTCGTCGCTGAGGATCTCCCGCCCCGCGTGCGCGATCCAGGTCAGGGCATCGATGGTGGGGAGGATCTCCATCGAGAATGCCTCGTTGCGCGGCTTGCCCTGCTCGCGCGAGATCAGGTCGCGGATGTCGTCGGCCTCGTCGATGAGGACCTGCGCCGTACGCTCCAGGTAGCGGCCCCGGGCCGCGAGCGTGAGCTCGGCCCAGAACGGCTGCACCTTGGCGACGGCGTCGACGATCGCCTGAACGCCGTAGGGCGGGGTGACGGGGACGGAGCCGACGCGCTGGCCGGTGGTGGGATTGAACGACTCGAGCTCAGCCGTGGCGGTGGACGCCTCCATCACCGCTCAGAGTCTAGTGTCGCGGCGCGAGCGCGTGACGGCCGCCGGCGGGCAAGTGACGAGGTCAGCGGCCGCGAGCGCGGCGGATCTCATCGAGGCGCCGGGCGAGCTCCTGCTCGGCCTCGTCGGGCTCGTAGAAGCGGGCTCCGATGGCGCCCGCGGGCAGGAGCTCCTGCGGGGAGATGTGCCCCGGGCGCCCGTGCGGGTTGTCGTAGCCGCCGTCGCTCCGCGTGCTCGAGCGCAGGTGGCCGGGCGGGAGCTCGGCGCCGTGCTCGCGGATGTACCCGCGGGCGGCGGAGATCGAGCGCTTGGCGGCATCGGACTTGGGCGCCAGGGAGAGGTAGATGGCCGCCTGGGCGAGGGCGAACTGGCACTCAGGAAGCCCCACGTGCTCGACGGCCTGAGCGGCCGCCGTCGCCACCGCCAGCGCCGCGGGATCGGCGTTGCCGATGTCCTCGGAGGCGAGGATGACCATCCGCCGGACGATGAAGCGCGGGTCCTCTCCGCCCTCGAGCATCACGGCGAGGTAGTACAGGGAGGCGTCGGGATCGGATCCCCGCGTGGCCTTGATCCACGCCGAGATGGTGTCGTAGTGCTGATCGGCCTGACGGTCGTAGAGCAGGGCGCGGCGCTGGAGCGCATCCTCGGCGTGGGTGATCGTCACCGTCTCCCCGCCCGCGGTCCGGCATGCCAGCTCGAGCGCGTTGAGCGCCGTCCTCGCGTCCCCGCCCGAGCGCGAGGCGAGGAACTCGAGCGCCTCCTCGGCGACCTCGGACCCGCACTCGCCGAGTGCCACCGCGCGGTCGAGGAGGACGCGCACGTCGGCCGCGCTGAGCGCTTCGAGCTCGTAGACCTGGACACGGGAGATGAGCGCGGAATTGACTTCGAAGTAGGGGTTCTCTGTGGTCGCCCCGATGAGGGTGAGCAGGCCGTCCTCGACGGCGGGAAGGAGCGCATCCTGCTGGGCCTTGTTGAAGCGGTGGATCTCATCGAGGAAGAAGACCGTCGCCGTCCCCGTGGTGCTGCGCCGATGGCGGGCGCGCTCGATCACCGCCCGCACCTCGGCGCGCCCGGCGGCGACCGCGCTCTCCTGCTCGAACACCGCCTGGGCGTGCTCGGCGACGATGCGCGCGAGCGTCGTCTTACCGCTGCCCGGCGGGCCGTGGAGGACCATCGAGTGCGGCCTTCCCGCCTCGATCGCCGTGCGCAGGGACGAGCCGGCGTGCAGCAGGTGGTCCTGGCCGACCAGGTCCTCGAGCGTGCGCGGGCGCAGGCGCGTGGCCAGGGGTGCGTACTCGGGCTCGGGCACGAGCCCGCGCGATGCGGGCGCGGGGTCCTCGCCGAACAAGCGCTCCATCGCTACTCGGGGCGCCCGATGATGGCCAGCGCGGCGTCGTGCACGAGCCCGTTGGTGGCCATGCCGTCGCCGCCGTCGGCGCGCGCGGCGCCGCTCAGGTCGGTGAACCTGCCGCCCGCCTCCTCGACGATGATGAGCGGGGCGGCCAGGTCCCACACCTTGGCCTCGGGGTCGAGGCCGATCTCGGCGGCACCCTCGGCCACGAGCATGTATTGCAGGATGTCGCCGAAGCCGCGCGTGCGCCAGCAGCCGCGGCCGAGCTCGAGGAGGTCGCCGAGGCGCCCGATCCCCTCCCAGTCTTCGAGGCCGCCGAAGCACAGCTGGGCATCGCCCAGGTCACCGATCGCGGACACCCGGAGCTCGCGAGTGGTGCGCCCGTCGTGCACGAACGCTCCCTCGTCGCGACTCGCCCACCAGCGGCGGTACAGCGCCGGCGCGGAGACGACGCCGACCTCGATCCGGCCCCCAACCTCGAGCGCGAGAAGCGTCGCCCACACCGGGATCCCCCGCACGTAGTTCTTGGTGCCGTCGATCGGGTCGATGATCCACCGCCGTTCGGCCTCGCCCGAGCCGCCGAGCTCCTCGCCCACGATCGCGTCATCGGGGCGGGCGGCAGCCAGCCGGTCGCGCACCAGGTGCTCGACGTTACGGTCGGCCTCGGTGACCGGAGTCAGGTCGGGCTTGGTCTCGACCACCAGGTCCTCGGCGCGGTAGCGCGCCGTGGTGATCTCGTCGGCGAGACCGGCCAGCTCCAGCGCGAGGGCAAGGTCGTCGGCTTGGGCCGTCACGGGGAGGATGCTACGGCGTGGGCGGCGCGGCCCCAGGGTCCCGGCCCGAAGCCGTCCCACGGCCGGCCCGCGATGTTTGCCGCCAGGCAAACTCGCAAGGGACCCGCAGGGTCCCCCGCCCCCGCGACGTTTGCCGCCAGGCAAACTCGCAAGGGCCGCGTAGCGGCCCCGATCGCTACGCTCCCCCGCCACATGTCCACCAGCACCCTCCAGTCCGAAACCACCGAGGTCCTCCAGCGCCTGGTGCGTTTCAACACCGTCAATCCGCCCGGCAACGAGCGTGAGGCGATCGCCTATCTCGAAGACTATCTGGGGCGGGCGGGATTCGAGACCGAGGTGCTCGGCGCGACGCCCGAGCGGCCGAACCTCGTCGCCCGGCTCGACGGGCCGGAGGACGGCCCGACGCTGTGTTACCTCGGCCACGTCGACACTGTGCTCGCGGACCCTTCGGAGTGGGAGCACGACCCCTGGTCGGGCGATCTCGCCGACGGCTATCTGTGGGGGCGGGGGGCCATCGACATGAAGTCCCAGGTCGCGGCCGAGGCGGCGGCGGGGGCGGCCCTGGCGGGCAGCGGCTGGCGCCCGGCGCGCGGCTCGCTCCTGCTCGTCTTCGTGGCCGACGAGGAGACGGGCGGGGAGTTCGGCGCCCACTGGCTGACCACCAACCATGCGGACACGGTGCGCTGCGACATGCTCCTCAACGAGGGCGGAGGCGAGGTGTTCGAGTACGACGGGAGCAGGCACTACGGGGTGTGCTGCTCGGAGAAGGGCATCTTCCGCTTCACCGTCACCACCGCCGGTGTCGCCGGCCACGCCTCGATTCCCGGCATGGGCGAGAACGCGCTGCTCAAGCTGGGGCCGATCATCGAGGCGCTGGCCAAGCGCCAGCCCAGGTTCGAGCTCACCGAGGAGCCGCTCGCCCTCCTGCGCGGCCTCGGTGAGGATCCGGCCGACCCGGCCGGATCGCTGGCCCGGATCCGCGCCGTGGCTCCGGGGCTGGCGACGGTGATCGAGCCGATGCTCGGCGTGACCATGGCCCCGACCATGGTCCGCGCGTCGGAGAAGATCAACGTGATCCCCTCCCGGGCCCAGATCAAGGTCGACTGCCGCGTCCCCGCGGGCCTCGGCGCCGAGGCCGCGCGCGCCGGGATCGAGGAGGTCCTCGGCTCGGACGGGTTCAAGATCGAGTTCACCGAGCAGGTAGAGGGAAATCGCTCCCCCGTCAGCTCGCCCCTGATGGAGGCGATCGGGCGCTGGGTCTCAGTCAGTGACCCGGGCGCCGACGTGGTGCCGGTCATCCTCCCGGGCTTCTCGGACTCGCGCTGGTTCCGCGACGCGTTCCCGGAGTGCGTCGCCTACGGCTTCTTCCCCCAAAAGCACCAGACACTGCTCGAGTGCATGCCGCTCGTGCATTCGGCCAACGAGCGCATCGACGTCCGGGATCTCGGCTTCGCCGCCGCCTGCTACGCGGACCTAGCCCGCGACCTGCTCGGGTAGCTCCGCCTACGACGTCCGCGGGTCGAGGGTCAGCACGTCGCGGTTGTGCCGGCTGTCGACCGCCTCGAGGATCACCTCGAGGGTGGAGGCGACGCCGGCCCTGACCTCCGTGGCCAGGGCCTTGGTCGCCGACAGGGCCGGGCTTCCGACGGTGATGAGAACCTTCCGGGCCGGGGCGGCGAGGGAGATGGTGAGCTTGCCGTGGCTCAGTCTTGCCGTCTCGGCGAGCGGCTTGCCGTTCGCCGTCCACCACACCACCACCCCCTTGGCCACGCTAGCGGCCGAGCGGGAGAAGCTCAGGCCGCGGGGAAGCTGGAGGACGAAGGTCCGCAGGGACGGCGCGTTCGCCCCCGCGGTGAGCACGACGCGGAGCTTGGGAGCGCGCTTGGCCACCCCGGTGAGGGTGCTGCGGGTGACGGTGGGAGACTCGAGGAAGGACCCGAGGCCGGCGTCGGCAACCCCGACCGCGGTGGTGCTGGCGGCGGTCTGGGCGCGCCATCCGGAGCTGAAGAGCCAGTACACGCCCGATGGCAGTCCCTCCACAATCGTCCCCGTGGCCGGAGCCGCCCCCAGGTGCGCGGCCGGGTTGGAGATGTTGAGGATGTCCCAGCGATCGATCTGGATCACCGGCTGCGCGCCTCCGAAGGGCGTCCAGCTGGGCGCGTAGACGGGCGCGCCACCGGCGATCCGGTAGACCTTGCCCGTCCCCGTGGCCCTGATGAAGGTCCCGTCGGCGGGGACGGGACTGAGGGCCTTCCACTCCGTCGGCGTGAGGGCGATCGTTGGCTGGGCCCCGCCGAAGGGCGACCAGCTGTGGACGTACAGGGGCGCTCCGCCCGCCAGCCGGTAGGTCTTCCCCGCGTAGCTCACGAACGTCCCGTCGGGCAGGGCGGTGGGGGCGACGGTGCCGACGCCCGCGGTGGCGGTGGCCCCGTCGAGGTAGTCGCTGTCGATGTCGAGCTTGACGCCGCCGTAGGAGTCGACGTGGCCGCCTCGGTACTGGTGCAGGCGCTGGCTGTTGGCCCAGTCGGCGGCGGGGACATAGGCATCGCTCGCGGTGGCCTGGTTGTTCCAGTCGGCGATCCAGATGTCGTCGGGCTCGAGCAAGCTCGTGCCCCAGGCGTCGGCGAGATCGGTCATACCGCTGCTCCCGCTCCCGTACACCCCCGAGATGTACCCGTAGGCATGGAGCTGGGAGGTCCAGGCGGAGAGGAATCCGAGCACGGCGGCGGTGCTGGTCGCCGTCTGGCTGTAGTTCTCCATGTCGTAGTAGATGGGATTGCCGGAGCCGATCCCCAGCGCCTGGGCCTGGGTGACCGCGTCGGTGGCCGCGGCCGTCCCCTCGGCCGTCGCCTGCGCGGGGACGATGGTCTGGCACCCGCAGGACGAGGTGGGCGCCTGCAGGCCGACGTAGACGGGGATGAACTGCCACCCGGCCGCCGACTCCGAGCTGACATAGCTCGCCGTGAGGTTGGGCTGTGAGCACGCGCTATTGGCGCCCCCGATGTACAGGGCGGCGGCGCGGAAGGGCGAGGAGGCGAGCCACGCCGACATCGCCGAGGGCGAGGGCGCCGAGCAGCTGTCAAAGCCGAGGCCGCCGATGTTGACGGTGTCGGACCGGAACCTCGCGGCGGCGGCGCGCGCCACGGCGGCGGGGGCGGGCGCAGCCGCGCTCGGCGGGGCGGTGGGCAGCGCGCGCACGCCGAGGGCCCGCTCGATCGCTCCGGGATCGCGGGCCCAGGTGGCGGTCACGGCCACGCCGCGAGCGGGGAACGTCAGCCGGCCGGCCGACCCTCGGGCCCGAGCGCTCCGCGCATTCGTGAGCACCGTGCCGCCGGCGGCCAGCGGCTCGACGAGGACCGCCTCGGTGCGCCCGGCGACGTGCGACGGGCAGCGCTGCTCGGAGCTCGGTCGCCCGAGATAGACGGCGTGACGGTCGAAGCGCACGCACGCGGAGGGGTCCGAGGCGAGCCTGAACACCGGCCAGCTTGCCGGGACGCGGAGGGCATAGGCGCGGTAGCGCACCGTCTTCAGGGCGCCGTGCGCCGCCGCCGAGGCGGGCATGGCGCCGAGCGCCGCAGCGGACAAACCGATCAGGACGCTCGCAAGCCGTCGCACTCGATCATCAAAACAGCTGCGGCGGCGAAAAGATGCGCTCGCGCTAAGTCTGGGCGGGCAGACCCCCTCGCGCGCCGAGTTGCTCGGCGCGTTCGCGCAGGCGCTCCCAGATCCGGTCGAGCTCGGCCGTGACCTCGCGCAGGCGCTCCTCGTGCTCCTGGCGGCGCTCCTCCTTGGCCGTGGCCAAGAGCCGGGCCTCCTCGCCGAGGAGGCCTTCGACGCGCGTGTACGCCTTCACTCCCTCGGGGATCGCGGGCTCGCGCTCGGCCAGCGCGCGGGCGATCTCAGGATCCGGTATCGGATGAACCGACATGAAAGCTGTGCATAGGCCCGACCCGGTCGCCGTCAACGGCGACGGGCGATTTCCTCGCCCTCAGCCGGCGGTCCGGCCGCTCCGCGGGCGCCAGTGCTCGGGGAGCTCGGGGTGCTCGAGGAAGAGGATGTGGTCGTCGGTGCCGGAGGCGGCGACGGCGTCCCACACCTTCTGGAGCGCCCCCTCGAGATCGTCGGCGCCGACGGTGATCTCGAACACTCCGAGCTCGTCGGGCTCGCCGAGATCGGCTTCGGGCAGCGCTTCGGCGAGCTCCTCGTGAGCCTGGAGGTCCCGGGGGGTGTCCCCGTGGAGGAGAAGCATGTCGATGGCGAAGGACTCCACGTCGTTCACGGGCCCAAGGTTACCGTCGGCCAGTTGCCCGCCCACCCGAAGTGGGCGAGCATCAGGTAGCGCGTCGCCGAGGGGCGCTCGACCCCGGGCTTGGTCCTGGCATGGAAGAGGATGTAGCCGTTCCCGTCCGGGCCGAGCACGGGCTCGGAGGTATGGCCGGTGGAGTAGAAGCCGTGGCCCTGGCGGAGGATCGGGGTCCCGCGCTTGACGAACGGACCCAGGGGATCGGGCGCGGAGGCAACTCCGACCGCGTAACTCGAGTCCCACGTGCTCGCCCCGCTGTAGAGCAGGTAGTACATGCCGTTGGCATAGAAGGGCTCGGGGGCCTCGACCGTGCAGTGGTGGTCGCGGGGGTCGCACTCGAACGGCTCGCTCGCGCGCAGTACCCGGTGGATCTGGGGCTCGAGGGTGGTGCCGTCGGCGGACAGCTGACCGACCCAGATCTGGTGGGGCTCATCGGCCCAGTACAGGTACAGCTGACCGCTCACGGGATCCTGGAGGACGCTCGGATCGATGGCGGGGACGAGAGCCTCCTGCTCGCTGCTCACGTCATTGAACTGCCCCCCGTAGTGGAGGACGCCGGTGCTCCACGGCCCGGACAGGGAGGTCGCGGTGGCGTAGCCGATCATCATCCTCCCCGCCGGCATCCGCCCGTGGCCGGGGATCCGCAGGTCGAGCCTGGCCGCGTTGTAGGCGGCGGCGAAGTAGATCACCCAGCGGCCGGCGATGCGATTGATCTCCGGAGCCCAGAACCGGCCCCCCTTGGGGCCGCCCGTCGAATGAAGGGCCCACCAGGGCTGGCGGCCGTGGGGGAAGACGAAGCCCGACGCTCGCCAGTGCACGAGGTCCGGGGAGAGGTAGATGGGGAAGGCGTTGGCATTGAAGCCAGAGGTGCAGACGAGGGCGTAGCCGACCGTCGCCGTGGGCACGTCGCTCACGCTCGGGTCCGGACACGACATCGGCTTGCCCGTCGTCTGGCTGCTCAGCGGGTCGTGGTAGCTGAGGGTCCAAGCCGAGGCGGTGGCTGCCGGGGCGAGTATGAGGATGGCGAGGGCGGCGAGGAGGCCGCGCAAGGGGCGAAGAATATGTCGGGCGGCAGGCGAGACCGCCTGAAGATAGCGAGGGAGGTCACTAAGCTACGCCGATGGCGACTCGGGTGTCTGACCGCCTCGATCCCGAGATCTTCCGGCTGCCGATCGAGAAGATACGCGCCGGTTACTACTCCGATGCGTACTTCGTGTACACCAAGCGCCTGCTCGAGGAGGAGGACTTCCACCCGCGCGTGCTCGTGCAGGTCTTCCAGAAGCACCGATCGGTGCTCGGCGGGATCGACGAGGCGATCGCCATCCTGCGCACGTGCTCGGGACGGGATGGCCGCGAGGGCGAATGGATCGACGGCTGGGGCGAGCTCGAGGTTCGGGCGCTCCACGAGGGCGACGAGATCGCCCCGCTCGAGGCGGTGATGACGATCGAGGGGGACTACAGCCTGTTCGCCCATCTCGAGACCGTCTACCTCGGCTGTCTGGCGCGGCGGTCGCTGATCATGCGCAACGTCTCCGAGGTCGTGGAGGCGGCGCGCGGCAAGCCGATCTTCTACTTCCCCGCCCGTCACGACCACTGGCTGGTGCAGACCGGGGACGGCTGGGCCGCGCACGTGGCGGGAGCGATCGGAGTGTCGACCGAGGCGCAGGCCTCGTGGTGGGGCGGCCGGGGCATCGGCACGATTCCGCACGGGCTGATCGCCGCCTATGGCGGCGACACCGTCACCGCCGCGGTCAAGTTCGCCGAACGGTTTCACAAGGACATGAACATCACTGTGCTCGTCGACTTCGAGAACGATTCGATCAAGACCGCGCTCGAGGTGGCCAAAGCCCTGGGAGACAAGCTGTGGGGGGTGCGCCTGGACACCTCCGAGCAGCTCGTCGACCGCTCGCTGCAGGACGAAATGGGCGGTTTCACCCCCACCGGCGTCAATCCCCGGCTCGTCGAGAAGGTCCGGGGGGCGCTCGACGGAGCGGGCTTCACGTCGGTGAAGATCGTTGTCTCAGGAGGCTTCAACGCGGCGCGGATCCGGGAGTTCGAGGCCGCGGGGGTGCCCGTCGACGCCTACGGCGTGGGCTCGTCGCTGATCCGGGGTGAGAACGACTTCACCGCCGACGTCGTAGAGGTCGATGGCGCCCCGCGCGCCAAGGTGGGACGGCGCTACTCGCCCAATCCCCGACTCGAACGGGTTCAGTGATCGCCACTCCGTGCCGATGAAGGTGTGACGCCATGCTCGACAACGCTTTCCTCGGAGACACCAATTTCGCCACGTGGATGCACGACT
>DASZMD010000264.1:0-1900 GCA_035551955.1 Solirubrobacteraceae bacterium | reverse complement strand
ATCCCCATGCGGATCCGGTTCATGCCCGCCCAGGTGAGGATCTCGAACTTGTCCTGCTTGACGTAGTTGGGGATCACTCCGTAGACGGCGAAGGGGATGTCGAGCTCGGCCTTCCACAGCTCGGCGAACTCCTCGAGCTGGTCGTAGCCGATGGCCATGAAGCTGTCGTCGTGGAAGCTCACCTGGCTGAGGTGGGGGAAGCGGCGCCGCGCATCCTTGACCTGCTCGACGATGTACCGGGCGCTGGGGTGGCGGATGCGCTTGTACCTGGCGTCGTTGGCGATGAACTTGGTGTTACCGCAGTAGGTGCAGTGGAACGGGCAGCCGATCGACCACAGCGTCGTGTAACTGAGGCCGTCGTTGGCGACGTAGTCGCCGAGACTGATGGGCTCGAACCCCTGCGCGGGCCGGTAGATCTTCTCCTTCTCGCGATACAACGGAAACGGCAGCGTCTCCATCTCCTGCGCCGTCATCAGCGGGAGGAAGTGATTACGGGTCACTTCGTCTCCGCGCTTGAACCAGAAGTTCTTGACATGGGTGTGGTCGCGGCCCGCGGTGAAGGCGTCGTAGAACTCCTGGAAGGCGAACTCACCCTCGCCCGTGCAGATGGCGTCGACGTCGGCGGTGATGGCGTCCTCGGGGTGGATGATCGGGTGGATGCCACCCCAGATCATGTACACGGACGGGTTGAGCTCCCGCACGCGGCGAACGATCCGGTGGGTGAGGTCGGCATAACCGGTCATCGAGGAGAAGCCGATCAAGTCCGCGCTCGCCAGCCCCTGGGCGATCTCGTCGACCTCGTCGTCGGCCAGCCCGCCGCCTGACCCGAGCCCGCCGAAGAGCGCGTTACGGATCCCCCGGTAGCGGTTGGTGGTCACGTAGCACGCCTGCGTATCAGCGTTCAGGCTCGCCACGAAGGCGGCCATCTTGCGAAAGCCGCACGAGGTAATACCGTCCTCGAGGCACACCATCCGGACCTGCATCGCCACTCACCTACCCCGCTTGGTCGCGCCCCGGGCTGACGCCCGGAGTCCGCGGGGAAGCCTAGCGCGCCGACTCATCCGCCACCACGGGCACGGCCGGCTCGGCGGTGACGGCGGCGATCGGCGGCTCGGAGGCGAGGGTCAGCACATTGCGGGCCGACCGGCGCCGGCGAGCCGGAGGCTTGGGCTTGGGGAGCCGGGGATTGAAGCGGCGGTTCCACAGGCCCACGAGGCCGAGGCGCCAGGCCCAGTACCCAGCCCATCCTGGCGTGATCGAGAAATCCAGCCGCTGAGCGTGAGGGATGACCCGGCGCACCAGGTAGAGGAGGCGCAGGACGATGCCGAGCCGGGGATAGAGCTTCTGGGGCTCGCCGCTCGCCCGCACGCGGACGAGCAGGCGCCGCCACAGCCACGCGGGTGGCTTGACGATGCACAGCAGGTAGAGGAGCAGGTTGGCCGCCCGCGGCGGAATCACCAGATAACTCGAGTCGATCTTCTCGAGCTCCACGCCTCGCTCCTGCATCGCGCGCTCGAGCTCGGTGTTGGGAATCACCTTGAGCGAGTAGATGAGCAGCGTGAAGGGTCGCGGCATGTCGTAGAGGAGCTGCAGGGTCTCGACGACGTTCTTGCGCGTCTCGATTGGGTTGTCCATGATGATGTCGTACACCGGCGGGAGGTGATACTTGGGCGCAAACGACGAGATCACCTCTCCGGCGGCAAGGATCTTCTCCGGTGGGGACGGGCGCTTGTAGAAGTCGAGGATCTCCTGGCTTCCGGACTGGATCCCCATGCGGATCCGGTTCATGCCCGCCCAGGTGAGGATCTCGAACTTGTCCTGCTTGACGTAGTTGGGGATCACTCCGTAGACGGCGAAGGGGATGTCGAGCTCGGCCTTCCACAGCTCGGCGAACTCCTCG
>DASZMD010000263.1:0-3383 GCA_035551955.1 Solirubrobacteraceae bacterium | reverse complement strand
GCGCTGTGGGGGGCAGGAGCGGGCGCGGGGTTCTTGGCCGCGCCGAGCGCGGGCTTCCCCGGGGCGCGGACGGGCTCGACGACCTGGGCGTGGACGGCCTTGCCGGCGCCGCGACCGCCGAGGAGGCTCGGGAGGGTCGTGGCCGCGAGGAGGGCGAGGGCGGCGCCACTGCCCGCCGTCGTCAGGGGCATGGCCGCGCGCTCGACGGCCGTGCGGCGGATGGTCCAGTACGCCGAGGACTCACGCAGCGGCCGGGCGCTCGCGAGGTCGCGCTCGGGCTTGAGGCGGTACAGCTCGACCGACGCCCTTCTCGGCCGGCCCCGACGGGCAAGCGACTGCTCGAGCGATTTCGCCCACAGCTCCGCGCAACCAAGATCTCGCATGGTGTCCACTAACGGGCTCCCTTCCTACGACGGATAAGCCTGCGGGGTTAGCTGACGGGCTCGCGCGACGCGCTACGCCACGGTGGTGGCGATTCGCCCCAGCGACCTGGTCGATCGCATTGGGTCCCCCGCTCTCCGATCACGGATGACCGGTGACTCGGCTCGTTATGTGGCGCGGGAGAGTAACAGGAAAAATCTTGCAGGGCGCCGATATGCACCGGATCCTGCAACCGGGGTGAAACCCGCTCCAGCCTGCCCCAGTATCCTCGCGGCGCCATGCGACCCCCGGAGCTCACGCCTGCAGAGCAGCGCGTCCTCGGCTGCCTGATCGAGAAGCGGCGCACCACGCCCGACACTTATCCCTTGTCGATCAACGCGCTGCGCCTCGCCTGCAATCAGTCGACCAACCGCGATCCCGTCCTCGACTACGACGAGCACACGGTGCGCGAGGCGGCGGAGCGGCTGAGCCGCCGCGGACTGGCTCGGCTCGCAAGTGGGGCGGGGAGCCGGGCGATCAAGTACCGCCACCTGGCCGAGGAGGGGCTCGGCGTCGGCGAGGCTGAACTCGCCATCCTCTGCGTGCTCCTGCTCCGCGGTCCCCAGACCCCGGGTGAGCTGAAGTCGCGGACCGAGCGCCTGGCCCGCATCGGGTCGCTCGCCGAGGTCGAGACCCTGCTCGACCAGCTCATCGACCGGGGCTACGTGAGCCGGGCGGGCCGGCGCCCCGGCCTCAAGGAGGACCGCTTCCTCCACCTGCTCAGGGCCGACGAGGACGAGGCCGACGAGGCGCCGCCCGCGACGACCATCCACGTGGCGCCGCTCCCGCGCTACGAACCGCCGCCGGAAAAGCGGGATGGCGACGGCCTCGCCGATCGCCTCAGCACCCTCGAGGCCGAGGTGGCGGCCCTGCGGGCGGACCTTCGCGCTCTCCGCGACGCCCTGGGCGAGTGAGCGGCCCGGCTCCGCCGCGCCGGCTCAAGTCGGGAACAGCTGCCCGATGCCGTACATCACCCCGCCCACAATCACCCCCGCCAGCGTCATCTCCAGTCCCGCCGACCACCACGAGCGCAGGGTGACGAGCGACTTGGCGGCGCCGACGAGGAAGTGGGCGATGAGGGAGACGATGGCGGCGGCGATGATGGCCGTGGCGCCCGTGGTGAAGATGAAGGGGATCACCGGGACGATGGCGCCGATGCCGGTGCTGATGCCCGCGGCGACGGAGGCCTGAACGGGATTCCCAGAATCGCCGGTGCTGCCGAACTCCTCGGCGGCGAGGGCCTGGAGCATGGCGTCGGGGTGCTTGGAGAGACGCTCGGCGAGCTCGTCGGCGGTCTTCTCGTCGATGCCCTTGAGCTGGTAGAAGAGCGAGAGCTCCTCCTTCTCCTCCTCAGGATGCTCGGCGATCTCCTGCCGCTCGCGCTCGATGTTGGCCTCCATCATCTCCTGCTCGGAGCGCTCGGCGAGGAAGGCTCCGGTCGCCATCGAGAGCGCCGAGGCGACGGCGCCCGACAGCCCGGCGGTGAGGACGAAGCTGTTGCCTCCCGTCGCACCCGACATCCCGGCGACGATCCCGAACACGGCGGCGAGGCCGTCGTTGGCGCCGTAGATGGCGCCCGAGATCCAGCTCGTGCTCGAGGAGTGCCACTTCTCCCGGCCGAGGATCTTGTCGAGGCGCCGCTGGGCGCCCGGCACGCCGATGACCGCCGGCTCGGGCGAGTGGTCGCTTGCCTCGCCGGAGCGCAGGTCCTGAACGGCGAGCGAGTGGGACCGCTCCTCCTTGCGGATGTCCCGGAGCAGGCGGTCGGTGACCTGGTCGCCCGTCGAGCGCCGGTAGAGGTCGTCGACCTCCTCATCCTCGGCCGCCTCGCGCGCCGCGAGCAGGCGGTCGATGGGGGCGACGCGCGCCTGCAGTCGCAGCCACGGCGAGAGGCGCACCGAGCTCTCGTTGGGGACGGGGATGTCGAGCTCGTGCATTCGCGCCTCGAGCCGCTGGCGGTGGGAGCTCTCGGCCGCCGCCATCCGGCGCAGGATCTCGCCCTCGCGCTCGGGCATGCGCCGGCTGATCAGTTCGTAGACACGTCCCGCTTCGATCTCGCCACGCCACGCTTTGAGCAGGCGTTCGCGGACCTCATCGCTCACAACGCGAGCTCGTCTCCGATGACTGAGTCCATGGACCCGTTCTGCCCGGCCGAGCTCGGTTCAACCAGGGTGATGGGGACAACGGGACGAGCCGCGGGGCGCCGGCGTACCGGGCGCGCGGGCCGCGGCATGCGGGGATTGAAGCGCCGGTGCCAGAGCCCGACGAGCCCTAGGCGCCAGGCCACGTAGCCGGTCCAGCCGGGGAAGATGGAGAAGTCCATGCGCCGGAAATGAGCGAGGGCGCGCCGGCCCAGGTACAGGGTCCGGAGCACGAGGCCGAGTCGCGGATAAACGGGCTGGGGCTCGGTGCTCGCCCGGACACGGCGGAGGAGGAGCCGCCACAGCCACAGCGGCGGCTTCCACAGGCACAGCACGTAGAGGAGCAGGTTGCCGACGCGGGGCGGGATGACGAAGAAGCTCGAGTCGATCTTGTCGAGCTCCACGCCGCGTTCCTTGATCAGCCGCTCGAGCTCGGTGTTGGGAATGACCTTGAGCGAGTAGATGAACAGGGTGTAGGGACGCGGCATCTCGTAGATGAGCTGAAGGGTGTCGACCACGTCCTGGCGCGTCTCGATCGGGTTGTCGACGATCAGGTCGAAGGCCGGCGGCAGGTGATATCGATCCCGCCCCCCCGCGAAGTTCCCGATCACCGTCCCGGCGGCGCGGATCTTCTCGGGCGGCGAGGGGCGCTTGTAGAAGTCGAGGATGTGCTCGCTGCCCGACTGGATCCCCATGCGGATCCGGTTCATGCCCGCCCAGGTGAGGATCTCGAACTTGTCCTGCTTGACGTAGTTGGGGATCACTCCGTAGACGGCGAAGGGGATGTCGAGCTCGGCCTTCCACAGCTCGGCGAACTCCTCG
>DASZMD010000262.1:0-4343 GCA_035551955.1 Solirubrobacteraceae bacterium | reverse complement strand
GCTCGCGGCTCGGCCGCGGCCGGCTCGACGACGCGCTCGGCGGCTGGCTCCACGGCGGCTGGCTCCACGGCGGCTGGCTTGCGCGGCGGCCACTGGATCGACTGGGCCTTGATGGGCTCGGGACTGGGCTCGGCGACTTCGGCCGTCTCGGGCTCGGTCGTCGTCTCCGGCGCCTTGCGGGCCTCGGGCTCGGGCGCATTGACCGTCCCGGGCTCGGCCGCTGTCTCGGGCGCCTTGCGGGCCTCGGGCTCGGGCGCATTGGCCGTCTCGGGCTCGGCCGTCGTCTCGGGCGCCTCGCCCGCCTCGGGCTCCGGCACCTCCGGCTCGGTGGCCTGTTCGGGCTCTGGCTCTACGGCCTCGGCTTCCTCGATGCTCAGGGCGCGGAGCTCGACGGTGGGCGACTCGTCTTGGATCGCGACCGGCTCCCCCCGCTCGCCGTCATCGGGACCAGTGGCCTCCGGCTCGGGCGTGGGGTCCGTGCGCGGCTGTGAGTGCCAGATCACCCCGGCCGCTGAGGCTGGGGGTGGAGGCTGGGCATCGAGCACCGGCTCGTCCGCGATGACCACGTCGCCGTTGGTGGACAACTCGTCCGCGTCGTGGTCGTCGTCAAGCGTCGCGTGTGGCTCGGTGGGTGGGAAGTCCTCTGCCCTGATTCGGTCGTAGAAGACGGTCGCCTCGTCGCGAGGCGTGTCGCGTCCTCCGTTCCGGGACACAACGTATTCCTCCACGCCCTCGTCAGCGATCACCTCTGGCCGTGGCTTGCGGCGAGACACCGGCCGCACGTTGCGTACGTGGCCGTTCGTGAACGCGGAGGAACTCCTGGGCGGCCGAGGGGGAGGCGCGACCGGCTCTGGCTCCGGCTCCGGCTCGGCGACGTCCCAGGCCTCGTCGTGTGCCTGCTTCGCCTTCTTGCCTGCCTGGGCGCGACGGCGCCTCGCGTAGTATTCGATCAGGCCGCTCATGATGGGCGATGTTGCATGCGCCAAATGGCGCCTAAGCGGCCGAGTATAGGTGCCGGTCCGTACGGCAGGCCACGCCATGCGACTGCGACGCGCGCGGCCATTCGCGCCGCGGAGAACAGGTCGGCTCGGTCGCGGCCGGCGACCCGCGGATCGGGATCGGCGAGATGCCGCTCGACCACGGTCCGCCACGCCGCCGCGTCGAACGGCGCGCACAGGGTTCCGGCAATCCCCGACAGGGCTACCGGGGCGATTCCCACCGGGGTTGCCAGCACCGGGACATCACACGCGAGGGCTTCGAGCACCGCCAACCCGAACCCCTCACGCTCAGACGGAACGAGCACGGCATCGACCGCGTTTATCCACATCGGGACGTGGGCGGGGTCGACGTCTCCGAGGGTGAGCAACGGCACATCGCCGGCGACGGCGAGCGCGCGGTCGTGACGTTTCTCGCTGCGGCGCGGATCGGCCGGGAAGAGCAGATAACGCGCGGCGGGATCGAGCCCGAGGGCCGTCCGCGCCTCGACGCGGGGGACGGGCCGAAACCGGCCGGTGTCAACTCCGCAGGGGAGGACCACGGGACGCCGGGACAGCGGTACACGAGGCAGCTCCTCGGCCAGCGAGCTCGAGACGGTGGCGACGAGATCGAAGAAGGGCAAGGCGGCGGCCGTGATCGCTCGCGAGCGCGGATGGGAGAGATCGGTTCCGTGCAGGGTCACCGCCCGGACACGCGCGGGTGCCACGAGCGCGGGCCAGGCGGTCAGCCCAAAATGGGCGTGAACGACGTCGAACCGCTCGCCGCGGAAGCGGCGCCGAACCTCCCGCGCTGCGCGGGCATAGGCGCCTGCGCCGCCAGGCGCGAATGTCATCAGATCGACGTCGAGCTCCGGCAACGCTCGCAGCGCCTCAACCTGATCGCGGACGAAGCTCCCGAGCGCCGGGCGCGCGGGCGTCGGGTACATGTTGGTGATCACGAGCGCGCGCATGGGTCGGCCGACAGTAATCCATGGTGGCGGTCGAT
Organism: Solirubrobacteraceae bacterium; assembly: GCA_035551955.1. Lineage (GTDB taxonomy): Bacteria > Actinomycetota > Thermoleophilia > Solirubrobacterales > Solirubrobacteraceae > Palsa-465. The sequence continues at coordinate 2,363 of DASZMD010000262.1, read as the reverse complement.
CCTCCGGTGCCGGGAAGGTGGTCGCGCCCGCTGGCGTTGAACGTAACCCCCGCCGCTCGCCCAGCCGCCCGCCCAGTCCACCCGCTCTGACACCATGCGGGCTGTGTCTCCCCTACCCGAGCAGCCCGTCGCCGTGTTCGACTCCGGAGTCGGCGGGCTCACCGTCCTCCACGAACTCTTGGTCTCGGTGCCGACCGAGGACTACGTCTACCTCGGTGACACCGCACGCCTGCCCTACGGGGACCGGACGCAGGAAGAGCTCCGGATGTTTTCCATCGAGATCGCCGATCACCTGGTCGAGGCGGGCGCCAAGCTGCTGGTCGTCGCATGCAATTCAGCCAGTGCCGCCGCTCTCGACGCCCTGGACGCTCATCTCACCGCCAGGCAGATCGACGTGATCGGCGTGATCCGCCCGGCGACGCAGCTCGCGGTGGCGGGGAGCAGGAACGGCCGCATCGGACTGCTGGCGACTCCGGCGACGGTTTCGAGCGGTGCCTATGAACGGGCGGTGAGGGCCTCGGATCCCCATGTGCACCTGGAGAGCGTTGCCTGCCCCGACCTCGCCTCGATCATCGAGGCCGGTTCGCCGTTCGAGGACGCGGTGCTGGAACTCGTGCGCGGGTACTGCGCGCCCTTGCGGGAGTCCGAGGTCGACGAGGTGATCCTCGGCTGCACCCACTACCCGCTGATCGCGCCCATGCTGCAGCGGATCGTCGGTCGCGGCGTGACCCTGGTCACCTCGGGCGCCGGAGTCGCTCGCAGCGTGGAGCGAGCGCTGGCGGCACGCGGCCTGCTCAATCCCCGGACCCGCGAGGGCGAGTACCGGTTCCGGTGCACCGGCGACGTGGAGTCCTTCCGGGCCCTGGGTACACGCTTCCTGCAGATGCCGCTCGGGGATGTGGTCCACGTCGAGCTCGGTGCGCCCGTGACGGCATGAGTCCGCGCGAGCGAAGCTACGGACGGGGGCCCGACGAGCTTCGGCCCGTCATCATCGAGCCGGGGTTCGTGCGCACGGCGACCGGATCGGCGCTGATCTCGATGGGGGAGACGCGGGTGATCTGCACCGCCTCGGCCCAGAGCAGCGTGCCGCGCTGGCTGGCGGGCTCGGGACGCGGCTGGGTCACGGCGGAGTACGGGATGCTCCCCGCCTCCACCGGGGACCGCAAGCAGCGCGACATCACCAAGGGTCGTCTCGACGGCCGCTCGGTGGAGATCCAGCGGCTGATCGGCCGTTCGCTGCGGGGTGTGGTCGACCTGACCGCGCTCGGCGAGCGCTCGATCTACGTCGACTGCGATGTCCTGCAAGCGGATGGCGGGACCCGCTGTGCCTCGATCACCGGCGGGATGGTGGCGCTGCGCCTGGCCTGCGAGCGCCTTCTGGCCGAGGGCGTGCTCGAGCGCTCGCCGCTCGTCGGGTCGGTGGCTGCCGTCTCCAGCGGCATCGTCGACGGCGTTCCCCTCCTCGACCTCGACTACTCCGAGGACTCGGCGGCCGAGGTGGACGCCAACGTCGTCATGACGGGCGAGGGAGGGCTGGTCGAGGTCCAGGCCACGGCCGAGCGCACGCCGCTCTCGCGTGCTCACCTCGACGACCTCCTTGCGCTGGCCGGGCGCGGAATCGAGCAGCTGCGCGTGGCTCAGGACGAGGCGGTCCCGTCGTCGATCACCTAGGGGCCTGAGCAGTCGCCATGTCCGACCTTCTCCTCGCGACGAGAAACGCGCACAAGCTGCGCGAGTTCGGACGTCTGCTCGCCCCGCGGGGCGTGGCGGCGCTCCCCGACGACGTAGAGTTGCCGCCCGAGGAGGGCCAGAGTTTCGCGGCGAACGCCCTGCCCAAGGCTCGTACGGCCGCGCATGCGACGGGGCGGATCGCCATCGCCGACGACTCGGGCGTCGAGGCGGCGGCCCTCGGCGGTGCGCCCGGCGTCTATTCGGCCCGTTTCGCGGGGCCCAACGCGAGTGACGAGGAGAACCTCGAGAAGCTGCTCAGAGAAGCGCCGGCGGGAAGCGCCTTGGCCTATGTCTGTGTCGTCGCCTACGTCGATCCCGACACGGGCGAGGAGCGGTGCTTCGAAGGCTGTTGCACGGGGCGGCTCGCGGAGGTGCCGCGCGGCGCCGGCGGCTTCGGCTACGACCCCGCCTTCGTCCCCGACGACGGGGACGGGACGCGCACCATGGCCGAGCTCAGCGATGCGGAGAAGGACGCGATCAGCCACCGCGGGCGCGCCGCGCGGGAGCTGCTGGCATGGCTGGAGCGCTAGACACCCCTGATCGGCGAGCGCCTGGGACGCGACCTCCTCGACCACCTCGCCCGGGGACCGAGGCGCCCAGGCGAGGAGTTGGCTAGCGTAGATTGATGGCGG
>DASZMD010000261.1:0-9254 GCA_035551955.1 Solirubrobacteraceae bacterium | reverse complement strand
TCGGCGAAGTGGAAGTGCGAGCCGACCTGGATCGGACGGTCGCCGGCGTTGAGCACCGTCGCGGTGCGCCGCTCGCGCCCGGGGGCGAGCTCGACGGGCCCGGAGCCGAGGGCGAGCTCGCCCGGGATCAACGGACCGGGTCGTGGATGGTCACGAGCTTGCGTCCGTCGGGGAACGTCGCCTCCACCTGCACCTCGTCGAGCATCTCGGGAATGCCCTCCATGAGCTCCCCGCGCGTGAGCACGTCACGGCCGTCGCGCATGAGCTGCTCGACGCTCGCCCCCTCCCGCGCACGCTCGATCACCCAGCACGAGAGCAGCGCGACCGACTCGGGGTAATTGAGCTTGACCCCACGCGAGCGGCGGTCGCCGGCCACCATCCCCGCCACGCTCAACAGGAGCTTGTCCTGATCGGACGGGGTCAGGTACATCAGGTGAGGATATCGGCGCGGTCCTCCCGCCGTGCGCGGGGAAGGAGGAGGAGGAGAGCGGCGGTGGCAAGGAACACGCCGACCTCGAAGAGGAGCGCGCGGTCGATGGCGGCGACAAAGTTGTCCTTGCGCGCCTGCACGGTGCCCTTGACGAGGACGGCGCCGACACTCCGACGGAGCGTAGTGGGAAGCCCGCTGCGCGCTCCTTGCCGGCAGCTCGGCGGCACCGCGGCCGGATCCTCCTGATGGGAGCTGTCGACGAAGCACCCCTGGAACTGGTGGACGACGGCCGCCCGTGCCTCGGCGGAGAGGGGCAGCGCGGTGAGCTGGCGCGAGAGCTGCGGGGTGACGCCGGCGGCGCTGCTCGCCGCATGGGAACCTACGGCGCTGAAGAGGATGACGCCGATCAGCGCGACGCCGATGCCGTTTCCCACCTGCATTCCCGTGTTGATCACCCCCGAGGCAGCTCCCGCGTGGCGCTCGTGCACGCCCCCGATGATCACATCGGCGAGGGAAGGAAGGATGAGGCCCATCCCCAGGCCGAAGACGAAGATCACCGGCCGCACGTCCCACGCGGAGAGATGGCTGCCGTAGTGGTGCACGGTGACGATGAGCGCGACCTGAGCCCCGGCCATGACCACGGCGCCGGCGGCGAGGATCGACCGACCGAGCCGGGGCCCGAGCCGCGTCGAGGCCTGGGCGGCGACGATGAGACCCAGTGAGCTCGGGAAGGTGGTGAGGGCAGACTGCAGCGCCGTGAACCCGAGCCCGAGCTGCAAGAAGATGGTGAAGGCCAGGTAGAAGCCCACCAATCCCGAGAAGAAGACGAGCACGACGACGAGACCGGCCGAGAACGATCGATCCCTGAACAGCGCCATCGACACGAGCGGCGAAGCGCCACGCCGCTCCTTGCCTCGCTCGTACCCGGCAAAGCACGCGAGCAGCGGAATGGCCGCGGCCATCATCGCGAACACCCACGACGGCCAACCGAGCTCCCGGCCCTCGATCACCCCGAAGACGAGCGCGAACAGGGAGGTGCTGACGAGGCCGACCCCGACGAGGTCAAGGCGCTCGGCCTCCCGGGAGCGAGACTCGGGGACGATGGCCAGGGCGGCGAAGATCACCACCACGCTGATCGGCACGTTGATGAGGAAGATCGACCGCCACCCGAGCCCGAAGACGTTCAGGAGCACGCCCGCGAGGAGCGGGCCGCTCATGACCGCGACCCCGGCGACGGTGCTGTAGAGGGCGAGCGCCTTGCGCTTCTCCTCGCGCGGGAAGCTGACCTGGATCACCGAGAGGATCTGCGGGATCATCATCGCGGCGCACAGCCCCTGGAGCACGCGAGCGACGACGAGGAACGTCGGGTTCGGCGCCAGCCCGCAGGACAGCGACGTCACACCGAAGCCGACGACGGCGAGGAGAAACACCCGCTTGCGACCTTGCATGTCGCCGAGCCGGCCCCCGGTGATGAGCGCCACGGCGACGGCGAGCACGTAACCGGCGATCATCCACTGGATCACCGCGTAGTTGGCATGCAGGCTGCGCCTGATCGACGGTATCGCCACGTTGACGATGCTCGTGTCGAGCAGGTCCATGAACCCCGCCGCGAGCATGACGGCGAGCGCCGCCCAGCGGCGAGGTGACCATGACCCTTCGACCGTGGGCGGGGCCGGGTTGATCTCGGTGATGCTCATCGGGCCCCCGCCGGCTGCCGGACGCACGGCTGCCCGACGCACGGCTGCCCGACGCACGGCTGCCGGACGCACGGCTGCCGGACGCACGGCGGCGGCGGCGAGGCAACCGATCCCACACTCGACTCGATCTCGGCGGCGAGAGCGAGCACCCCGCGCTCGTCTCCGTAACGTCCCCCCACCATCACCCCGATGGGCAGGCCCGCGTCGCTGAAGTGCGCGGGCACCGAGATCGCCGGCAATCCGGCGATGTTGTACATCGGTGTGTAGGGCATGAACGCCGTCATCCGGTCGTAGTCAGCCGCCTGATTGACGTCTGAGGTGAACTCACCGATACGCGCCGGCGGCTTTGCCAACGTCGGTGTCAGGATGAGATCGTAGGTGGCAAAGAAGAGATCCGCGAGCATCTGGCCGATTCCGCGGAAGGTTGACAGCGCCAGGTGCAGCTCGACACCCGTCACCTCCCGCCCGAGCTCACGCATGTATCGCGTGAACGGGGTGAGCATCTCCTCCTCGTCCTCGTCGACGCTGATGCTCGCGGCGTTGACCGACCACGCCCGGGCGAAGGCGTCGGCCACTCCCTGGTCGGGGCTCATCTCCACCTCCTCGACGCTGTGACCGCCGTCGCGCAGGAGCCGGGTGACGCCTTCGAGCGCCTGCCGGCAGTCGGGATGCGCCGTGACGCCCGGGACCATGGGATCGGGCATGACGGCGATCCGCCGGCGCTGTGAACCGGGCTCGCGGGGCTCGCGGGGCTCGCGGGGCGGAGCCGTGAACGTGTCGCCGGGCATTACGCCGGACATGGCGTCGATGAGGGCGGCGGCGTCGGCCACGCTGCGAGCGAGCGCGCCATGCACCGAGAGCCCCGTCACCTCGTGATCGATGGGGCCGTTGCTCACCCGGCCGCGGCTCGGCTTGAGGCCGACGACGCCGCACGCCGAAGCGGGGATGCGCACCGACCCGCCGGCATCGGTGCCGTGCGCCAGGGGGGCGAGCCGCGCCGCCACCGCGGCCGCGGAACCGCCGCTCGAGCCGCCCGGGGAGTGCTCGAGCTCCCACGGGTTGCGCGTCGGGGGCCCGATCTCGTTCTCCGTGTAGCACGGCAGCGCGAACTCCGGGGTGTTGGTCGTCCCGAGGATGACCAGTCCCGCCCGCTTGAGGCACGTCACCACGTGGTCGTCGATGTCGGCGACGTCGTCGGCGTACACGGCCGATCCCCGGGTGTGCCGGACGTCCTCGATCCGCGCGACGTCCTTGATGGCGACGGGTACGCCGTGGAGCGGACCGAGCGCCTGTCCGGTGCGGCGCGCCTGGGCGAGCGCGCGCTCGGCCGCCGTGGCCTGCTCGAGCGCGAGCTCCTCGGTCACGGTGACGAAGGCGCCGATGACGCCGTCGACCTCGTGGATCCGCTCGAGGTAGTGGTGTGCGATCTCGCTCGGAGACAGGTCTCCGGCCCGGATCGCCTCGCCCTGCTCGAGGGCCGTCATGTCGTGGATCTCGCTCATACCGCCATCGCCAGCCGCTCGAGGGTTCCTCGCGAGCGATGGAGCTCGACGAGCCGTGCCACCGCTTCGCGCTGCGACGCCTCGGCATCGAGCTCGACGAGGCCCGACTCGATCGCCTCCATGTAGTCGGCGAGGTCGCTCGGGACGGCGCCGACGAAGGGCTTCGCCAGGCGGTGGGCGGGGAGCTCGTAGCTCGGCCACATGAGCTCGCTGCGGGGCAGAGCCGGTTTCGTCCCCTCGACGACGTCGAGTTCGAAGCCGACGAGCCGGAGGTGGCGCAGAGCACCGCGCTCGCTGGAGTCGCCGAGCACGAGCTCGATCTCCGGCGTCTGCAGGCCGACCTTGCCGATGGCGAGGATCAGGTGCCACGGCACCCGGTCGCGCTGCATGCCCCTCGCCAGCGAGTGGTCGCGCACGAACCGCTTGACCTCATAGGCGTTGTGGCTCGTGCGCCCGGGGGCCGCGTAGCGCGAGAGGAGCTCGACCTGGTGGGCGACCTCGGCCGGGAACGGGCGCCGAGCCGGGTCCTCGAGGGCGAGCGGCTCGGGGTCGGGTGAGGCCACCAGTGCGATGTAGCCGACGATCTGCCCGGACTCGGTGAGCGTCACCGTGTGGATTGTCTCCGGTCCCGTCGCCGGTACCAGGGGCTCGTGCACGAGCTCGCGCCGGTACACGAGCTCGGGGTCCATCAGCCCTGTCTGCAGGAATTGGGCGAGCCGGAAGCCGAGTACGCCGCACAGGTGTCCCCACGCCAGCTGGCTCTCGCGCACGCTCACCGTGGTCAGCCCGTCGCCGTATCCCTCGAGCCTGACCAGCGGCTCGCCGCCGATGGCATCCGCGAGACCGAGGTAACGGCAGCGCGCTTGCCGGCGCACGAGATTCTCGGCGTAGTACTGCACGCGATTGCTGTGGGCGCTTGCCACCCTCGAGCTCTCAGAGATCGTCGTCATCGTCCCAGCCCTCCTCGTCGTCGTCGCGGTACAGGCAGTCGGTGATCGCGAGCGCGAGCGCCTCGGCCGTGCCCTCATAGATGCGCGCCCCGTAGGAGTCGCGCAGGATCTTCTCGAGGCCGAACTCGCGGATGTATCCCCGCGAGCCCAGCAGCGACACCGCCTCGCTGGCCACCTCGGTGGCCATCCGGTCGGCGAAGAACTTGGCGACCGCCGGCTCGTACTCCGGCGCCGGCAGGCGGTTGTCGACCTTGTTCGCCGCCGCCAGGTAGAGCAGGCGGGCGGCGTCGACCTTGGAGGTCATCTCGGCGAGCTTGCGCGCGGTCATCTGGTGCTCGCGGAGGGCGACGCCACCCTGTACGCGGGTGCCGCAGAAGTCGACGGCGACCTCGAGCGCGTGACGCGCCACACCGACCGAGACGGCGGCGACCGACGACCTCGCCATGTTCCCCTGCGCGGCGAGGATGTCGACCCCTTCGCCCTCGCCGCCGATCAGGTTCGACGCCGGGACGCGCACGTCCTCGAAGAACAGCTCGCTCCCCAGACACGCGCGGTAACCCATCTTGTCGGCCACCGGGCCCCGGGTGACCCCGCGACTGTCGAGGGGGACCATCACGCACGTCAACCCCGTCTCGGGAGCGAGGCCCTCCATCCTCACGAACACCGAGGCGAAGTTGGCGACGGCGGCATTGGTGATCACCCGCTTGTGGCCGTTGATCACGTACTCATCGCCGTCGCGCCGCATGGTGGTCATCTCGTGCGCGTGGCGGACGTTGTCGGTGACCACGAGGTCGACCCCGTGGTGCTCCTCGCACACCGCGTTGCACGCCAGCACCGCCTGCTCCTGGCTGAACAGGGGCAGGAAGCGAGCCTGGAGCTCGGGATCCCCGGAGAGGAGCACCGGTGCCTGTCCGAGCATCGTCGCGCCGAAGATCAGGGCCACGCCCGGGCAGGCGGCGGCAAGCTCCTCCATGGCGACGCACACGCCGACGACGCCGGCGCCGAGGCCGCCGAACTCGGGCGGGAGCATCGCCCTCGTGAGACCGAGCTCGTGGCCCTTCTGGACGAGATCCCAGGCGAAGTGATCGTGCGCCTCCTGATCGAGCTCGAGCGCGCGAGGTAACACCTCCTCGCGGGCGAAGGCCCGGACTGCCATCTGGAACTCCGCGACCTCCCGGGGATACTCGTCGAAGTTGAGTTCGAGTGATTGTTGGATCATGCCCATGGCGAACCGACGCTCACGCTCACTCAGCCCGCGATGCCGCTGGCGGCGGCGATCTCCGGGTAGCGGTCGAAGGCGGGCTGGAGGATGGGGACGAACTCGAGGACCTTGGCGACCTTGCCACGGATCCGCACCCGGCCCGTGGCCACCGCGGTGGGCATGAGCAGGTTCCCCATCCACAGGGCGTGGGCGGTGTCGCACGACATCTTGATGGTGATCGCCGCACTGTCGGGAACGTCCTCGCCCACGACGACCTCGTCGGCGGAGACGAACACGTCGCATTCGGGCTTCTTGTGCACCAGGCGCACGGACAGCCCGCTCTCACGGAGCTTGGTGGTGAACGCTTCATCCTCGCTGAGGATCCGGAACAGGCTGCCGAACACGTGCTCGGCCTGATCGGTGGTCTCGTACAGGGCCATTGACTTACCTCCTGGGGTTGTGTGACAACGGTTGGGTGGGTTACGCCGCCGGGGAACGGCGGATGCGGGCGATCGCCTCGGCGGCGCGGAGCGGTCGCTCGACACGGGTACGCCAGCGCGAGGCCGCCGGCCGGACCGCTTGGTGGAGGTCCAGGTAGGTGTGCTTGCGTACCGGCCGGCCGGTGAGAAGCTGGACGACGACGTGGGCGCTCAGGGCCCCGAAGAGATCCGCGGCATAGACGAGCTGCGGGAAGCTGAACTCGGGGTTCTCGAGATTGGCGCAGGCCACCGTGATCATCTCCAGGGGCACGAAGCGCGCGGGCACGAGGCGCTGAAGGAGCTCCCACATGCCGAGCCGTTCGAGGTCGGCGGCGGTGATCCGGCCGTCGAAGGGCCGGCGCACCTTGCGGTAGTCGTAGTAGCGCAGGTATTGGGCCCCCGCCATGTCCCAGCCCGTGAACAGCGGCAGCCGCAGACGCACCGCCTGCTCATGGAGCAGGTACTTGGCGCGCAGCCCGGACATGGTGGTGACGTCGACGCCGTCGACGATCACCGCGCACCGCGCGGTGATGGCTAGGAGCGCCTGCGCCGTCACCCCTTCGGGGAAGACGCGAACGTCACACCCGGGGTTGACGGACTTGATCCGCTCCTGCGCGACCTCGGCCTTGTTACGTCCGATGTCGGCGAGGGTCGCGTTCTGGCGATTGAGGTTGTTCAGCTCATAGTCACCGGGATCGGCGAGGGTGAAGTGCTGAACCCCGAGGCGCGCCAGCGGCTCGGCAGCCGCTCCGCCGATCGAGCCGCAGCCGGCGATGAGGACGTGGGAGGTCCGCAGCACCTCCTGCGCGGCTGCGTCGATGACGCCGGCGTTGCGGGCGATGAGCTCTGAGTAGAAGTTCGGATGCTTCAGTTCGAGCGTGCTCATGATTAATGGACGGCGATCTCGAGGGGCCGGTGCACCCGCGAGGCGGGGTAACGCATCGGGTGCGAGGCCCGGATGTCGGCCACCGCGAAGCAGCGGCGCAGCCAGCGGTCCTCGCCGTCGTAGCGGGGTGCGAAGCCGGTGCGACCGTGAACGGCCTTGCGGTTGTCGACGATGAGCATCTCCCCGGGCGCCAGCGCCACCCCCACCAGCGAATCGAGCATCCGCTCGCGCAGGTCCTCGAAGGCGTACGCCGCCCCCGGGGTCATCGCCTCCATGGCGTGAAAGTCGACGCACAGCTCGGGGTCGTGCGGGCATCCGCTGAGCACCGGCATCGGCGGTGAGTAGCGCTTGACTCCGTTACCGACGAACGAGCTGGCCAGCCGGATCCGGTACAGGGGCTGGCGGAGAACGTCGAGGACCGCCTCGTCGAGGTCAGGGAGGACGGCGCGAATCCCGCACGCGACGGTCATCGCCTCGCCGGCGTGGTCGGAGCGAAGCGCGAGCAGGCTCAGGAAGTCCGGCTTGTTGGGATGAAACCCGTCCTCGGTGTGGAGTTCGAGGAGGGCCGAGCCGGTGTTCTCCTGGAGCTCCTCGGCCCCGGGAATGGGGCAGATGTCCTGGATCAGCCGGCCGTCCTTCTCGTCGGCGTAGGAGATCACGTCGCCGAGCATGCTCATGACCACGAGCTGGGAGATGGTGCTCCGGCTGAGCTCGAGCCAGGAGCCGGTGAAGGCGCCGCGGTCCGGCGTGGCCGGCAGCGGCTCGTCGATGGGCAGGCCCCGCAGGAGGAGGATGCCGTCGCGCGAGCCCTGAAGGCGAAAGTGGACGAGCGCGGCCACGAGGTCGGGCGAGGCGCGGCGAGCGGCGACCTCGGCGTTGACCAGGAGCTCGTGATCGTCGATCTCCGTGCTCGCGTCGTGCTCGCTCGCGAGCCGGTGCGCGACATAGGCGAGGTCTGCGGCCTCCATGGCGCTGAGGTCGAACGTCGCCCCGCCGGCGTCGGCGATCGACCAGGTCCGGCCCGAAGCGTCGGTCACGGAACTGGGGCAAAGGTGATCATCGGTAATTACGGGCGCAAGCTGCGCCGCGGCTCGAGACATGAGTGACTCCTCGCTAGTGGTTTCCATCCCCCTCCTCCTCCTCATGCGACCGAAGCGGCGAGTAAGTCGTGCCCCCGGTGTCGATCGTCTGCCAATAGAGCGCCGAGTGCCCGCGCAGATACGAAGATCGCCGCTGTGTGACAAATGTCCGCCCCGTATCACGGCGGCGCCCCCGCCGCTCATCCACCCATGGGGAAGGAGTACCAGCGCACCGCGGTCTCGCACGCCGTCCGCCTCGCCGACGGGCGCGTGTTACACGTGCGCGACTGGCCCGGCCGTGGGCGACCCCTGGTGTTACTCCACGGACTGCTCGACTCCGGCGCCGGCTGGGACGAGCTCGCGCGCGTGAGCCCCCATCGCTGCCTGGCCGTCGACCTGCCGGGGTTCGGAGGCTCCGATCCGCCGAGCCGGCCGCGCCTCAGCGCCTACGCCGAGGACGTCGCCGAGGCGCTCGGTCGGCTTGCCGTACGCGCCCCGACCCTCGTCGGGCACTCCCTGGGCGGCGGGGTGGCGACGGCCGTGGCCGAGCGCATGGGTCGCGAGGTCCGCGGGCTCGTCCTCTCCGCGCCGGTCGGCTTTGGCCGCCTGGCCCTCGCCGAGCTTGCCGCGCTGCCCGTGCTCCGGGCCCTGGCCGTCCGCTCACTGCCCCTGCTCGTTACCCGCGCGCCCGTCCTCGACCTCGTCTACGCGGGCTTCGTGACCCACGGGATGGCACCGAGCGATGCACTGCGCCACCGGCTCGTGGCCGACGCCGCGGCGGTCGGCCCCGGGCTGCGCGCGGCGCTCGAAGCGCTGGCCTTCGCGGGGCGCTCAGAGCGCGCCTTCCACCGCCGGCCCGTCCGCTACGACGGCCCCGTCGCCGTCCTCTGGGGCGATCGTGACGCGATCGTCCCGCCCGGTCACGCGCGGCGCGTGGTCACCGCCCTACCGCAGTCACAGGTGCACATCTGGACCGGGATGGGCCACCATCCCCAGCGCGAGGAGCCGGCTCGGCTCGCCGCGCTCGTCG
>DASZMD010000260.1:0-4323 GCA_035551955.1 Solirubrobacteraceae bacterium | reverse complement strand
GTTTGGCAAATTCGGATGCAGGATGCGGGATGGCTGGGCGTGGCTGGGTGGTGGCGGTGACCCAAGACGTACCGGGTCGTACGGCGGGGTCACCGCCGCCGCCCAGGCGCGTCCAGACGCACGCAGACTGCGTGCGAATTTGGCAAACGCGACACTAGATGAGCGTCGTCTCATCGAGCGCTTAGCATGGTTTCACCGCAGAGCGGACACTTACTCGTGATGGTCGGCTTGCGGGCGGGAACGAGAAGGGCCTGCGGGCTCGCCGCCGGGATGATCGGCCTGCTCTCCTTCGCCGGATGTGGCGGGGGCGGCGGAGTGACGGCCGCCACCCACGCGAAATCGACGGCGAGCGGGACCACGACGCACGCGGTGGCCACGACTCCGCCCGCGCCTCCTCCTCCTCCGCCGCCTCCCTTTGCGCGCCTGACGAGCAGCGCGCTGGCCACGGGCACGACCGGCTTCGTCCCCGTCGCCACCTGGCGTGGGCACACCGCGGCATCGATGGCGCGGACGGCGGCCGGGGTCGCCTTGCTGTCCTTCGATCAGCGCCGGGTGGCGCTCCATCTCCATTCCGGGACGATCGACGCGGGCGCCTCGGGCTGGCGCTTCGGTCCCTCGGTCGCCGGGGCCGAGGGCCGTCATCTCCTCGCGGCCTTCAACGGCGGTTTCCGGCTCTCGGTGGGGGCGGGCGGCTTCTCCTCCTACGGCCACGTCGCCGCGCCCCTGCGTCCCGGGCTGGGATCGGTCGTCACCTACGCCGACGGGCACACCGACGTCGGCTCCTGGAACGGCGAGGTGCCGAAGCCCGGGCAGCGGGTCGTGTCGGTGCGCCAGAACCTGCCCCTCCTCATCGACAACGGCGCCGCCGCCTCGAACCTCGGCTGTCTGAGCTGCTGGGGGGCGACGCTCGGGGGCGTGGTCGACCCTGCGCGCTCCGCCCTCGGGGTCACCGCCAACGGCCGTCTGGTGTGGGCGGGCGGGGAGCATCTCACCGTGTCGGCGCTGGCGGACGCGCTGCTCGGGGCCGGCGTCGTGCGTGCCGTCGAGCTCGACATAAATCCCGCGTGGGTGGCCGGCTACCTGTACGGGCACCGCGGCGGCCATGGGCCCCTCGCCCCGGTGCCCCTCGTCCCCGGCCAATCCGGCATCTCCGGCGAGTACCTGGCGCCGTGGAGCCGGGACTTCTTCACGGTGGTGACCCGGTAGCTACTCGCTCTCGGGGTCGGTGAACTGCGCCGGCTCCTTGGCCATCCCCGCCATCACCGCGGCGAGCTGGTTGGGAGAGCCGATCAGGCCGCGCTGGAGGTCGGCCTCGAGCTTGAGGCTCGTCTCGGCGGGCGCGTTCCACGCTTCGTCGAACAGGCGCTTGGCGGCCCGGACGGCGTCGGGAGAGCGCCCGGCGATCTCGGTCGCGAGGTCCTGGGCGCAGGCCAGGGGATCCTCGCTCACGCGGGTCACGAGGCCGAGAGCGAGCGCCTCCTCGCCGCTCACCACCCGGCCGGTGTACGTGAGCTCCTTGGCCACGTCGATGCCCACCAGCCGGGGCAGGGTGCGGGTGATCGACATGTCGGGGATCAAGCCCCACTTGACCTCCATCACCGACAGGCGCGCGTCGGGGGCGACGATGCGGATGTCGGCTCCGAGGGCGATCTGCAGACCCCCGCCCAGGCAGTTGCCGTGGATCGCCGCGATCACCGGGACGGGGACGCACGTCCAGTCGTAGGCGGCGCGCTGGAACCACGTCGGCACACCGGCCTGAAGGCGCTCGACGAGTCGGGGAAGGCCGGAGGGGTCACACGTCATGCTCATGAGGTCGAGGCCCGAGGAGAAGCTCCGGCCGCGGCCGTGGAGGACGACGGCGCGGACGCCGGGCTCGCGGGTGAGCCGGCCGGCGGCGGCGATCAGCCCGTCGAACATGGCGGCGTCGAGCGCGTTGTGCTTCTCGGCGCGGGTGAGGGTGACCACGGCGACGTGCTCGGCGACCTCGAGGGTGACGCGATCGGCTTGCATCGGTCCGCGCACACTACCGGCGTCCCGGGCCGGGAAGCGGCGCCGGAGGGGGCATATGCCGACGGCGGCACGGCTACCATGATGGTGTGCAGCGCAGCCGCCACGGGCGCACCCGCCAGTCGACGACGTCGGTTCAACCGGACGGCCGCCGGAACGGCGGCCGCGCCCGTCAGCGTGCGTTCGCGATCGCCGTCCTCCCCGACCACGGGGAGGAGGAGCTCGGCGAGCTGCGGGAGCTGCTCAGCACGGCGGGGGCGGCGGTGGTAGGGGAGATGGTGCAGCGGCGCGATCACCCCCACCCCAACACCTATCTCGGCTCGGGAAAGCTCGAGGAGCTGAAGTCCCAGCTCGCCGCCGCCGACGCCAACCTGGTGGCGTGCGACGACGAGCTCACCCCGCGCCAGGAACGGAACCTCGAGGCGGCGCTCGGGATGCCCGTGATCGACCGCACGGCGGTGATCCTCGACATCTTCGCCGGACACGCCCACACCGCCGACGGCAAGCTCCAGGTGGAGCTCGCGCAGCTGGAATACAACCTCGCTCGCATGCGCGGACTGTGGTCCCACCTCGAGCGACTCGGTGGCGGGATCGGCACCCGAGGACCGGGGGAGACGCAGATCGAGACCGATCGCCGTCTCGCCCGCGACCGGATCGCCGCGCTGCGGCGCCGGCTCGGTCATGTCCGCTCGAGCCGCTCGGTCATGCGCTCCGAGCGCGCCCGCGCCCATCTGCCCTCGGTGGCACTCGCCGGCTACACCAACGCCGGTAAGTCGACGCTGCTCAACGCGCTCACCGGCTCCGAGGTCGGGGTGCGCGACGCCCTCTTCCACACCCTCGACCCGACCACCCGGGTGCTCCGCGTCGGCGGGCGCGACTACCTGCTCACCGACACCGTCGGGTTCATCCGCAAGCTGCCGCATCAGCTCGTCGACGCCTTCGGCGCGACGCTCGAGGAGACCCGGCTCGCCGACCTCATCCTCCACGTGGTGGACGCCTCCGCCGAGGAGGAGGACCTGGCGATGATGACCGCGGCGGTCGAGGACGTGCTCCACGAGATCGGCGCCGAGGAGGCGCCGAGGGTCCTCGTGCTCAACAAGGCCGACATCGTCGAGCCCGAGCGGCTCGAGCAGCTCGCGCGCCGGCACCCGGACGCGGTGCTCGTCTCCGGGGTCACGGGCGAAGGGCTCGAGCAGCTGGGACAGCGGATCGAGGATGAGTTCGCCCGCACCCTGCACACCGTCGAGCTCCTCGTCCCCTACGAGGAGGGTGGCCGGTTGGCCGAGCTCCACGACCTCGCCGGCGACCTCGAGCGCGAGGACACCCCCGATGGGGTGCGGGTCAGCGCGCGCCTGCCGGCGGGCCTCATCGGCCGCTACGACCGCTTCGCGGTCGGCGCCCGCGCCGGATGAGCCTCCGCGTCCGCCGCCTCGATCCCGCGGCGCAGGCGCCGACGCGCGCCCACGCGGGCGACGCCGGCCTCGACCTCTACGCCCTCGAGGGCGCGAGCCTCGGCCCCGGTGAGCGCGCCTCGGTGGGCACGGGCATCGCCGTCGAGATCCCCGACGGGCAGGCCGGGCTCGTGCTGGCGCGCTCGGGCCTCGCCCACCGCCACGGGATCGCCCTCGTCAACGCCCCCGGCCTGATCGACTCGGGGTATCGCGGCGAGGTGCGCGTGCTCCTGCTCAACACCGATCGCGGCGAGCGCTTCGAGATCCTCCCCGGTGACCGCATCGCCCAGCTCGTCCTCGTCAGCGTCGAGGCGCCGGCGGTCGTGGTGGCGGACGAGCTCGAGCTCTCGGAGCGCGGCTCGGGGGGCTTCGGCTCGAGCGGCCGCTAGTAGAGGCCCACTAGCCCGAGAGCAGGCCGCGGGCGACCAGGAACTGGCGCGCGGCGGCGGCGGGAGACATGTTGTAGATGCTGACGTCGGCGTTGAGCTGGCGCATCGCCGGGATGGTGAGCTGGGCGCTGACGCTGTCGATGGTGTCGGCGAAGGCGGGCCCCTCGGCGAGCAGCGCGCCCTGGGTGACGACGGGGACGACGTTACCGAAGCCGAACACGCGATCGGGGTCGCGGAGGAGCTGATATCGGCCGGAGGCGAGCTGGCCGTCGGTGGTGAAGACGTCGGCGGCCTGCACCGAGCCGTTCTGGAGCGCCTGGTACTGCAGCCCGATGGCCACGGGCTGGACGTGGGCGGGGGCGATTCCGTAGGCGGCCTGGATCCCCAGCAGTCCCGACTGGCTGGCGGCGAACTGGGGTGGAGCGCCGATCGTCAGTCCGCTCTGGAGACGGCCGAGATCGGAGATCAGGCGCAGG
>DASZMD010000259.1:0-13617 GCA_035551955.1 Solirubrobacteraceae bacterium | reverse complement strand
GTCTTGCTTTCGTTCTTGCACGCAGTGGTCGGGTTGCTCGTTGAGCTGTGTGCGAGCTTGGCCATGTCGGTCACGCACTTGGAGAACGGCGTGCCTGGCGTGCCGGCGACGTGCGTCTTGCTCTCGGTCTGGCAGTACTTGCCGTATGCCTTGGCCTTGGCGGGCAGGCTGGCGCCGGCGCCGGGCGTGGACGGCTGGTTGCTCGTGCCCTGACTGCCCTGGCTACCGGGGGTGATGGGCATGTGCGCGGTTCCCGCGTTCGTGGGGATCGGCGTGCCGGTGGGCGGGCCGAGCGCCAACGCCGGGGCGGCACCGAGCGCCATCGTGGCGGTGAGGAGCAGCAGCTTGCTTGAAACCTTCATGTTGCCTCCTAGTGGGGCGACTGGGCGGCCTGAGCGAACCTCGCCGCCAGGCCCCTGGTTTTGCGCCTCCGCCTCGCGACGGGTTCGCCTTTCTCACTCTCTGCTACGCGCCCGCGAGACGAAAGTCAGGAACTACCTTCAGGGAGTGCCCGACGGCACGTGCGCCGACGGTGAGATCTGCCCGTTCGGGGAGGACGGCGCCGGAGTGGTCGGCTGGCTACCCGGGACCGCTGCGACACCTTGCCCAGCAGGTGGGCCGGGAGTAGCCGGAGTACTGACCGGGGGCGACCCAGCGCCACCACCCGCAGCCGTACGCGACCCGCCGGCGCCCGATGAATGCGACCCGCCTGCTGGGCCGTGGTGGGCCGCCCCGGGTGACGCGCGTGCAGCGCCCACGTGCTTTCCGACCCCGGGACTCGAACCGCTACGCCGGCTGCCCGCACCGCTCCGCGCCGGCGTGCCCTGAGTCTGTGAGGGCAGCGCCCCGGCGGCGGCAACTCCCCTGGGCACGCCGGCGGCGCCAGTCGAAGCACCGCCAGCTGACTGCGCCGAAGTGCTCGAACCGGCACCCGCAGCTCGCGCCGCGCCACGTACATTGCTAGCGCCGAGCCGACCAGCCGCAAAGGCACGCGCGCCCGTCGCGGGTTGGACCGCGCGTCGCGCGACGCCACCCGGTGTCGTCGCGCTGTGGCGCACACCGCCCGATGCACGCGCAGCCTGGTGCCCAGGCGTCAGCACGCTGCGCACGACGGTCACGCTTCCGGCGGCGGTCACCAGCACCGCGGCGCCCAGGAGCGCCTTGGCGGCCAACGTCGCTCCGAGGGTCTTGCCGGCCGCGCCTACGGCCACAGCCCCAGCGCCGCCACCCGCGCCATGACCCGATCCTGCTCCCATCACACGTCCCAGCATCGCGGCCGACGCAACCGGCGCGAGCACGGGCACCAGCGCCTGCAGATCCTCGCGCCGCCCCGGGATCGCCGCCGTGAACGCCGCGCACGGCGCACAATCCCGCAAGTGCGCGCGCACGCGCCGGCCGCGAAGCGCTCGCCCGTCACCGTCAGAGACGGTGCGGCGCACGTCCTCACATACCATCGATCGGCCTTCCGCGAACTCCATCAGCGCCCCGCGCGCCTCGAAGATCGCCTGCTTCGCCGTCCCGACCGAGGTACCCAGCGCGAGCGCGATCTCCTCGTGCGAGAGACCACTGAGCTCGCGCATCACCAAAGCTCCCCGTTGACGCTCGGGCAACTCGTGCAGGTCCGCGACCAACAGCGCTAGGCGCGCCCGCTCGCCCGCGCGATCCTCCGCCGAACCAACCCACTGCTCGGGAGCCTCGGCAAGCTCCACGTCGCCGGTGCGGCGGCGTATCAGCGAGATCGCCTCGTTGTGCGCAATCCGAAACAGCCACGGACGCAGCGGCGCGTCGCGCTGGCCACGCTTCAACGCTACGAACGCGCTCGCGAGCGTGGACTGCAACGCGTCGTGCGCATCGGCGTCGTCGCGGACAATCGACCGGCAGTAGCGGTACAGCCGGTGGTGATAGCGATCGTAGATCGCCGCGAACGCCCGCTCGCTCCCATGCGCAACCAGACGAGCGAGCCGCTCGTCCCCGAACAGCCCAACCGGGACCGACATCCCGCTCGCGGGAGCCCGCCCAGCAACAATCGGCGACGCATCCATCACCCATATATATCGACGACGCCCACCCACACCTAAAGTCAGGACCAACCCCGCTCCGATCACCCCCCACGTCGCGCTACGCCCGCGTGTCTACGGTCGAGCAGGACCTCGACCGCAGCTAGTGGTCCCACTAGATCAAGTGCAGTGCGATGGCGAAGGCGAGCACCACCGCGCCCATGGCGGCGAGGGCCGCCGCCCGGACGACCCACACGGGACCGCGGCGACGGGCGGAGGAATGCGGGGGAATCGGTCTCGGAGCGATCGGCCCCTCGGGCCGAGGCGGGCGAGCCCCCCCGCCCGCCTGGGCCGCCAGCCGGTTTCGCTCCTCGGCGAGGGTGTCGAGCTGGCGGGCGAGCCGGTCGCGCTCGCCGGCCGCCGTCGCGGTCGTCTCCAGTGCACCGCGAAGCCGCGTGGTCTCCGCGCGCTCGGCCTCGAGCAGGTCTCGGGCCTCGGAGAGGCCGGCGTTGGCGTTGGCCTCGAGCGCCTTGCGCTCGCGCTGGAGCTCGGTGACGCGCTTGCGGGCACGGGCGTGCTGGCGACGCATCCCGTCACGCTCGACGAGGAGGGCATCGCGCTCGACCCGGAGCTCATCGCGCTCGACCCGTAACGCGTCGCGCTCGGCGACGAGCCGCGCCTGTCCCGCCATCGTGTCCTCGAGCCGGCGCGAGAGCTCCTCGGCCTTGGCGCGCTCCTCCTGAAACGCCGTGCGCGAGCTGTCGCTCTCGGGCTTGCGTCGCGGCGCGCGGCGCGGCGTCGTGCCCGCGTCCGGCGTGGCCGAGGCGGAGGCCGGGGCCGAGGCCCGGCGTTTGACCGGCGCCGAAGACCGGCGCGGGCCTGAGCCCGCCAGCGAGACGGTGATGTCGGGCGCGACCGAGAGCTCGATCTCCTCGACCTCTCCCGCGGGGGGCGCGGGCGAGAACAGGGCGACCCACTCCTCGCCCTCCTCGGCCGCCCACGGCTTGTGCTCGAGGTCGGCGAGGAGGCGATGGTTCGCCCCGTCGATGCGCATGGTCAGGGTCGGGCGCACGAAGCGGCGGCCGCGGATCCCCGACCAGCGGCCGCGCACGACCAGCCCCCGGTCGCCGTCCCGCTGGAGGCGGTCAAGCTCGAAGGTGACTGACTCGGTATCGGGACCGAGCGGGTCTACCGCGCGCAAGGCCACCGATATTCATTACCCATATAAGCCACAATCCGCACCTGACGGTCAAGAGAGCGCGCCGAACAACCGTGGATCGTTGGTGATCACCCCGGTCACCCCAAGCGTATCGAGCATCCGCAGGCGTGGTACTTCGTCGACCGTCCACACGTAGAGCTCGCCCCCGGCGTCGCGCACGCTGCGCACGAGTCGCGGGGTGACCAGGCGCCACTGGGCCATGAGCGCATCGCAGCGGCCGGCGCGAATGGCGGCGGCCGCCAGCGGGGGGAGGACGGCCCGCAGAAGTGGCAGGCCAGCGCCCGCCAGCAGCGCGAAACCGGGCGAGCGATAGGGGTCGCGCTTGAGCTTGGGGACCGACCATCCCACGCGCACCGTCGGGTCATGGGCGCGGATGCGCGCGAGGCTCGCCCGGTACTGCGAGGAGATCAGCGAGCGCTCGAGCAGCGCGTGGGCGCGCAGGGCCTCGACCACGGCCACCTCGTAGCCCGGGCCTTTGAGGTCGACGTCGAGCTCGATCGCCGCGAACTGGTCGGCGGCCAGATAGGCAAGCCCCTCCTCCAGCGTATGCGGGGATCTTCGCGCCGCATCCTCGTAGTCGTGGGCGAGCACGAGCCGGTCCGTGCCCGGCTCGGGCAGCACGTCGAACTCAATCATGTCGACGCCCGCGGCCACCGCGGCATCGAAGCTGGCAAAGGTGTTGCCGGGGGCGATGAGATCGGCGCCCTTGTGCCCGACGCGGCGCAGGCGCGCCGGACCCGTCATCGCTGACATGCTGGGCACCAGAAGGTCGTGCGGTTGTCGTCGCCCTGCCCCCGGGCCTGCACGCGAGCGCCGCAGCGCGGGCACGGCTGGCCGGCGCGATCGTAGATCCGGCGCTCGATGACCCGCGGCCCGAGCTCGCCGGAGCGCTGCATCCGCGGCCGCACGAGCTCGACGATCGCCACCGCCTCCTCGTCGGACACCTCGCGGACCGGACGCCAGGGATCGACGCCCGCCTCCCAGCACGCCTCTGCCTTCCACATGTTGCCGATCCCGGCGATCGTGGTCTGATCGAGGAGGGCGTCGCCGATCCCGCGCGTCGGGTCATCGGCGCGCAGGCGCCGCAGGAACCGCTCGCGGTCGAGCTCGTCGGCGAGGACGTCGGGGCCAAGGGCGGCGAGCCGCTGGTCAAAGCGCGTCCGCCCCTCGGTCATGAGCTCGAGTACGGGGCCGTCGAACTGCACGACATCACTCCCCTGCGCCCCGAGCACGAGCCAGGCGCGGTGGCGCGATCGCCGCCACCGGCGGCCGATCGGGTACACGCCCCAGGCCCCGGTCATGCGCAGGTGCGAGTGGATCGCCAGTCCGCCCTCGAAGCGCAGGAAGAGATGCTTGCCGTAGGGCTCCACGCTGTGCACGGTGCGGCCCGCGAGCCGCTCGGGCCAGCGCTCGAGCGCGTGCCGGGGGTGTGGGGTGTGGATCTCCTCCGGGACCCGGCCTTCGAGCACGGGCCGGATCCGGTTCGCCGCCCAGCGGATCGAGTCGCCCTCGGGCACGCCTCCTCACGCGCTCAGGGTCAGCTTCCTGGGTCCCTCACGGAAGCCGAGCGCGATCAGCGAGGCACCGAGGGGCGAGGCGAGCGCGGGCTCTCGGTCGACGTGCTCGAGTGCGATCCGCTTGACCCTCCCCCGGCGGACGTGGTCGGCCAGGGCGGCCAGCGCCGGCTCGATCCGTGGATCCTCGGCGGCCACGAGGGTGAGGAGGCCTTTGCCACCGCGCTCCAGGTAGAGCACGGGCTCGCCCGCCGCGAGCACGACGTGGGCGCCCGGCACGCGCGCGGGCCCCCGCCGCCCTCCCTCGTCGTCGTCGCGCTTGGGCCAGGGCAGGGCGGCCCCATAGGGCTGGGCGGGGTCGACGGCGGCGAGCACGACCGGCGCGTCGGAGTCCCCGCTGGTCTGCGCGCGCAGGCGCTCGACCGCACCGGGAAGGGCGAACTGAGCGCCGCCGAGGCCCTCGACGAAGTAGCCGCGCCGCGCGATCCCCAGCGTCTCGAGCTGGGAGAGCTCGGGGTAGATGCTCGAGAAGCCACCGGGCACGCCCTCGGCGCGCACCTGCTCGCGGGTGAGGATGCCGTAGCGCTCGAGCAGGAGCTCAGCGAGGGCGCGGCGGCGAGCGCTCACGTTGGGCGCGTCGGCCAGGAGCGGAGCGGTGAGCGACCAGCGACCCTGGACCTGGGCGGCCGCGCCCGAGTGGCGGCGGGCGGCGAAGCGGCCGGCCCGCGCCGTGCGCGAGCGGTGCTGGGCCTGGGCGCGGGCGAGGGTGAGCCGGGGGGCGCGCAGGGGGGCAAAGGCGTCGTTGGTCGCCTCGCCCGCCCACGCCAGGTCCCACAGCGCCTCCTGGAGCTCCTCGGGCGAGAGCTCGACGTCGACGAGCAGGTCGGTGAAGAAGCATGCCCCGGCGGCGAGCCGGGCGCGCACGGCGTCATGGGCGGGCGACTCGGGCGCGGTTGGCGTCCGCCCCGGCGCCTCGATCAGCGCCACGTCGTCGCGGAAGTACAGGGCGACCCGGCCCGAGCTGCGCCCGAGGGCGCCGGCGCCGATCCACACGAGCTCGCCGCTCGCGCACAGCTGGTCGATCCACGCCGGCGAGTAGGCGCCGAGACGGCGCGGGAGCACGTCCTGCTCCCAGGTGGCGGCGGGGAGGGCGAGCCCCTGAAGGGGCACGAGGGTCTCGCGCAGGCGGTCGATGCCCGCGCCGCTCGCGGGATGACGGTCGATCCCCTGCCAGGCGGGCAGGAAGCGGGCCAGCTCGCGCTGGTCGGCGGGCTCGATCTCTCGGCGCAGAACGGCGAGCGAGGCGCGGCGGATCCGGCGCAGCACCTCGGTATCGCACCATTCCCGCTCCGAGCCGCCGGGGCGGAGCTCGCCGCGGACGAGGACGCCCGCTCGCTCGAGCTCGCGTAGCGCGGCCGAGCCGTCGATGCCGTAGCGGGCGCGGAGCTCGGGGATGGTGAAGGGACCGTGGGTGGCGGCGTAGCGCGTGAGCAGGCGGGCGAGGGCATCGGGCACATCCTCGAGGAAGGCGGCGGGCAGCCCGCCGGGGGGAACGGCGCCGAGCGCGTCGCGGTAGAGCCCGGCGTCGGCGGCGTCGATCCAGCGCTCCTCGCCCAGCAGCCTGACCTTGATCGCGCGCCGCTCCGAGGACAGCTCCTCGAGCATCCGGGCGCCGTCCGTGCCCGCGAGCACGCGCTCGACCGCCTCGGCGGGCGACAGGTCGCCGACGCGGCGCAGGACGTCGTGCATCCCGTCCCGGTTCGCCGCGCGCGCCCGGTCGGAGCGATGCTGGAGGTCATCCTCGACCTGCGCGAGGGCATCGGGGTCGATCAGGTCGCGCAGCTCCTCCTGGCCCAGGAGCTCGCGCAGGAGATCACGGTCGAGGGACAGGGCGGCGGCGCGGCGCTCGGCGTTCGGGGTGTCCCCCTCGTACATGTAGGTGGCGACGTAGTCGAACAGGAGCGAGGAGGCGAAGGGCGACGCCGTGGGCGTCTCGATCTCGATCATCGAGAGCTCGCGGCGGTGGAGGCCGGTGAGGAGCTCGACGAGGCCGGGGAGGTCGAGGACGTCGCGCAGGCACTCGCGGAAGGTCTCGAGGATGATGGGGAACTCGCCGTGGCTGCGGGCCACCTCGAACAGCGACTGGGCCTTCAGGCGCTGCTGCCACAGCGGCGTGCGCTTGCCCGGGCGCGCCCGGGGGATGAGCAGGGCGCGGGCGGCGTTCTCGCGGAACCGGGCCCCGAACAGGGCCGAGGAGGAGAGCTCGGCGACCACGCGGTCCTCGACCTCGTCGGGATCGATGAGCACGAGGTCCGCCCCCGGCGGCTCGTCGGCATCGGGGAGGTGGATGATGATCCCGTCGTCTGACCAGATGGCATCCGCCTCGAGCCCGAGCTCGTCGCGGATCTTGGCGCCCAGGGCGAGCCCCCAGGCGGCGTGGACGCGGCCGCCGAAGGGCGAGAGGACGCACAGGCGCCAGTCGCCGATCTCGTCGCGGAAACGCTCGACGACGATGGCGCGGTCCGAGGGCACGACCCGGGTCGCGGCCTGCTGCTCGCGCAGGAACTCGATGAGGTTGCGGGCGGCGCGGGGATCGAGGTCATACTCGGCCTCGAGGCGCTCCGCGGGCTGGTCCACGGCCCAGCGCGAGAAGGCGCCGATCGCCGCGCCGAGCTCGCGCGGGCGCCCGACTCCGTCGCCCTTCCAGAACGGCACGGCGCCCGGAAGCCCCGGCGCCGGGGTGACGATCACCCGGTCGCGGCCGATCTCCTCGATCCGCCACGTCGTCGCCCCGAGCAGGAAGGTCTGCCCGGGCCGGGCCTCGTAGACCATCTCCTCGTCGAGCTCCCCGACCCGGCGGCCGTCGGGCAGGGTCACCGCGTAGAGGCCGCGGTCGGGAATCGTCCCGGCATTGGTGACGGCGAGCTGGCGGGCGCCGGGACGAGCTCTCAGGGTCCCGGCCACCCGGTCCCAGATGATGCGGGGGCGGAGCTCGGCGAACGAGCTCGAGGGGTAGCGCCCGTCGAGCATGTCGAGGACGTTCTCGAGCTGGGTGCGCGGGAGCTCGGCGAACGTGTAGGTGGCGGTGACGAGCGCGTAGAGCTCGTCGACGGAGATGGGATCCTCGCTGGCGGCGGCGATCGCCACCACCTGCTGGGCAAGCACGTCGAGGGGGTTGCGGGGCACCACCGTCGACTCGATCGCGCCCTCGCGCATGCGCCGGGCGATGACCGCGCACTCGAGCAGGTCGGCGCGGAACTTCGGGAAGATGCGCCCGCGGCTGACGTCGCCCACCGAGTGGCCGGCGCGGCCGATGCGCTGGAGGCCCCGGGCGACCGACTTCGGCGACTCGACCTGGATGACGAGATCGACGGCGCCCATGTCGATCCCGAGCTCGAGCGAAGAGGTGGCGACCAGGCAGGGGAGCTCCCCGGCCTTGAGCATCTCCTCGACGACCACGCGCTCCTCGCGCGCCAGCGAGCCGTGGTGCGCGCGGGCGATCTCCTCGCCCGCCATCTCGTTCAGGCGCAGGGCGAGGCGCTCGGCGCCGCGGCGGGCGTTGACGAAGAGGATCGTCGAACGGTGGGCGCGCACGAGCTCGAGGAGCTCCGGATAGATCGCGGGCCAGATCGAGCGGCGGGTGGCCTCCGAGCCCCCGAGCAGCGGATCGAGCTCCGGCGCGGGGGTGGCGTCGGGTTCGACCATCGAGTCGACGGGGACGTGGATGCGGAGATCGAGCGACTTGCGCACGCCGGTGTCGACGATCTTGCACGTCCGCCGGGGCCCGACCATGAAGCGGGCAACCTCCTCGAGCGGGCTCTGGGTCGCGCTCAGGCCGATCCGCTGGACGTCGCGGCCGGCGTTGGCGGCGAGGCGCTCGAGGGTCAGGGCCAGATGCGCGCCCCGCTTGGTCGAGGCGACGGCGTGGATCTCATCGACGATGCACCACTGCACCCCGGTGAGCATCTCCTGGGCGCGGCTCGTGAGCATGAGGTAGAGCGACTCGGGAGTGGTGATGAGGATGTCGGGCGGCTCGCGGAGCATCGCCTGGCGCTCGCGCTGCGGGGTGTCGCCGGTGCGCAGGGCGACGCGGAGGTCGGCGCCGATCCCGCGCAGGGGAGCCCGGAGGTTGCGTTCGATGTCGTAGGACAGGGCCTTGAGCGGAGACACGTAGACGAGCCGCGTGCGGCCCTCACCCGCCTCGGGCTCGGCCGCGAGCCGGTCGATCGCCCACAGGAAGGCGGCCAGGGTCTTGCCCGACCCGGTGGGGGCCGAGATGAGGACGTGCTCGCCGGTGGCGATCGCCGGCCAGGCCTGGGTCTGGGCCGGGGTCGGCTCGGCGAACGCGCCCTCGAACCAGTCTCGTACGCGGGGTGAGAAGGCAGAAAGGGCCACCGGCATCTCAATGTAGCGGCCGCGAGGACGGCGTCGGTGAGCCGATCGGGGGGTCGCGACCGTGAGTGCGCTGGCCTAGTCTTGTCGCCATGCGCGCGCTTGTCGCCTCATCCTCCCCGCGCCACGTGGAGATGGCCGAGGTCCCCGACCCGAGCCCCGAGCGGCATGAGGCCCTCGTCGAGGTCAGGGCCTTCAGCCTCAACCGCGGCGAGGTCACGCGCCTGCCGTCGATGGAGCCCGGCACGGTGGCGGGGTGGGACGTAGCGGGCGTGGTGCGTGAGCCGGCCGCCGACGGCAGCGGCCCTCAGGCCGGCGCCCGCGTCGTCGGGGTCGTGTCCCAGGGGGCGTGGGCCGAGCTGGCGGCGGTGCCCGCCGACGCGCTCGCCGAGCTCCCCGACCAGGTCAGCTTCGAGCAGGCCGCCGCGCTCCCCGTCGCGGGCATGACGGCGCTGCGGGCGCTCGAGATCGGCGGCCTCGTGCTCGGCCGGCCCGTCCTTGTGACCGGCGCGAGCGGAGGCGTCGGGCGCTTCGCGATCCAGCTCGCCAAGCTCGCCGGCGCCCACGTGACCGCGTACGCTCACCGGACCGAGGGACTGGCCGAGCTCGGAGCCGACGAGGTCATCTCCGAGCTCGAGCCCGAGGGCGCCAAGTACGAGGTGATCGTCGAGGCCGTCGGCGGGCCCGTCCTCGGCGCGGCGATCGGGCGGATCGCCCCCGGCGGCACGATCGTCACCTTCGCCGCCACCAGCCCCGACCCGGTTTCCTTCGCGACGCGGACGCTCTACCGGGACGCGCCGGGGGCCACGATCCACGGCCTCTACATATTCGCCGAGCTCGCCACCCGCGGCCGCGGCGCCAGTCTGCTCGCCCGCCTGGCGGCACTCGTGGCCGCCGGCAAGCTCGACCCGCAGATCGACCTCGTCGCCCCCTGGTCGGAGGCGGGGAAGGCGATCGAGGCGCTGCTCGACCGCCGGGTTAGGGGCAAAGCCGTGCTCACCGTCCAGTGACCACCGCGATGGCGACGACGATGGAGCGCCAGCCCGAGGATCTCGAGCGCATCCTCGGGGACTGGTCGCCCGTCGAAGACCTCGTGCCCCGCCTCAGCGGGCGGCGCATCTTCGTGGTGGGCACGGGGACGAGCTGGCATGCCGCCAACCAGGGGGCGTACTTCCTGCGCCAGGCCGGCAGCGATGCGTGCGCCATGTCGGCCGCCGAGTGCGTGCTGTGGGGCCCGCGCCCGACGCCGGCCGACGCCCTGATCGTCCTCAGCCACCGCGGCACCAAGCGCTACACGAGCGAGGTCCTCGAGTGGGCGCGCGAGCGGGGCATTCCCACGGCGGCGATCGGCGGCATCGACGCCCCCGGGGTCGACGTCGAGACCGTCATCCAGGAGACGGCCGGCACCTTCACCGCCAGCCACCTCGGGGCGCTCGCCCGGCTCGCCCAGCTCGCCGTCACCCTGGGCGCCGAGCTCGGCGAGATCGAGGCGATTCCCGCCGCCGTGAGGGCCGCGCTCGACGCTCCTGCCCCCGCGGTCGCGCCGCCCGAGCGCGGCCTCGACTTCGTGGGCGGCGGTCCCAACGCGTGGACGGCGGCCGAGGGCGCCCTGAAGGTACGTGAGGCCGCCCACCTGTTCACCGCCGGGTGGAGCACCGAGCAGCTCCTCCACGGACCGTCGTGGGCGCTCGGCCCGGCCGATGCGCTCGTGTGTCTCGACGGCGGCGGTCCGGACGCCGAGCGCCTGGCCGAGCTCGCCGACGCGATCGAGGGGCACGGCGCCCGCGTACACCGTTTCGCCGCCCGCGAGCTCGGTGAGGCGCTGTCGGTCTTCCCCCTCACCGTCGCCGTCCAGAGAATCGCGCTCGACTCGGCCGTGCTCCTGGGCACCGACCCCGACAACGTTCGTCCCCCCGAGTGGGACGACATCGGCCTTTAGACATCCACCGGGGGGGCGCGAGTCTGTAGCGACGCTCCCGCCGAGGCGATGACCACGAGCGCGATGCCGGCGAGCGCGCGCCCGCTGAGGCCCTGGCCGAGCACGATCAAGCCGGCGAGCGCGGCCATGGCGGGCTCGAGGCTCATGAGGACCCCGAATACGTTGACGGCGATCCGCCGCAATGCCTCGAGCTCGAAGGAGTAGGGGATGGCCGAGGAGAGCAGGCCCACGGCGGTTCCGAGCAGCAGCGACCGAGGCTCGAGCAGGCGGGCGCCGCCGTCGATCACCCCCACGGGCAGGGCCGCCAGGGACCCGATGCACATCGCCAGCGAGAGCCCGGCTCCGCCCTCGAAGGCCCGCCCCACGCGCGCATTGAGGAGGATGTAGGCGGCCCAGGCGCAGCCGGCGGCGAGCGCGAAGGCGACGCCGACGGCGCTCAGGTGCCCCGTCCCGCCGTGGGTGAGGGCGACGATCCCCGCCCCCGCCAGAGCGACCCAGAGCAGGTCGATGCGCCGGCGCGAGCCCGCGATCGCGACCGCCAGCGGACCGAGAAACTCGATGCTCACGGCGATCCCCAGGGGGATCCGGTGAAGCGCGATGTAGAAGCTCAGGTTCATCCCCGCGAGCACGAGACCGAAGGCCACCGCGAGCACGAGCTCGCGCCGGGACCGCCCCCGCACCCGCGGGCGCCACACGGCGACGAGGACGAGGCTCGCCGACACCAGGCGCAGGAGCACGGCGCCTCCGGGGCCGACGCGCGCGAACAGCGTGGCGGCGATGGCGGAGCCGAACTGGACCGAGGCGATGGCGCCGAACATGAGCGCAGGCGAAGGCGCACGTGCCAGCAGGCCCGGCTCGTGGGTCGCCGTCACGGCTCCGGATCCATGAACGCGAGCGCGGGGGAGAGTCCGGCCGAGGGGCGCAGGGTGGCGATCCGGCGGCCCGGCTGCACCGCGTCCCGGACCGAGCCGAGGTGCTCGCCGAGCCGCGCCGCGAGCGCGTCGAGATCTCCGACCACGACCACGAGGCCCCAGAACCGTGCCCGTCCACCCGGGCCGTCCGCCGCCTCGCGGCTCTCCACGAGCTCGAGGATCGCCGGGCCGAGCCTCCGGAACCCCTGGCGCAAGCCGCCGGCGTCGCGGACGCGCCGCAGCGGCATGCCGGCGGCGGCGAGGGCGGCGGCGGTGCGGTCGAAGTCGGGGGTGAGGACGACGACGTGGTCGATGTGGTCCTTCGGACCATTTCGAGTTCGGCTGGCGCCGAACTCGATGTGGTCCTCCGGGCTGTGGCGAGGTCCGCTGGCGCTGACCCCGCGGGGCCCCGCGGCATGGGTCACGAGCCCGTCGATCTCCCCCGCCTCCACCCCGCGCAGGGTCCACGACACAATCCCCTCCCCCGCCACCCCCAGCCGCACCCTCACCCCGCCAAGGTCGAGACACGATCCGGAGACGGCGAACCCGAGGTCGGCCCAGCGCTCGGGCGGGTCGGCGACGGCAAGCTCGGCGAGCTCGACCTTCACAGTCCGGCCATCTCGCACGCCCGCGCCATCACCTGATCGATCATCGTCTCCGTGAGCCGTCCCGTGAAGGTGTTCTGCTGGCTGGGGTGGTAGCAGCCGAGCAGGGGCCAGCGCTCGCCGGCGAGCTCGGCGCCGTGGCCGAAGCGCGGCTTCGGCCGCGGCGTGGGGACCCCCAGCGCCGCCCGCGCGCGCAGGGCGGCGTCCCACGCGAATCCACCCAGGCACACGATCACGCGTACCGAGGTCAGGAGCTCGAGCTCGCGCACCAGGTAGGGGGCGCAGCGGTCGCGTTCCTCGGGCAGGGGCCGGTTGTCGGGAGGCGCGCAGCGCACCGCCGCGGTCACGTAGCAGCCGTGCAGGCGCAGCCCGTCGTCCCGGGCCACCGATTCGGGCTGATTGGCGAGACCGGCCCGCCACAGGGCCGCGAACAGCCAGTCGCCCGAGCGGTCGCCGGTGAAGATCCGACCCGTGCGGTTGCCTCCGTGGGCCGCGGGCGCCAGTCCGAGGACGAGCACGCGGGCGTGGGGATCGCCGAGGCTCGGCACCGGCCGCCCCCAGTACTCCTCGTGGGCGTGGGCGGCGCGCTTGGCCCGCGCCACCTCCTCCCGCCACGCGACCAGGCGCGGGCACCGCCGGCAGCCGACGATCTCGGCCGCCAGCGCCTCGCGAGCGACGACGGAGTCGTCGCCGGTCACTCCGCGCCGGCGGCCGGGAGCACGCCAAGGATCAGGCGATCCGTGGCAGCGGCGCTCAGGAGGCGCTGGCGCTGGCGCACCGTCCGCACCTCGGGCGGCGGCGCGTGCCTCCCACGCGGCGCCGGTGCTCTTTCCTGCATGTCTTCCCCATCAGGTCTTGAGCGCTCTGCCGTAATGGCGCTCGTAGTAGGCACGATACGCCCCTGAGCGAACCGGCTCCCACCACCACGCGTTCTCCCGGTACCACGTGACCGTCTGCTCGAGCCCCTCCACGAAGTGCACTCGCGGCTCCCATCCGAGGCCACGGAGCTTGCCCGAGGAGAGCGAGTAGCGGCGGTCGTG
>DASZMD010000258.1:0-6489 GCA_035551955.1 Solirubrobacteraceae bacterium | reverse complement strand
GGGGAATATCGGCCATTTCGATAACGAGATCGATATCGCCGGCCTGGGCAGGCTCGAAGGGGTCGAGCGGATCAACATCAAGCCGCAGGTCGATGAGTGGGTGTTCGCGGACGGTCACACGATCATCGTCCTCTCCGAGGGGCGGCTGTTGAACCTCGGGAACGCGACCGGTCACCCGAGCTTCGTGATGTCGAACTCGTTCACCAACCAGGTCATCGCCCAGATCGAGCTCTTCGGTCACACCGACATCTACGAGAAGCGCGTGTACACGCTCCCCAAGCACCTCGACGAGAAGGTCGCACGCCTGCACCTCGACGCCCTCGGAGCCAGGCTCACCGAGCTCACCCCCGGGCAGGCCGAATACCTCGGCATCCCCATCGAGGGCCCCTACAAGTCAGACCACTACCGCTACTAGTGGTCCGCGCGCGGGGCGCGCCCGACCACGAGGTCGCCGACCTCGCGCTCGCCCCCGCGGGGGCGGCGCGGATCGACTGGGCCGATGCCCAGATGCCGGTGCTCCGCCAGATCCGCGAGCGCTTCGCGCGCGAGCGGCCCCTGGCGGGCATCCGCGTGGCCGCCTGCCTGCACGTCACCGCCGAGACGGCCAACCTCGCGCGCTCGCTCCAGGCCGGCGGGGCGCACGTCGCCCTGTGCTCGGCCAATCCGTTCTCCACCCAGGACGATGTCGCGGCGGCGCTCGTCGTCGACCACGGCATCGAGGTGAGGGCGGTCCGGGGCGAGGACCTCGACGTCTACGTCGAGCACGTCCGCGCCCTGCTCGCCCAAGCGCCGCAGGTCACCGTCGATGACGGCGCCGACCTGCTCGTGACCGCCCACGCGATCGGCGGCGAGGTGCTGAGGGCGCTCATCGGCGGCACCGAGGAGACGACGACGGGCCTGGTCCGCCTCCGTCGCCTCCAGGACTCCGGGGAGCTCGCCTGCCCGGTCCTCGCCGTCAACGAGGCGCGCACGGAGCGCGCGCTCAACGACCGCCACGGGACCGGGCAGTCGGCGCTCGACGGGATCATCCGCGCGAGCAACGTCCTCCTCGCCGGTCACACGCTGGTGGTGATCGGCTATGGATGGGCCGGCCAGGGAGTGGCCGAGCGGGCACGGGGGGCGGGCGCGGCGGTGATTGTGTGCGAGGTCGACCCGCTGCGCGCGCTCGAGGCGCGCATGGCCGGCTACCAGGTCATGCCCGCACTCGAGGCCGCCGAGCGTGGCGACATCTTCGTCACCGTCACCGGCTCCCGGCGCGTCCTGCGCGGCGAGCACTTCGAGCGCATGAAGGACGGCGCCCTGCTCGCCAACGCGGGCCACTTCGACGTCGAGATCGACCTCGACGAGCTCCGCGAGCGGGCGAGCAGCGTCCGCGAGGTCCGCCCCCTCGTCGAGCAGTACGAGCTCTCAGGGCGGCGACTCAACCTCCTGGCCCGCGGCCGGGTGGTCAACCTCGCCGCCGCCGAGGGGCACCCGGCGGCGGTCATGGACGTCTCCTTCGCGCTCCAGGCCCTGTGCGTCGAGGAGCTCGTGCGCCACCATCCCGCGCTCGGGCCCGGAGTACACGAGGTCCCGGCGGCGATCGACGACGAGGTGGGAAGGCTCAAGCTCGCCGCCCTCGGGGTGCGGATCGACGAGCCCACGCCCGAGCAGGCGGACTACCGCGAATCGTGGTTGTGAGGCACCCCGCCAGCGGATTCCACGACGCCGGCGGATCTGGCGCTGCCAAATGCGCCAACGGAATTCTCGCTGGCGAATTCCGCCTTCTCCGCCCGCTGCGACTGGCGCTCTGACTCGTTGATCATCTGGAAGAAGAGGACGACGAGGGCGATCCCCATCACGATCGACTGCTCGAGCGCCATCAGCAGCCCGGCCAGCGACTGGTCGTCGACCGCGCTCAGGCCCCAGTAGCGCGGCCGGTGCTCGTAGAACGCGTAGAGGGCGCTGGGGGCGAAGGCGAGGGCGATGCCGAGCACCCCCACCATGAGCTTGGTGCTGACCATGTAGGTGATCGGTCCCGCGCCGCCGCGCCGCATCCGGCTCCGGATGGGAGAGATGAGGTACCACCAGTAGAGCGAGCCGGCGAGCATGAACGTCAGGTGCTCGAGGAAATGGATGCCGGTGTGGCGCAGGGCCAGGTCGTACATGGCGGGTACGTGCCACAGCCACATCGACCCGGCGTACAGGGTGACCGCGAAGGCGGGGTGGGCGAGGTAGCCGGCGCGCTGCTCGACCGCGCGGATCCGCCGGGTGACGGGGCGCAGGATGCCCTTGGTGAGTCCGAGGATGAGGAGGATCGGCGCGATGTCGAGGAGGAGCACGTGCTGGAGCATGTGCATGACCAGCAGGTCGTCGGCGAGCGCGTCGATGGGGGAGGCGAGGGCGGCGTAGATGACGACCAGGCCGAGGAGGAAGAGGGTGAGCCGGCCGTAACCCGGGGGATGGGGCATCCGCGGCCCGCGGGCGCGGCGCCAGCCCTTCACATAGACGGTCCCCACTGCGAGGAGCACGAGAATCACCGTTGGCTCGAACGGCCACACGATCTGCGGAGCCACGCGGCCATTCTGACAATCGACAAACGCGCGCGCTAGGTCTAGCCTTGGGGAGGCTCGTTTACACCCAGCTGTCTGAAGGGGGTTAGTCGATGCGAATCGAGGTCAAGGGCCGCAATCTGCCCGTCTCCGACGACCTGAGGGAGCACGTCAACAAGCGCTTCCGCAAGGTGTCGCGGCAGGTGTCCGAGCTGGCTGAGCTCGAGGTCGAGGTGTTCGAGGAAAGGAATCCGGCGATCGCCGACTCCCAGGTTGCCGAGGCGACGCTCCACCTGAAGGGCGTGACCCTCAGGTCGCGCGACGCCTCGCCCGACATCGTCCACTCGATCAATCTGTGCGCCGACGAGTTGTCGGTCCAGGTCAAGCGCCACCGCGACAAGCGCCGCAAACGGCGCGAGGCGCGGTCGGCGGCCAATCCGCCGATGCCGGGAGACGTCTCGCCGGCGGCCTAGTGCGACCCGCGTGGTGGCGCTCGCTCGGCGTGGCGCGCCGAGCGGCTCGGCGTGCCGGCGCCCGTTCCCGCGGAGCCGGCGTGCGCGGCCACTTTCAAGCTCTGGTAAAGCGGCGCCGATAACGCCGGTGGTGATCGACCCACTGCTACGCTGAATTCATGTCCTTTCTGGACCGCGCCCTTCGGATGGGCGAAGGCAAGAAGTTCAAGACCTACGAGCAGCGGGTCGGCCGGATCAACTCCTATGAGGCCGAGGTAGAGCAGTACACGGACGAGGAGCTCCGCGAAGCGGCCGACGACCTGCGCGAGCGCGCCCGGGACGGCGAGAAGCTCGACGACCTGCTCTATGAATGCTTCGCGCTCGTGCGCGAGGCCGGTAAGCGCACCATGGCGATGCGCCACTTCGACGTCCAGCTCATCGGCGGCATGGTCCTCCACGACGGGTCCATCGCCGAGATGAAGACCGGCGAGGGAAAGACCCTGACCGCCACCCTGGCCGTCGTCCTCAACTCCCTCGGCGGCCGCGGCGTCCACGTGGTCACGGTCAACGACTACCTGGCCCGCCGCGACGCGATGTGGATGAAGCCGATCTATGACGCCCTCGGCGTGAGCGTCGGCGTGCTCCAGAACATGCAGCCCTACGAGGAGAAGCGCGAGGCCTACGCCGCCGACGTGACGTACGGCACGAACTCCGAGTTCGGCTTCGACTACCTGCGCGACAACATGGCCACCTCGCTCGAGGAGAAGGTGCAGCACGGAGGCCGGCCCAAGCCCGAAGAGGGCAAATCCCCGTACCACACCTTCGCGGTTGTCGACGAGGTCGACAACATCCTCATCGACGAGGCCCGGACCCCGCTGATCATCTCCGGCGCCCCCGAACAGGCCGCCGACCTGTACGGCAAGTTCGCCCGGCTCGCTCCCAAGCTCGAGCCCGGCAAGACGCCCGACGGCATGGACCCGCGGATGAAGAAGGAGTTCATCGCCGATTTCGACTACGAGTTCGACGAGAAGCACAAGACCGTGGCGGTTACCGAGCGCGGCGTGGCCAAGGCCGAGCGCTTCCTCGGCATCGACCACCTCTACCGCGCCGAGAACGGCCACCTGGTCAACCACCTGATCCAGTCGCTCAAGGCCGAGTCGCTGTTCAAGCGCGATGTCGACTACGCGGTGATCGAGGGCGAGGTGAAGATCATCGACGAGTTCACCGGCCGCATCCTCGACGGCCGCCGCTGGTCGGAGGGGCTCCACCAGGCCGTCGAGGCCAAGGAAGGCGTCCGCGTCCAGGAGGAGAACCAGACCCTGGCGACGATCACCCTGCAGAACTACTTCCGCATGTACGACAAGCTCGCGGGGATGACGGGAACGGCGCTCACCGAGGCGACCGAGTTCATGAAGATCTACGAGCTCCCGGTCGTCCAGATCCCCACCAACCGCCCGATGGTTCGCGCCGACCGCAACGATCAGGTCTACAAGACCAAGGGCGGCAAGTGGTCGGCGGTGGTCAGGGAGATCCAGGCCCGGCACGAGGCCGGGCAGCCCGTGCTCGTAGGAACGATCTCGGTCGAGGTATCCGAGGAGATCTCCGAGCGCCTGAAGGAGATGGGGATCAAGCACTCGGTGCTCAACGCCAAGCCCGAGAACGCCGAGCGCGAGGGCGAGACGATCGCCGAGGCGGGAGCGCCGGGCGCCGTCACCATCGCCACCAACATGGCCGGCCGTGGCGTCGACATCAAGCTCGGCGGCAACGCCGAGCACCTCGCCAGCCTCGAGATGGCCAAGCTCGGGCTGCAGCCGGGCGACCCCGACTACGACGAGCACTACGAGAAGGTCCTGCCCACGATCGAGGAGCACGTCGAGGCGGCCCGCGACCAGGTCCTCGACGCCGGCGGCCTCTTCATCCTCGGCACCGAGCGCCACGAGTCGCGCCGGATCGACAACCAGCTGCGCGGCCGTGCCGGCCGCCAGGGGGACCCGGGCGAGTCGCGCTTCTTCCTCTCCGCCCAGGACGACCTCGTGCGCCTGTTCGCCGGCGAGCGGATCTACAAGATCCTCGACCGGCTCGGGACCGTCGACAACGAGGGCAACGAGGAGCCGATCGAGGCGGGGATGCTCTCCAAGCAGATCGAGAAGGCCCAGAAGAAGGTCGAAGAGCAGCACTTCCTGATGCGCAAGCACACGCTGGAGTACGACGACGTGCTCAACCAGCAGCGCGAGGTGATCTACACCTACCGCGATGAGGTGCTCGAGGGCCGGGACATGTCCGAGGCGGCCCGGGAGGAGCTCGGCAACCTGCTCGACCGGATCGTGACCGAGTACACGGCCGGCGACTTCGTCGAGGACTGGGATGTCGAAGGCCTGATGCGGCGGATCGAGGAGGTCTTCCCCCCCAGCGACGAGCTGCTCGGAGCCGATCTGACCCGGCTGGACCGCGAGGACCTGACCCTCCGCCTCCAGGAGGAGGCGCTGGCCTTCTACGACCGGCGCGAGCAGGAGATGGGCGAGGAGCTGATGCGCCAGGTCGAGCGCTTCCTGCTGCTGCAGATCATCGATCAGCGCTGGCAAGAGCACCTCTACGACATGGACTACCTGCGAGAGGGCATCCATCTGCGCGGGTTCGCCCAGATCGAGCCCCTGGTCGCCTACAAGAACGAGGCCTTCGAGCTCTTCCGTGATCTCATGAACTCGATCTGGGCCGACTTCGCCCGCCTCATCTTCCACGTCGAGGTGACCCTGCAGGACGAGAACGGCGGCCCTCCGCAGCCTCCCCAGCGACGCTCGACCCCGGCGGCCAGCTCCTCATCCACGGGGCGGGGATCGCGCGTGAGCTATTCGGGCGGCAGCGCCGCGCAGCCCAGCGCGCTGGCCATGGCCGCGGCCGCGGGGGCGACATCCCCGGAGGGCTACGTGGACGAGGTCGTCGAGTCCGAGGCCGGGTTGCCGGCCGTCGAGCAGCGCCGGGTCAACGAGACCGAGCAGATCGGCCGGAATGACCCGTGCTGGTGTGGGTCGGGCAAGAAGTTCAAGAAGTGCCACGGGTCGTAGTCGCGGCGCGCTAGTCGCGCTTTCTCGGGCGCTGACGAACGGCAGCATCGAAGCAGGGGCGCGGCTTTGTAAAAGGTCTGTGCCAATCCGCACGGGGACGGCTTCTGCCTGCGACCGTCTTCGATCTAATGTCATATTGGCGTCAGATCGAAGCCGATGCCGCGATCGCCGCGCTCTCGCACCGCCAGAATGGGAACGTAACGCGAGACCAGTTGCTCGGTTTGGGACTCCGGCACGATGCGATCACCTATCGATGCCGTAGTAAGCGCCTGTTCCGGGTCCATCTCGGAGTGTTCTCCGTCGGCCGTCCTCCGGCGACCCCGGTGGAACGTGCGGCCGCCGCGGTACTGGCCTGCGGAGAGGGAGCGGCGCTCAGCCATGGCTCGGCGCTGGCACTGTGGGGGTTCGTCTCCGAGTGGCCGCGAGAACCGCATGTCAGCGGCC
>DASZMD010000257.1:0-10632 GCA_035551955.1 Solirubrobacteraceae bacterium | reverse complement strand
CTGAGCTAATCGCCCGGGGCTGGCGATTCTAGCGTCGGGATCCGGGAAGGCTGGGTCCGGCGGGGACTCGCGTCAGGCGACCCGGCGCACGCCGAGGCGACGCGCGAATTCGAGCGCTTCGTCGAGCGAGGAGAAGCTCAGGGTGGCCCGGTATCCGTCCGACGCCGGGGTCACGTCGACCTGAGTACCGAGGGAGGCGCCCAGGGCGTCCGCGATCCGCTCGATCGCCTCCTGCTGGTCGGGGTGAACCCCGCTTGGCGCAGCGCGTGGGGCGCGCCGGCGCTTGGCGCCGGCCGCGCGAGCTCGCGCCTCGAGCTCTCGGACCGACCAGCCGGCCCCGACGGCGTCGGCCGCCAGACGGCGGCGCTCGCCGTGATCCTCGGCGAGGAGGAGGGCGCGCCCGTGGCCTTCGCTGAGGTCGCGCCGCTCGATCAGGACCATGACCTCGTCGGGCAGGTCGAGGAGGCGGATCAGGTTGGAGACGGCTACTCGGCTGCGGCCGACGCGGAGTCCGACCTCCTCGCGGGTGAGGCCGAGCTCTTCGACGAGGGCAGCGCAGGCGCGAGCTTCCTCGATCGGACTCAGGTCCTCGCGCGCCATGTTCTCGATCAGCGCCACCTCGAGCGAGGTGGAGTCGTCGTGGTGGCGCACGATCGCGGGGACGGTGGCGAGCTCGGCGAGCTGGGCGGCGCGCCAGCGGCGCTCGCCGGCGATGAGCTCGTAGCTGCCGCCGGCGAGGGGGCGGACGAGCACGGGCTGCAGGACGCCGCGGAGCTTGATCGATTCCGCGAGGGCGAGGAGCGCCTCCTCGTCGAACACCCTGCGCGGCTGATGGGGGCTCGGAGCGATGAGCTCGAGCGGAAGCTCGCGGAACTCCTCGAGATCGTCCCGGGGGGCGACGGACAGGATCGCGGCGAGGCCTCGGCCCATCCCGCGCTGTCGCTCAGCCACGAGCGGCGACCTCCTTGGCGAGTTCGAAGTAGGCGTCGGCGCCCGCGCAGTGGGGGTCGTAATGGATCACGGGCTTACCGTAGCTAGGCGCCTCCCCGATGCGGACGTTGCGGGGGATCACGGTCTCGAACATGAGGTCGGGGAAGTGGCGGCGAACCTCCTCCTCGACGTCCTGGGCCAGGCGGGTGCGCGCGTCGTACATGGTGAGGAGCATCCCGGCGACGGTGAGCCTGGGGTTCAGCTCGCGCTGGACGAGTGAGAGAGTGTCGAGCATGGCGGCCAGGCCCTCGAGCGCGTAGTACTCCGCTTGCACCGGGACGATCACGCGGTCGGCGGCGACGAGGGCGTTCACGGTCAACGGCCCCAAGGAGGGGGGGCAATCGATGAGGGTAAACGCATAGCGGTCGCGAACGGGCGCAAGCGCTCCTCGCAGGCGCGTCTCCGAACCCATTATGCGCGGCAGCTCGACGGTCGCCCCGGCTAGGTCCGGTCCCGACGGCGCTACGAACAGGTGTTCGATCGTGGTGGCAATGATCGCGTCCTCGAGCGACGCCGAGCCGGTGAGAACGTCGTAGACGGTGGTCTCGGCGTCCTTGGCGAGCCCGAGACCGACGGTCGCGTTCGCCTGCGGGTCGATGTCGATGAGGAGCGAGTCGTAGCCGGCCTCGGCCACGCACGCGGCGAGGTTTACCGCCGTCGTCGTCTTCCCCACCCCGCCCTTCTGATTCGTCACTGCATAAACGGTCCCCATGACGCCTCGGAAGCTATCGACCCGAGCGGTCGGACGCGGTGTCGTCGGGCCCCGTCGCGCCCGCCCGAACGACGTGCGTCGAATCCCCCCTCTGCAATTACGGGCATGCGTGCTTGAACAGTCGACAACGTGGGTACCGGCTCTCTAACCGCCCCGACCGTCCAGCCCGGCCGCCCCATGGCCGCACCAACCTGCCTATCCTCGCGCGCCACCTTCGCCGTCATCGCCGGCGGGGCTGACGCGGACCTGCGCTGGGCCTGGTTCTGCGGGCGCTGCGCGGCGGCGCCCGCCCTCGGAGGCGAGCTGCCGTCGATGCGTCGTGTGTGCAGCCGCTGTGGCTTCGGCATCCTCCTTCGCGGGCAGTCCGGCGAAGTGCCCGCCCCCGGGCAGCCCTACCTCGTTGTCGACGCGTCGCTGGCGGTGCAGGCACTATCGGAGACGGCGGAGGACTATCTAGAGATCAGCGAGCAGGGAGCCCTCAACCGCCACATCACCGAGCTTCTGATCCCCGCCGACAGGTCGGCGGACGGGTCGGCCGACCTCGCCGTGGCGCTCTCGCTCGCAGCTCGGGGCGTCGACTCGCCGAGCCAGGCCATGGTCTCGCGCAGCAATACCTTCGGAGAGCGGATCCGGGTCCGCATCAGCCCCTGCGGGCCGCCGCCCGCCGCGCTTGTGGTCCTCGCCTGACTCGCGCTAGGACCGCTCGCCGGGGCCGCCGCGACGGCCGCCGCCGAGGGGGCGCTTGAGCGCCATCCCGGGCCGTCGCGGGAATCTGGCAGGGGTCTCCCTCACCTTCGACATCAGGTGGAGGTATCGATGCTCCGCCCCGTGGTACGGGGCCACGCGCCGCGGTTCGCCAGGCTCGAGGCCGAGTTCAGAGGCGGCCAAAGCAGCTGTATGCTCACCCTCGACGTCACGCCTACCTCGCCACGCGACCAAGGTCCCGCCGACCTGCATCAGGGGCGCCGCGTACTCCGCGACTACGGGCAGCGGCGCCAAAGCGCGGGCGACCACCAAGTCGGCTGCTGCGCGTCCCTCGCTCCACTCCTCGGCCCGCGCGTGGATCACCTGGGCCCCGGCGACGCCAACCGCGGCTACGGCTCGCTCCAGAAATCCTGCCCGGCGCCCGTTGGACTCGACGAGCATTAGCCGCGCCTCGGGCAGGGCAAGGGCGAGCGGGAGGCCGGGAAAGCCTGCCCCCGATCCGATGTCGACGATCGCGCGGGCGCGACGGACCTCGTCGAGCTCGAGCCCCACCAGCGAGTCCGCCAGGTGCACGTCGACGGCGGCCCCCGGCTCGCGCACCGTGGTCGGGGCGTGCTCGTCCCGCGCCAGCAGGTCGAGCAAGGCGAGCATCGCCTTCCGGGCCCCGAGGCCGAGCCCGTAGCGCTCAGCCAGGCGCTCGACGCGCGCCTCGACGCCGCCACCGCGCGCCGGCCGGGGGCTCACGCCCCGGCGCGCGACTGGGCGCGCGCGATGTAGCTCGCGTAGCGCTCGCGCATCTGCGCGAGGCGGTCCCAAGCGTAAGCGTCGATCACCGGCGTCAGGCCCTGGTCGAGCACGGGGAGCACGTCTTCCACCAGCGCCTGGCCGCGGGCCATCCATTGGTAGTACGACCGCTCCCCGTGGTGGTACGGGCCGTAGAGGCGGGTTCGCGGGAAGAGGGCGACAAGCCAGCGGAACAGCGCCTCGTGGCGCACGTGCATGCGAAGGGTGATCTGGGGCTGCTTGCCGTCGCCGCCGAATGATCCCTCCCCGATCAGCAGCCCGACGACGAGACCACGGTCAAAGGGCGAGATCTCGAGTTCTCCCACCCTGTTTCACCGCCAAGAAAAACGTGAAACGGACGCGGTGGCCATGCCGCCCCTCGACCGCCGCCGGCGGTCCGAGCTACCCAACCACTGGGGCGACGACGAGGTGGCGATCCGGCTCCTGGCCCTCGCTGTAGGTTTCGATGCCGCGCCGGTCGCGCAGGTACTCGTGGACCACCTTGCGCTCGAGCGCGCTCATCGGCTCGAGCGCCACCGGCCGCGAGTCTCGTACCGCCATCTCCACGGCTCGGTCGGCGTCGGCCTGCAGGGCCAGGGACCGCCGCTCGCGATATCCCGAGGCGTCGACGACCAAGCGCTTACGGGCGCCCTCGCCCCGGAACGCGGCCCGGTAGGACAGGTGTTGGATCGCATCGATGGTCTGGCCGTGGCGGCCGATGAGGAGGCCGAGATCGTCGCCCACATAGGCCGCCGTCAGGGTCTCACCGTCCTCGTGGATCTCCACCTGGGCGGCGACGCCGGCCGCGTCGGCGATGCGCTCCAGCAGTTCGCGCACCCGCTCGGCCGGGCCCGCTTCCGAAGCCGCCACCGCTATCGCCTCCGCCCGGAGCGCTTCTTCTTCTTGCGGGGCGAGGGTGGCGGCGGCCCCGTCCGGCTGCTTCCCCGCGCCCCCGACGGCTCGGGAGCGGGCTCGAGGCGCCGGCGCAGGAGGCCGCCGACCGCGGACTTGGCGGCGCTCGAAGCGCTCGGGGCCGGATCGGTGGTGGGCTTGGGACCACGGGGCTGGGGCTTGCGGACCGACGACTTGGTTCCGCCGTCGCCGCCGGAAGACCCGCCGCCGTCGCCGGAAGCCTTGGCAGTCGCCGGCACCGGGGGCGGGCCGACGATGCGGCGGACGATCAACTGCTGGACGATCGTCCACAGGTTCGTGGTGATCCAGTAGAGGATGACCCCGGCCGGAAAGCTGATGAACAGGAAGACGAACACCAGCGGCATCAGGATCATGATCTTCCGCTGGGTTGGATCCATCGCCGAGGTCGACATCATCAGGCTCGAGAAGAGCTGCGAGCCGACGTAGAGGACCATGAGGACGATCAGGACGGCGCCGGTCGCCTTGTTCGTCAGATCTGGAATGAACAGGAACTGGGCGCCGTTGTGGACGCCGCAGGCGACGGTCGCGGTGGTGTGGTGGGCCAGCTTGTACGCCGTCTGCGTCGTCGGGCAGATGTACCCGCGCAGGTCGCTCCGCAGCAGGTAGTACAAGGAGATGAAGACCGGGAATTGGGCGAGCAGCGGGAGACAGGAGCCCAAGGGGTTGACCTTGTTCTCCTTGTAGAACTTCATGATCTCCTGGTTCAGGCGCTGCTTATCGTCCTTGTACTTCGCCTGCAGCGCCTTGAGCTCGGGCTGGTGCGCCTGCAGCGCCTGCATCGAGCGGTACTGCTTGACGGTCAGCGGCACCAGGAAGGCGCGCACGAGGACGGTCAGGAGCACGATCGAAAGCCCCCACCCGACGCCCAGGTTGTTATGGAAGAACTTGATCACC
Organism: Solirubrobacteraceae bacterium; assembly: GCA_035551955.1. Taxonomy (GTDB): domain Bacteria; phylum Actinomycetota; class Thermoleophilia; order Solirubrobacterales; family Solirubrobacteraceae; genus Palsa-465. The sequence continues at coordinate 5,615 of DASZMD010000257.1, read as the reverse complement.
GTCTCGAAGACGCTGATCAACGGCTGCAGGATGTTCGCGAAGAAGAGCATGGTCAGGCGGTCGGTGCCTCTGGACGCCGCGGGTTGAACAGCCGCTGGCGCTCGACGGGATCAAATCCTCCGTGGCTCCAGGGGTTGCAGCGCAGCAGCCGCCAGCCGGCGAGGATCAGCCCTCTGAGTATGCCGTAGTCGCGAATCGCTTGCGCGGCGTATTCAGAGCACGAAGGGTAGTACTTGCAGTGCGCTCCCAACATCGGCGAGATCAGCCGCTGGTAGAGCCTGATGGGGAGAATGGCCAGTGATCTCAGGGCGCTCATGCCGGCCTCCCGTGCGGCGCCTGAGCGCGGTCGATGAGCTCGCCCAGGGCGCGGCGGATGCCGGCCAGCCCTTCGCGGTCGGCGAGCGCCCTGGCGTCGCTGCGGGCGACCACCACCACGTCAGCGCCCGGAGGCAGCCGATCGCCGTCGAGGGCGAAGGCCTCACGGAGCAGTCGCTTGACCTGGTTTCGCTGCACGGCTCCGCCCACCTTGCGCGACACGGAAAGACCGAGGCGAGGCGGCTCGGCGTCTTCACCGCGAGGAAAAACGTAGAGCACGAGCTCACGTCCACCGTGAGAGCTGCCCTGCCTGAAGACCCGATCGAAGTCGGCGCTCCGCGTTAGCCGGCCCCGCTTCGGTCCGGGCTGGTTGCCCGGCCGACTGCGCATCAGACGGTCAGCCGCTTGCGACCCTTCGCGCGCCGGCGCTTGAGCGTCATGCGCCCAGCCCGGGTCTGCATGCGCTCGCGAAATCCGTGCGCACGGGCGCGTTTGCGTTTCTTCGGCTGGTAGGTGCGCTTCATAATTCACTGTCCCGAGGGGCGGCCGCCGATTATAGCCAGGCGCCGGCGAGCTCCCGGCCCCGGCATCCGCGTCCGGTCTCGCGGCGGCCTCGAAGCAGGCGGAGGGGCATCGCCGCCCTTTTTCCCGCGCTTTGCGCCAAGCCCCCTTTCGCCGCCTCCGAGGGGCACCACAGCGCTGGTATATTCGCCCGCCCGAGCGCCCTTTCCGGCACTCCCCGCCGTTTCAGATCCACAATTCTCCGAAAGGGAGTGGCTTGTCGCTGTCCGCGCAATTCGCGACCCCGCGCGCCTGGCACGAGATCCGTGCCGAGCTTCGTCGATCCGTCGGAGAGTCGATCTACGAACTCTGGCTCTCGGGGCTCGAGGCCCAGGAGGCGGACCCGGAGATGCTCGTGCTCACCGTGCCCGCGGACAAGCACTCATGGGTGGTCGGACGCTACGGACGGATCATCGAGTCATGCGTGGCCCGCGTCGCCGGGCCCGGCGTTCGCGTCCACCTCACCACGCCGGGCGCGTCGCTCGGCGATCGGCCCGCGGCGGCGGACTCCAACGGCCGCGGGCGCGAAGCCACCTTCAACCCGCGCTTCAGCTTCCACCAGTTCGTCATCGGTGACGGCAACCGGCTGGCCCACGCGGCGTCCCTGACCGTCGCCGAGCTGCCCGGACAGGCCTACAACCCGCTCTTCCTCCACGCGCCCCCCGGTCTCGGCAAGACCCACCTGCTCCACGCCATCGCGAACTATGTACTGGCCTTCGGAGGCGGGGCCACCGTCAAGTACGCGACCGTCGAATCGTTCACCAATCACTTCATCTCGGCGCTGTCCTCCCGCTCGATCGACGACTTCAAGCGCACCTACCGCAGCGCCGACGTGCTCCTCGTCGACGACGTTCAGTTCCTGGCCAGCAAGGCCAAGACCGAAGAGGAGTTCTTCCACACCTTCAATGCCCTCTACGAGACCGGGCGCCAGCTCGTCCTCACCTGCGACCGGCTACCCCGGGATCTCGTGAGCATCGAGGACCGGCTGCGGGAGCGTTTCGAGTCGGGGCTCGTCGCCGACATCAGGCCGCCCGACTTCGCCACGCGCCTGACCATTCTCAGCAAGCGCGCGGCACTCGACCACATCGAGCTCGACGACCCCGCCGTCCTCGAGCTCATCGCCGCCCGCATCACCTCGAACATCCGCGTCCTCGAGGGCGCGCTGATCAGAATCGTGGCCTTCCACTCGCTCACCGGCCGGCGCATCGATCTCGAGCTCGCCACCGAGGTTCTCGACAGCCTCGTGCCCGCCACCGTCCACGGCGCCCCGTCCATACCCGCGATCCAGGCGGCCGTGGCCACCCACTTCGGCATCTCGGTCAAGGTCCTCGTCTCCTCGAGCCGTACCGCCACGATCGCCTGGCCGCGCCAAGTGGCCATGCACCTCTCCCGCCGCCTCACCGACACATCGCTTCCCGCCATCGGTCAGGCCTTCGGAGGCCGCAGCCACGCCACCGTCGTGCATGCCTGCCGGCGCGTGGCCGAGCAGATGGATGTCGACGAAAAGGCGGCGGGCGCCGTCTCGGCGATAACAGCTGCCATCCTCGACGCCAACGACCGCGGCGACTGACAGACTTGCCTGTCGCCCTGCACAGCAGATACTCCCTGCACGCTGCGGCTCTTCCCTGGCTTCTCGACAGCCCCTCTCAACACTATGACTGCTACTTCAGTTCTAAGAGGTACCCCACTTGAAGATCTCAATTGATCGCGACGGATTACTCGCGCAGCTCCAGACGGTGGCGCGCGTCGCTTCGTCGCGGACCGCGATTCAAGCTCTCTCCGGAATCCAGATCGTCGCCGCCAGCGACGGTTGTGAGCTGCGAGCCACAGACACCGACGTCGGTCTCCGCGTCCCGATCGAGGCTGACGTCGTCCGCGAGGGCATCGTGGTCCTCCCCGGTCGGCTGCTCGTCGACGTCGTTCGCGCCCTTCCGGCGCCCGCGGTCTCGCTCGAGGTCCGCGCCGCCGAGCAGGACGTCGAGCTCGTGTCCGGCAACGCCACCTTCCACATCCGCACCCTGCGCGCCGAAGACTTCCCGCCCTTCCCCGAGCCCGACCTCGAGAACGTCGTCTCGCTCCCCGCCGAGGCCTTCGTGACCACCGCCCTCAAGGTCGCCGGCTCCGCTTCGCGGGACGAGACCCGACCGGTGCTCACCGGCATCCTCATCTCGGCCTCCGAGCGGGAGCTGCGCATGGTGGCGACCGACTCCTACCGCCTGAGCATCAAGGAGACCCAGCTCGAGGCGCCGCTGTCCAAGGGCTTCGAGGTCAACGTGCCCGCCCGTGCGCTCCAGGAGCTCGCCCGGATTGCCGGGCACACCGAGGAGCAAGAGCTGCGGGTCACCGTGCGCCAGAACCAGATCCTCTTCGAGGTTGGCCGGATCGTGCTCTCCTCGCGCCTCATCGACGGTCAGTTCCCCAACTATCGCCAGCTCCTCCCCGACAGCTTTGAGCACGAGCTCAAGGTCTCCGCAGCCGAGATCGCCGACGTGGTCCGGCGGGTCAGCCTGCTGGCGCAGAAGACCGCGCCCCTGCGGCTCGCCTTCAGTCCCGGAGAGCTGACGGTGTCCTCCCAGACGCCGGATGTCGGCGAGGCGCGAGAATCGCTGCCCGTCGCCTTCCAGGGCGAGCCGATCGAGATCGGCTTCAATCCCGAGTTCCTGCGCGACGGCGTCGAGGCGATCGGCGAAGGCGATCTCCTGCTCAAGCTCATCAGCCCGCTGCGCCCCGGCCTGATCGAGGCGGCTGACGACAGCGGCTTCCGCTACCTGATCATGCCGATCCGGCTCAACGTCTAGCGGGCAGGCGACCGCGTCCGTGGCGATGCGAATTCTCACTCTGACCCTCCGCGACTTCCGCTGTTATGACTCCGTCGAGGTTGGCGTGGGCGAGGGGATCACCGTCGTGTGGGGGCCAAACGGAGCCGGCAAGACCAACCTCCTCGAGGGACTCTATTTCGGTTGCACGGGCCGCTCCTGTCGGACCACGAACGAGCGCGAGGTCGTCCGCTTCGGCGCCGGGACGACGCGCGTGGTCGTCAGCCTGCGCACGAGCGACGGCACGCACGATCTTGCGGTTGGGTTCGAACCCGGGCAGCCCAAGCGCATGACGGTGGACGGCGCGCCGGTCGAGCGCCTGCTCGATGTCGCCGAGCGGCCGCTCGTCAGCGTATTCATGCCCGATCGCCTCGAGCTCGTGAAGGGAGCGCCCGGCGTTCGGCGGGCTCACCTCGACCAGGTGGTCGCCGCCCTCTGGCCCTCACGCACGGTGGCCCGGCGCGCCTACGCGAACGCTCTCGCTCAGCGCAACGCGCTGCTCGCGCGCATCCGGGCGGGACGCGCCACCCGCGAGACGCTGTCGGCGTGGGACCTTCAGCTCGCCGGTCACGGCATCGCGCTGATGAAGGACCGCGCCGAGGCGGTGGGCGCGGCCGCAGCTTCCTTCTCGCGCTACGCGGAGGACCTCGGACTGGGCGGCAGCCCGGTGATCGAGTATCGCCCGCGCTCGAAGGCGAGCACGCCCGAGGAGCTCGCCGAGGAGCTCGCGACGCGCGTCGACGGCGACCTCGAGCGTGGCTTCACCGGCCACGGTCCCCACCGGGATGATCTCCTCTTCTCGCGCGTGGGGCGCGAGCTGCGCTCCTATGGCTCCCAGGGCCAGCAGCGCCTGGCCCTGCTTGCCCTCCTGCTCGCCGAGCGCGAGGTGATTGCCGCCGTCCGCCCCTCGCCTCCGGTGATTCTCCTCGACGACGTCATGAGCGAGCTCGATCACGAGCGGCGTCGAGCCCTGATCGAGGTGCTGCGCGCCGGCGCCGGCCAGGCCATCATCACCACGACCGACGTCGAGCACGTGCCGGGTGCCGACGGCGGGGAGGTGTCGCTCCTCGCCATCTCCGAGGGCCGGGTCCTGCACGAGGCGGCGGCCGCGTGAGGCGCCTGGGCCCACGCCCGATCGCGCTTGCCCTGGACGGGCTGCGAGCGGACTGGGAGCCCGATACGCTGCTCGCCGCCGTGCAGCGCGTGTGGCCCGGCGCGGTGGGTGAGACGATCGCGGCGGCCGCCCAGCCCACGGCCGAGCGAGGGGGCGTCCTGACCGTTTCCTGCGAGGCCGCGGTGTGGGCTCAGGAGCTCGATCTGATGGCGCCGACGATCCTCGAGCGGCTCAACCAGGCCCTCCCGAAGGGGGGCATCGAGCGGCTCCGGTGCGTGGCCGTGCCGGTCGGCTGACCAGCGCCCGCGGGCGAGCCTGAGAACGGCCCCGGAAGCTGCGCCCGCCCGAGTCCTTTATTCGGCCATTTTGCAGGCAATTTCCGCGCCCAGGAGCGGCCGAAACAGGGGGTGCATGTGCTATTATTTTGACTACCAACTTCGGACGCCCCGGCTATCCGCCAACCGGCCGGATCCGGGGCGTCTCAATGTCATCGGAGGACCTTTGGCGACGGACAATGGCGCCCCACAGCGCCCTCAAGGCAGCTACGACGCGCAGGACATCACCGTCCTGGAGGGACTGCAAGCGGTACGCAAGCGCCCAGGCATGTACATCGGCTCGACGGGAACCCGCGGCCTTCATCACCTCGTCTACGAGGTTGTCGATAACTCGGTAGACGAAGCTCTCGCCGGCTACTGCGACGACGTCACGGTGACCATCCATCCGGACAGCTCGGTGACCGTCGCCGACAACGGCCGTGGCATCCCCGTGGCGATCATGGAGAAGGAGCAGCGACCGGCGGCCGAGGTCGT
>DASZMD010000256.1:0-2255 GCA_035551955.1 Solirubrobacteraceae bacterium | reverse complement strand
CCTGCGACCGGCCGGACGTCGAGCGCCATTCGAAGGGGAAAGCTATATGCCCACCACGATCGACGTCTTCGCCAAGGCTCGCGAGCACGAGCGCCTCGAGCAGCTGAAGGCGGCGCGCGAGATCGACGCCCTGCCCTATTTCCGAGTCCTCGAGGGACCGACGTTGCCCGTCGTCGAGATGGAGGGCAGGCCCCGCATCATGCTCGGCTCCAACAACTACCTGGGGCTGACGGGCGACGAGCGGGTGAAGCAGGGGGCGCTCGACGCGCTCCACCGCTACGGCACCGGGATCACCGGCTCGCGCTTCCTCAACGGCACCCTCGACCTCCACGTCGAGCTCGAGCGCGAGCTCGCCGATTGGCTCGGGACCGAGTCGGCGCTCGTGTTCACGACCGGCCATCAGGCGAACATCGGCGCGCTGGGCACCATCCTCGGCCCGAGCGACACCGTGGTCGTCGACTCCGGCGACCACGCCTCGATCCTCGACGGCTGCCTGCTCTCCCGCGCGAAGCTCCGCGCCTTCCGCCACAATCGCCTCGACAAGCTCGAGCGCACGCTCGAGAAGGCGGCCGGCGACGGCGGCGGGATCCTCGTGGTCGTCGACGGGGTGTTCTCGACCGAGGGCGACGTCGCCCCGCTCCCCGAGATCGCCGAGCTGTGCGGCGCCTTCGGCGCCCGGCTCATGGTCGACGAGGCCCACGCCCTCGGCGTCCTCGGAGCACGCGGCGCCGGCGCGACCGAACTCCTCGGCGTCGAGGACCGCGTCGACCTGCGGATGGCCACCTTCTCGAAGTCGCTGGCCTCATGCGGCGGGGTGATCGCCGGACCGGCCGACGTGGTCGAGTTCCTGCGCATCCAGTCGCGGCCCTTCATCTTCACCGCCTCGGGCGTCCCGGCGGCCGTGGGGGCCGCCCTGGCCGCCGTGCGCATCTGCCGATCCGACGAGGGTCGCGAGCTGTTCGCCCGCGTGCTCTCGAACGCCCGTTACGTGCACGACGGTCTCCGCGAGCTGGGCTTCCGCGTCGTCGAGCCCACCCGCCTGGGCGACGGGACCGAGGTCGTGACCCCGGTCGTGCCCGTCGTCATCGGCGACGACTGGAAGGCCGTCTTCCTGTGGAAGGCGCTCTACGAGGCGGGCGTCTACGTCAACGTGATGATCCATCCCGCCGTCCCCCCCTCGGGCGCGCTCCTGCGCTGCAGCGTGATGGCCACCCATGACCGGGAGACCCTCGACCGGGCCCTGGCCACCTTCGCCGAAGCCAAGCGCGCGTTCGAGTCCGAGCACGGACCGCTGCCGGCGCCGTCGGCCTAGCGCCGACACTTGTCCAGATAAGCACAAAGTTCAACGGCCAAGAAAAAGGCGCTCTGAGCGTACGAGTTGACGTCCACTGCATTGCCGCGGCTGCTCTTCTCACGTAGCGTCATCATCTCGCCGCACGGTGGTCGGCGGGGCTAGCAAAGGGCGCGAGGCGCAGGGTACGCGGCCGGCGTATGAGTCACGACATCAGCGAGAAGGGTCGGCGAGCAATAAATCGGACCGTCGCACGCCTGCCTTCCCGGGCGGCCTGTGCGGTGACATGCTCATGATTGTGCCCGCCTCGCGGGCACGGATGCCGGGAGAGAGAACACGAATGACGGAGACCGCAACGCTTAGCCAGGACCCGCAGCGCCTGCGTGCCCTGGAGCGGGCGAACCAAGTGAGGCTCGCGCGAGCAACCCTCAAGCGTAGGATCGCGGAGGGCAAGGTGCCCGCAGCGAGCATCATCCTCGACTCCCCCTGGGAGGCGAGCAGCTGGTCGGTTGGGGACCTGCTGATGAGTCAGCGGCGCTGGGGCAGCACCCGGTGCCACAAGTTCCTCAGGAGCCTCGAGATCTCGGAGACCAAGCAGATCGGCACGCTGACTGAGCGTCAACGCCTGGCGCTTGCGACTCACCTCGACGGGCGCACGCGCGACGCATGCTTGCCGCGCGCGATGGAGCTGGCTCGAGCCAGCTGATGTTGTGAGCCGCTCCGTCCGCGCCTGTGCAGGCGGACGGAGCGGCTCAAACCTCTACAGGAGCCCCGGCTCGCGAGTGGCGATCTCGACTACGTGGCCGTCCGGGTCGCGGACGTAGATCGAGCGGAACGCCCCGCGGTCGAACACGTCGGTGCACTCGATCCCACGACTCCGCAGGTACTCCACCCACGCGAGCTGCTCGTCGCTCGAGTCGACGGTGAAGGCGAAGTGATGCGTGGATCCGGCGCCCACCACCCC
>DASZMD010000255.1:0-2286 GCA_035551955.1 Solirubrobacteraceae bacterium | reverse complement strand
AGGCCGACGATCTCGATGCCGCCGACGAGGAAGGCGACGGCCACCGACAGGGCGGTGATGATCAGGTTGTAATAGACCTTCCTGACCGGCCGCGCGAAGGCCCAGCCGTAGGCGAAGTTCATGAACAGGCCGTCGATGCTGTCGCACAGCATCATCCCGCCGGCGAACAGGAGCGGGAGGGTGAGCACCGCGAACCACGGCAGCCCCTGGATGACGGCGGCGGCGGTGCCGCCGAGGAGGAGGACCTCGGTGGCGGTGTCGAAGCCGAGGCCGAAGACGAAGCCCACGAAGAAGAGCTGCCGGGTGCGCGTGATCGAGCCCATCAGGCGCCCGAAGAAGCGGTACATGAGGCCGCGCGAGAGGAGCTGCGCCTCGAGCTCCGCCTCGTCGTAGATGCCGCGGCGCATGTCGCGAAAGACCTTGATGATCCCGACGAGGACGACGAGGTTGAGGGCGGCGATGAGCCACAGGAAGCTCGCCGAGAGCACGGTGCTGGCAACCCCGCCCGCCGAGTCGAAGGCCGAATGGGGGGTGACCACGGCACCGAATACCGCCTTGGCGGCGATGGTGATGGCCACCCCCACGACCATGATCACGCTGGCGTGGCCGAGGGCGAAGAAGAAGCCCGTGCCCAGCGGGCGCTGACCGTCGGCCATGAGCTTGCGGGTCGAATTGTCGATGGCCGCGATGTGGTCGGCGTCGAAGGCGTGCCTGAGCCCGAGCGTCCACGCCGTCACCGCCACCCCGATCCCCACGCCCAGCTCGTTGTATTGGAAGTGGCGGGGGAGGATCTCGAGCACGAAGGTGCCCCATCCGAGCACGTTGACCCCGGCGATGGCGGTGAGCATCGCCGCCACCCGTCGGCGCTCGCCGTGAGTCAGCGATCCCCACGCCGAGCTCATGCGCGCGATCCTGGTTGCCATGCTCATCCTCCACTCAGTTAGGAGGACGAAGGAGCTCTTGCGCCGCCGGCGCGCGAACCGCCCTTCATCCGAGGGTCTGGATTCGTCGACGCGGAGATAGGCGACCGGGCTCGTCCCGTCAGGGGGCATCACCGTTGCGGGACAGCGCCGGAATCGCACCGGACTTCGCTGCGCTACGCGTCACGCCGGCTCTCGGTCGGCGCGGGCGCGATCCTACCAGCGCGGCGGCTACGGCTACCCGTAGCGGATCGTGAACGGCTTGCCCGTGAAGGGGGCGAGCACGCTGTTGCCGAGGAAGCTCGCGGTCACGTGCAGCGTGCCGTGACCGGGGACGGCCTTGCGGTTGGCGAGCTTGGCCGAGAACTTCCACGAGCAGCCGACGAACACGCCGGCGCGTCCCTTGAGCACGGTCTTGTGGCCGCGCTTGATCACCACCGAGACCCCGCCGCCACAGGCCGCCCCGTTGGTGACGCCCGTGGGGAGGCGAATCTTGCCGGTGAACTTGAAGCGATAGGGGAACTTGACCGCGTGCCGCGGAGTGACGGTGACGCGCATGCCGGCGATGTTCTGACGCAGGGTCTTGAAGGTGCCGCCTACGCCCTGACTCGTCCCCACCGTGTTGGTGGCGACGATCCGGAAGTGGTAGGTCGTGTTGGCCTTGAGCTTGGAGATGTTGGCGGTGACGGGGACGGCCGTCGTCCCCGACACCAGGTGGCCGGTGCTTGTCTTGCTGCCGTAGCCGGCCGTGGCGCCGTACTGGAAGTAGTAGCTCGTGGCCGACCCGTTGGGGTTGACGGCGGCGGTCAGCGTCGCCTTGGAGGCGGTCACCGCCTTGGCCGCGCCCGTGACCACGACCGGAACCGCCGGTGTCGGGGCCGCTCCGGCGGCGCTGACCTGCACGGCGCCGAGGTCGATCGGGCCGGCGGCCGGGCGCGCGGTGCCGCGCTCGTCGGTGGTGGGCGCCCCGGTCGTCGTACCCGCCTTGAGGGCCGGGCTCGCCGACCCCGGGAGCATGGTGAACATCCCCGGGCCGCTGTTCAGGGCGAGGGGACCGAGCTGCGGGTCGCTGGCGATCGGCGTCCCCGTCAGGGTGCCGGTGGCCGCGCTCGCCACCACGATGTTCGGCGCCGAGGCGGTCGCCGTCGCGCCCGCCCGGTTGGCGGAGCCGTCGGCCACCAGGCTGGGCTTCGCCACCACGAGGTCGCGGGTGCTCGCGCTCGCCGCCGTGACGCTGCCCGAGAGGATGTCGTTGACGAGAACGGCCGCCCCCGCGGTGCTCGCGGAGCTCGCGTCGTAGCCGATCACGTACATCGCCCCGCCGTCGTCGGCGGTGTTGGCAGCGATCGTGTCGTTGACCAGGATC
>DASZMD010000254.1:0-7743 GCA_035551955.1 Solirubrobacteraceae bacterium | reverse complement strand
GATGCCGGGCTTTCCCCAGAACGTCGAGAAGAAGTCCGTTCCATGTCCGATCGGATGACCGAAGCCCAGCTTGAAGCCCCAGAGCACCCAGACGACGAGCACCACTGAAAAGGTCCCGAACGTGAGCATCATGCTGTTGATCGCCCAGCGCTTCTGCATGACCCCGCCGTAGAGAACGACGAGGCCCGGCACGCTCATGAGACCGACGAGCGTCGCGGCGGTGAGCTGCCACGCGTTGTCTCCTGGGCTGAGCCACGGGGGATAAGGTGTGAACGGCGTCATGGATCTCCTTGTCCGGGGGAACGGGCGGTGCCCCCCGCTCGCGCGGCGGACCGGACCGACGACCCCCAGGTCCCAGTCGGCCCTCTTGTCAGTGGCGGAAGACTTGTGCAGGTCCCAGGAGGCTTCTATGGCCTCGCGTCCAGCAAACGAATTGGCCACCTGGACATACGGATAAACGATTCCCGCGTGGCGCGGGCTATCCGGGCGCTACCCCCGGCAAAAGGACCAGCAAACGGGGCAGAAAAGTGCGCGACGCGGGCCGCTGCGGGCGCCGTGCCGGCGCTCCGTGACGCCGAATGCCGGTCGGTATGCGACGATCGTTCACACCGATGACCGTCCCCCCGATCGCCGAACATCCCGGGCGCGGCCGCGCTCTGCGGGCGGCTGTCGGGGCGCCGCGGTGACCACGTTGGTCGCAGCGGCGATCCACCTCCACCTCCACTTCCACCGCTTCCACGGACCGCCGTTCGACTACGCGGGCCTCGCCGCGGGCGCCACCATCAGCTGGATCTTCGGGATCGGTCCCGGGGAGCCCCTACTCGTGGCGGCCGCCATCCTCGCCGCCAAGCACAAGCTCGACCTCACCGAGGTGCTGCTCGTGGCTTGGCTAGCCGCCAGCGCGGGCGGGGTGATCGGCTGGCTGATCGGCTACAAGGCCGGGCGCGCCGTCCTCACCGCCCCCGGTCCCCTGCTCAAGGCGCGGCTGCGAGCGGTGGAGCGGGGCGAGGCGGTGTTCCGCCGCGCCACGGTCACGGCGGTGATCATGACACCGGGCTGGCTCGCCGGCGTGCACCGGGTGCGGTGGAACGTCTTCCTGGCGGCCAACGCCCTGTCGGCCATGATCTGGGCGCTGGTCATCGGCCTGGGAAGCTTCCTGATCGGCCCCCCGGTGGCTGACGCGTTCGGCGATATCGGGACGGTCGCGCTCGTGGTCATCGGAGCGGTGATCCTCGGAGGAGGCGTCGGCGAGTTCGCTCGTAGACGTATCAAAGCCGGCTGACCCCGAGTCGTGACATTTTTCACGGTGACGATGACAGCGAACAATGAGCCCTTCGAGCCTCAGCAGGTGTCGTTCCTGCGTCAGCTCGCGGCTCAGGACGCCGACGCCCTGCTCGGGCGGCTCCGGCGCCGGGTCGTGCCGAAGGCCTCGCCGGTGCTGCGCGCGGGTGCCGCCGGCGAGGATGTGATCGTGGTCATCGAGGGCCGGGTGAAGCTGGTGGCGGCGGGCGCGGGCGGGCGTGAGGTCGTGCTGGCGATCCGCGGACCCGGCGAGCTCATCGGGGAGATGGCGGTCCTCGGGGGCATTCGCCGGACCGCGACCGGCGTCGCCGTCGACAAGGTCGAGGTGGGAAGCATCGCGGGTGAGGAGTTCCGCGCCTTCCTCGCCGAGCATCCCGACGTCGGGCTCGTGCTCATCCGCATGCTCGTGCGCCGCCTCGCCGAGGCCGACCGCGACCGGATCGACCTCGCCACCCACGACAGCATTGGGCGCGTCGCCAAACGCCTGCTCGAGCTCGCGGCCGACCACGGGGTGCCCGCCGAGGTCGGGCGGCGCATCGATCTCTCGCTCAGCCAGGATGAGCTCGCGAGTTGGACGGGCGCCACCCGGGAGACGGTTTCCCGCGCCCTGCGCCTGATGCGCGCGCTCGGCTGGATCACCACCGACCGGCGCGCCATCACCGTCCTCGATCCCGCCGCGCTCCGGAGGCGCTCCCGCGGGGCGTAGGGGCGGTGGACCTACGTGGCGGTCGCCCTGGCCATGGCGCGGCCGGCGGTCCTGCCGGAGAACAGGCAGCCGCCGAGGAAGGTCCCCTCGAGCGCGCTGTAACCGTGCATCCCGCCGCCGCCGAAGCCGGCCACCTCGCCCGCCGCGTAGAGGCCGGGGATGGGCTCGCCGCCCGGTCGCAGCACGCCTGAGTCGAGGTCGGTCTCGAGGCCGCCGAGGGTCTTGCGGGTGAGGATGTTGAGCCGCACGGCGATCAGCGGTCCGGCAGCGGGATCGAGCAGGCGATGCGGGGCGGCCACGCGGCTGATGCGATCGGGGAGGTAGCGCCGCGCGGCGCGGATCGCCATCACCTGCATGTCCTTGCCGATCGAGTTCTCGATCTCGCGGTCGCGGGCGACGATCTCGCGCTCGATCGCTGCCGCGTCGAGCAGGGGCTGATCGGTGAGGGCGTTCATCCCGCGCACGAGCGAGGGCAGGTCACGCTCGACGACGAAGTCGACGCCGTGATCCATGAACTTCTGCACCGGGCCCGGGATGACGGGCAGCAGTCGCGAGCGGACGGTGTCGGCGACGCTCTTGCCGGTGATGTCCGGGTTCTGCTCGGAGCCCGAGAGCGCGAACTCGCGCTCGATGATCTTGCGGGTGAGGACGAACCATGTGTGGTCGTAGCCCGTCTTCCCGATGTGGGCGAGGGTGGCGAGGGTGTCGAACCCCGGGAAGAGGGGAACGGGGAGGCGCTTGCCGGTGGCGTCGAGCCACAGCGAAGATGGCCCGGGGATGATCCTGATTCCGTGGTTGCTCCAGATCGGGTTCCAGTTCCGGAGTCCCTCCACGTAGTGCCACATCCGGTCGCGGCCGATCAGGCTGGCGCCCGCTCGCTCGGCGATCTCGAGCATCCGCCCGTCGACGTGGGCGGGTACGCCGGAGATCAGGTGCTTGGGCGGCGGTCCCAGGCGGGCAGGCCAGTGCTTGCGGATCAGGTCGAAGCTATGTCCAATCCCGCCGGTGCTCACGAGGACCGCCTGGGCCCGAGCCGAGAACTCGCCCACCACCTCCCGCGAGCTGTCCTGTCCACGGGTGATCTGGTGGGGGGCGAGCACCGAGCCGCTCACTCCCTCGACGCCTCCGGCCGCGATGGTGATCTCGTCGACGCGATGGCGGAAGGCGAAGGCGACGAGGCCCCGCTCGTGCGCCGCCCGGACTCTGTGCACAAAGGGCTCGAGCAGGCCGGGGCCGGTACCCCACGTCAGGTGAAAGCGCGGGACCGAGTTCCCGTGCCCGCTGCCGGTGGTGCCCCCGCGCTCGGCCCACCCGGGGCTGGGAAGGACGCGGACGCCCATCCCGTAGAGCCAGTCGCGCTTCTCGTGGGTGGCGAACTCCACGTAGGCGCGCGCCCAGCGCCGCGGCCACTCGTCCTCGGGGCGATCGAAGGCGGCGCTCCCCAGCCAGTCCTGCCACGCGAGCTCGAATGAGTCGCGGATACGGGCGCGCCGCTGCTCGGGCGAATTGACGAAGAAGAGACCCCCGAGCGACCAGAAAGCCTGGCCGCCCAGCGACGCTTCGGGCTCCTGATCGATGACTAGGACCCGGCGGCCCGCGTCGGCGAGCTCGGCCGTCGCGGCCAGCCCGGCAAGTCCCGCTCCGACGACGATGGCGTCCGCGGGCTCCAGGGTTGAGCGTGCGTTCGCTGAGGTCACCTTGCGAGGATCCCATGAAAACCGATTGCAGCCACATCTGCCCAGCGCCGATAATTACCCCGATGGCTCCAACGATGGCCGAGTTCATCCTCGACCGCGCCTACAGCGCGGTCATTTCTATGGACGAGGAGGGTCTTGTCACCGCCTGGAATCCGAGCGCGGAGGCCGTGTTCGGATTGACACGCGCGCAGGCGCTGGGGCGCCCGGTCGCCGAGCTGATCATCCCCGAGGGCCTGCGCGAGGCGCACTGGGAGGGCCTGCGCCGGTTCCTGGCCACGGGCGAGGGCCGAGTGCTCGATCGCCGGCTCGAGATGCGGGCGCTGCGGGCGGACGGGACCGAGATCCCCGTGGAGTTCACGGTCTCCGCGCTCGAGGACGCCGGCTGCTGGACCTTCCACGCCTTCATCCGCGACGTCAGCGAGCGGGTCGCGGCCGACCGCGAGCGTGGGCGCCTGGTCGAGGAGGTCAACCGGGCGCTGCGCGGGAGCGAGCGTCGCTTCGAGACCATCGTCGGTGCGCTCAGCGACGCGATCACCATCCGCGACCGCGATCACCGCTTCCTCTACGCGAACCCCGCGGCGGTCGCGCACCTGGGCTTCGGGTCCTGGGAGGAGCTCCGGGACACGGCGCCCGACACGATCATGAGCGACTTCCTGGTGTGGGACGCCAACGGGCGCGAGATCCACATGGACGACATTCCCTCGGTGCGGATCCTGCGCGGCGAGGCGGCCGAGCCGCTGCTCATCCGCACCGTTCATCGCGAGACGGGTGCGCAGCGCTGGAACCTGCTCAAGGCCGCCCCGCTCGTGGGTGAGGAGGGGGAGGTGGAGGCCACCATCACCGTGATCGAGGACGTGACCGAGCAGAAGCGCGCCGAGCAACGCGGCACCTTCCTGGCCCAGGCGAGCGAGGTGCTGGCCTCCTCGCTCGACTACGAGCAGACCCTACGTAATGTCGCCCAGCTTGCCGTCCCCGAGGTGGCCGACTGGTGCGCCGTCGACCTCGTCGACGACGACGGGGACCGCATAAAGGTGGCGGTGGCCCATGTCGATCCCGAGCGCCTGAGCCTGGCCGAGGAGCTCCGGGCCTACGAGCCCGAACGGCTGGATCCCGAGCTGGGTCTCGGGTTCGTGTTCCGCACCGGGCGATCGCTTCTCTATCCGGAGATCCCGGAGGCGATGCTCGACCAGGCGGCGGTTGACGAGCGCCACATGGAGCTCATCCGCGCCGTCGGGCTGCACTCCGGGCTCGTGGTCCCGATGCGCATCGGCGACCGGACGCTGGGGGCGATCACGCTCATCACCTCCGAATCGCGCCGCTCGCTCGACGAGTTCGATCTCCAGCTCGCCGAGCAGGTCGCGGCGCGCGCAGCGGTGGCGATCGAGAACTCCAGGCTGTACAGCCAGCGGTCCTCGATCGCCCGCACCCTCCAGCAGAGCCTGCTCCCCGAGCAGCTGCCCGACGTTCCCGGCTTCGAGCTCGCCAGCGTCTACCTGCCGGCGATGGCGGGCAGCATGGTGGGCGGCGACTTCTACGACGTGTGGCCGCTGGGAGAGAGCTGGATGATGATCATCGGCGACGTGACGGGAAAGGGAGTCGAGGCGGCGGCCCTGACCGCGCTCGTCCGCCACACCATGCGCACCGCGTCGGAATTCCTCTCGAGCCCGGCCGCGGTGCTCGCCCACGTGGACCGCACCCTCAAGGCTCGGTCCACGCTCTCGGTGTGCACCGCCTTGTGCGTGCGCCTCGACGGTGACCACGCCACCCTCGCCGTCGGCGGGCATCCGCTACCGCTGTACGTGACCGACCAAGGGGTAAGCAAGCTGGGCGAGCACGGCCCGCTCCTCGGCGCCTTCACCGAAGCCGCCTGGGAGGACACCACCGTCGCGCTCGCGCCCGGGAGCACGCTCGTCGCCTACACCGACGGGATCACCGATGCCGTCGATGAGGAGCGCCGTCGCTTCGGGCTCGGGCGACTGCGCGAGGCGCTCGGCGAGGTGGCGGGCAGGCCCGCGGCCGACGTCGCCGGTAGCCTGACCGGCGCCCTCACCGCCTTCCAGACCGGTGCCTATGCCGACGACACGGCGGCGATCGTGCTCCACCGCCCCCTCGGCACTCGGGCACCATCGTCGCAAAACCACGACGACCGTCTAGCGGGAGTGAGGCATGGTCAGACCGACTGAGTTCAAGATCGCCCACCGCGCCACCGAGGCGGGGGTGACTGTGAAGATCGTGGGCGAGCTCGATCTCAGCACCGGTCCGGTCCTCGCCGAGAGCATCGAGCGCCTGCGCCGCGACGTGAAGGCGCTGACCCTCGACCTCAGCGACCTGAGCTTCATGGACTCGACCGGGCTCCGGCTCCTGATCGAGCTCGACCAGCGGGCGAAGGCGGAAGCGTGGAAGCTCGTGCTCATACGTCCCAAGCACGAGACGGCTGCCGCCGTGCTCACCGCCACCGGCGCCGACTCCGCGCTGCCCTTCGAGGACGCCCCGCAAGGATGATGTCCGTCTCCGGAGAGTCTTCGCCGAGCCTGGACCCGGGTGCGTTGCGCATCAGCCTCGAGCAGACCCCGCACGCTCCCGCCCTGGCGCGCGCAGCCATCTCGGGATTCTCCGATGGGCTCGAGATCGCGCCCGCCCGGCTCGCGACCCTCCTCTTGCTCGTCTCGGAAGTCGTCACCAACGCGGTCATCCACTCCCAGGCCACGGCCGAGGCCGAGATCCTGTTCGCGGCGCGCGTGACCGACGGGGGCGCCCTTCGCGTCGAGGTCACCGACGCTGGGGAAGGGTTCACGCCACGGGCCCGAGACCCGAACCATCCCGGGGGCGGCTACGGCCTCTACCTGGTCGAGCAGGAAGCCCTGTGCTGGGGAGTGGACCGCCCAGGCGGAACGCGCGTCTGGTTCGAGCTCGCCACCCACGCGGGCTGACGGGGGTGCCCCGCAGCTACGACACGGCCGTCGTCGGCGCCGGGATACTGGGTCTGGCCGTCGCTCGCGAGCTCCTGGCGCGCACCCCCGCCGCACGGGTGATCGTGCTCGAGCAGGCCGGCACGGTGGGTGCCCATCAGACCGGACACAACAGCGGCGTGATTCACGCCGGCGTGTACTACGCCCCGGGCTCGCTGAAGGCGCGGCTGTGTGTCGACGGCGCCGCGCGCATGTACGACTACTGCGAGCGCCGTGGCGTCGACGTCCAGCGGATCGGCAAGCTCATCATCGCCACCAGCCCCCAGGAGCTTCCGGCCCTGGAGAGCATCGAGGCTCGCGCCCGGGCCAACGGCGTTCCCGGCATCCGCCGCCTGAACGCCGAGGAGATCAAGGAGATCGAGCCGCACGCCACCGGAGTGGCGGCGCTGCACTCACCCGCCACCGGCATCGTCGACTTCGCCGCCGTGTGCGCGCGGATGGCCGACGACGTGCGCGAGGCCGGAGGCGAGCTGCGCCTCGGCTACCGCGTCGAGGACGTGCGCATCGGCGGGCGGGGGATCCGGCTCATGGGACCGGAGGGCGACGCGATCGAGGCCGGGCGCGCCGTGTTCTGCGCCGGGCTGTGGTCGGACCGCCTCGCCGTCCAGGCGGGCGCCCCACCCGATCCGCGGATTCTTCCCTTCCGCGGCGGTTACCTGCGCCTGCGTACCGGCCGGCGCGCGCTCGTGCGCGGGCTCATCTACCCGGTTCCCGATCCCGCCCTTCCCTTCCTCGGCGTCCACCTCACCCGCCGCGTCGACGGGGAGGTACTCGTCGGACCCTCCGCCCTCCTCGTTGCTTCGCGCCAGGCTTATCGCCTGGGGAGGGTCAGCCCCGGCGATGTCCGCGACACCGTGACCTGGCCGGGGAGCTGGCGGATGGCTGCTCGCTGGTGGCGCACCGGCCTGCAGGAGATGCACCTGGCCGCCAGCCGTGCTGCCTTCGCCCGCCAGGCGGCACGTTACGTACCCGGACTGGTGGCCGAGGACCTGGAGCCAGGCCCGGCCGGCGTCCGCGCCCAGGCGGTGGCACGCGACGGCGGTCTCGTCGACGACTTCGTGCTCTCCTC
>DASZMD010000253.1:0-4032 GCA_035551955.1 Solirubrobacteraceae bacterium | reverse complement strand
TTTCCAGCCCTTTCACCCCATGCCCCCGGCAGGACTCGAACCTGCGACCCGCGGCTTAGAAGGCCGCCGCTCTATCCAGCTGAGCTACGGGGGCCGTGGCACAGGGTATTGCCCCTGCCCCCGGGTCCGTGCCGCCGTGCGTGACAGGAGTCTTCACCTGCTCTTCGCTTACGTTGACCTGATGCTCCCGCGGGCATAGTTGAGTTCACGCTATGGCAACCGAAACGCAGCCTCTCCACACGCGCGAGCATCTCGCGCCGACGAGCCCGGATCCGCACGAGACGGAGATGCTCCTGGCTCCCTGGCTCGACCCGATCATCGACGCTCTGCCGCTGATCGACCACCGCACTCGGCGCCGGGCCATGCCCACCGAGGTGGCGGCACCGGGACGATATCTGGCGCTCACGGACGGCGACGAGACCCTGCTCGTGGAGCTCGAGCGCGAGGTCACCCATATCGGGCGCGGCTTCACCGCCGACCTGCGGATCGAGGACCACCATGTGTCGCGCCGCCATGCGATTCTCGTCCAGCGGGGGGCGCGCGTTCGCGTGCTTGATGACCGCAGCGCGAACGGGACGTTCGTCAACGGGCGCCGGATCGTCGAGTCGGAGCTGCGCGACGGGGACGTGGTCCTGATCGGGCCGGTGGCGCTGCGCTACGTCGAGGTCACGCTCACGGCCGAGCCGCGCACCGTCCGGCGCTAGCCGGATCCCCAGCGCGGGCGCTCGAAACTAGACCGGGCGTCGCTTCTCCGCGGCGATCATCGGGGCGGCCGGATTCGAACCGGCGACCTTCCGGCCCCAAACCGGATGCTCTACCAGGCTGAGCCACGCCCCGGGGGGATCGACGAGTCTAGACCGTGGGCCCGATCGGCCGCCGCGCCTGCCCGACGCTCACCGGTCGAGTAGCCTCCGGCGCCGGCCCATGGCAGCAATCGAGCCCCTGCGAGCACTCCTCTACGACCCTGCGGTCACGGGCGGCCTACAGGACGTCGTGGCGCCGCCCTACGACGTTATCGACGCCGAGGGGCACGCGGAGCTGGTGGCGCGCTCGCCCTACAACGTGGTGCGCATCGACCTTCCCGAGGGCGAAGACCCGTACGCGGCGGCGGCCAAGGAGTTCCTTAGTTGGCGGGCCGAGGGCGCGGTCGTGCGCGACGACGCGCCGGCCCTGTGGGCGCTCGGCCAGACCTATACGGGTCCGGACGGACGCAAGCGGACGCGCCACGGCATCTTCGCGCGCGTGCGCATCGAGGAGTACGGCGCGGGACGCATCCGCCCCCACGAGCGCACCCACCCGGGACCGAAGGAGGACCGGCTGCGCCTCACGCGGGCGACGAAGGCCAACCTGTCGCCGATCTTCGCGCTCTTCTCCGACCCTGAGGGCGCCGCCTGGGACGCGCTCGCCTCCTCGCCCGACGTCACCCCGTGGGGGGAGGCGCGGGACGCCGACGGGACGATCAACCGGCTGTGGCGAGTGGGCGACCGCGAAGCGATCGAGCAGGTCAAGGCGGCGACGCGCGACGCCGAGCTCCTGATCGCCGACGGCCATCACCGCTACGAGACCGCTCGCGTATATGCCGAGGAGGTGGGGGGCGAGGGCCCGCACCGGTACGTCCTCATGTGCCTGGTCGCACTCGAGGACCCGGGACTGACCGTGTTCCCCACCCATCGCCTCGTGCGCGGGCTCGAGCCCGATCAGCATGAGGCGCTGGCCAACGCGATCCGGCGCGACTTCGATGTCGAAGCGCTCGAGGACACTGCCGCGCTCGAGCCCCGGGGGGACGCCGACGTTCAGATCGGCTACATCGATTCTCACTTCCAGCGCCCTTACATGCTCACCCTGAAGGACCCGGCCATCGCCGACGGCGCCCTGCCCGATCACGCCGAGCCCTACCGGCGGCTCGACACCGCCGTCCTCGAGGCGCTCGTCCTCAAGCGGGCGTTGGGGATGACCGACGAGGACATCGACCATCTGGCCGGCCTCGGTTATGCCCGCGACTTCGCCCAGGCTCTCGGCCAGGTGCAGAGCGGCGAGTACGACGCCGCCTTCTTCATGGGCGCGACGCCGGTCGAGCGGATCCAGGAGGTCGCTGCCACGGGCGAGAGCATGCCCCCGAAGTCGACGTATTTCTTCCCCAAGGTGCCCACGGGGCTCCTGTTCAACGATCTCACTAGGTAGCACTGAAAATTAGTCGCCGCGATGCCCGCGCCGGCGCTACGATCAGGATGTCTATCGGACACCAAACCATGAAGGAACATGTGATGAAGGCCACCGCCCGCCGAACCGGCGCTTTTACCCACGACATCGACGTACGCAGCCATCGGGTGGTGATCGACGAAGCCAGGAACGAGGGCGGCGAGGATGACGGCCCAAGTCCGCAGGAGCTACTGGCGGCGAGCCTCGCCTCTTGTACTGCGGTGACGATGGAGATGTACGCCAAGCACAAGGGCTGGGAGGTCGGTCCGATCGAGGTGGAGTGCGAGTACACGCCGGCCGAACGGGGCTGCCCGACCAAGTTCAATCTCGTGCTCCGTCTCCCCCGCGGACTCTCCGACGAGCAGGTCAAGCGCTTGAAGGTCATCGCCGCCAAGTGCCCCGTGCACCGGACGCTCGACGGTGAAGTCATGTTCAACGAGCGCCTCGAGCTCGTCGAGCCTGCCCGCGCTTGACCGCGCGGCGCTACACGACCTCCACCCCAGCTGCGCGCAGCTCCTCGAGCGCCCGGTCGCCGTCTCCGGGCGCGACCTCGACGGCCCGGGTCGCTTCGCGATGGACGACGACGTCGAACCCGGCGGCGCGCGCCGCGAGCGCGGTGGCCTTCACGCAGTAGTCGAGGGCGAGCCCCACGATGTGCACAGTGTCGACACCGCGTTCGCGCAGCAGCTGCTCGAGCGGGGTGTCCTCGAAGCCCGAGTAGCCCTCCTGGTCGGGCGCCCGGCCCTTGTCGATGATCGCGTCGAAGCGCGCACCGAGATCGGGATGGAGCTGCGCCCCGGGTGTGTCGCGCACGCAGTGCACCGGCCAGATGCCGCCGCGCTCGGCGAACGACCGATGGTCGGGCGGGTGCCAGTCGCGGGTGGCGATGACCAGGGGCGCTTGCCTGGCGAGGCGATTGACCGCCTCGATGATCTGGTCTCCGTCGGTCACGGCGAGGGCGCCGCCGGGAGTGAAGTCGTTCTGGACGTCGACCACGATCAGCGCCTCCATTACCCAAATATAGTCCTGGCATGGCCTCGATCAGGGAGGAGCTCCGAGGCGTTCTGCTCTCCCCCGAGGAGGCGCTCAGCCTCGATGTCAGCGGCGCGGTCAACGCCGCTGTGCTCGTGCCCCTGTACCTCCAGAACGGCGAGCTCCATGCCGTCCTCACCCGGCGCCAGCGCGATCTGCGCCGCCACCCCGGGGAGATCTCCTTTCCCGGCGGCCGCGCCGAACCGGGCGAGCACGACCTGCGCACGACCGCCCTCCGCGAGACCGAGGAGGAGATCGGGCTACCGGGAGCCGCCGTCGAGCTGCTCGGCGCGCTCCAGCCCACGCCGACGGTGGTGACCGGCTACGCGATCTACCCCTTCGTGGGCATGATCGAGCCCGGCCACACGTGGACGGCCAGCGCCGAGGAGGTCGCCGAGATCATCGAGCTCCCGCTCCGTACCCTGCTCGCCGGTTATGGCCGCCGACGGCTGATCCGCCGCGGGCTGCCGTTTCGGACCGATACGTACGTGGTCGGGGACAACCTTGTGTGGGGAGCCACCGCGCGCATCCTCGCCGACCTGTTCGATCGCATCGAGCTGCTGATCGAGCCATGGCCCGCATCCTGATCGTCGGCTGCGGATGCCGCGGTCAGCAGCTCGCCGGCGAGCTGCGAGCCGCCGGGCACGCGGTGCGCGGGACGACGCGAGATCCCGGCCGCCAACCGGCCATCGAAGCCGCCGGCGCCGAGCCCTTCGTCGCCGACCCGGACCGGGTCGGCACCCTGATACCCGCCTTCGCCGGGGTCGCCGTCATGTGTCTGCTCCTCGCCTCCGCCGCCGG
>DASZMD010000252.1:0-13269 GCA_035551955.1 Solirubrobacteraceae bacterium | reverse complement strand
CCGGCACCGGTCGCGCACACCTCGGAGACGATGTGCTGCATCCGCTCGGGCTCCTGCATCAGCGTGCTCTCGGTGATCTCGAGCCGCAAGGCGTCACCCTCGAGGCCGGCGGCGGCGATCGCGGCCCGCACGCTCCCGGGAAGCGTCGGATCCTCGAGCTGGCGAGCGGAGACGTTGACGCTCATACGCACGTCGTCCCCGACCAGCCCGGCCCGGCGCCAGCGGGCGAGCGAATCGAGCGCGACCCGGAGCACGTGCAGGCCGAGCGGACCGATCACCCCGGTCTCCTCGGCGATCGGGATGAAGTCGAGCGGAGCCACCTCCGGCCATCCGGCGGGCCAGCGGGCGAGCGCCTCGAGCGCCCGGATCCGGCCGGTGGCCAGGTCGACGATCGGTTGATAGTGGATGTCGAGCAGCGAATGGTCGACGGCGTGGCGGAGATCGTTCTCGCGCGCGAGCCGGTCCACCACCCTTCGGTGCATGCTCTCGTCGAACAGGGCGCAGCACGCGCGACCCCGGCGCTTGGCGTCGTACATGGCGATGTCGGCGTTGCGCAGGAGCTCCGACGGGCCGATCTGTGGGCTGCCGAGCGAGATCCCGATGCTGGCGGTGACGATGAGCTCGTGGCCGTCGACGATGAACGGCTGACCGAGTGCGGCCTGGATGCGGCCGGCCACGATCCCCGCCTCGGGCTCGCTCACGGCGCCGTCGAGGAGGATGGTGAACTCATCCCCGCCGATCCGCGCCACCGTGTCCCCGGGGCGCAGGACGCCGGAGATCCTTCCCGCCAGCGCGACCAGGAGGTGATCGCCGACGGCGTGGCTGAGGCTGTCGTTGACGAGCTTGAAGCGGTCGACGTCGACGAACAGGACCGCGCATCCGGCTCCCGGTTCCCGCGACGTCCGCCGCACGACCTGGTCCACGCGATCCATGAACAGGGCGCGGTTGGGAAGTCCGGTGAGGGCGTCGTGGAGCGCGTCGTGCTGGAGGCGGATCTCCGCGCTGCGGCGGTCGGTGATGTCCGAGAGCGATCCCGCCATCCTCGTCACCCCGCCAATCACGTCCCGGATCGCCAGGCCTCGGCTCAGCACCCAGCGCCAGCTTCCGTCGGCGTGGCGCATCCGGTGCTCGGATTGCAGATGCGGCGTCTGCCCGGCCAGGTGGGCGTCGATGGCGGCTCGCAGGCGGAGGAGATCGTCGGCGTGGACGAGATCGAACCACGTCGAGGGATCCTCGTCGCCCGAGCGTTCGGTGTGGCCGAGGATGGCGTGCCAGCGGGGCGAGAAGTAGATCCGGTCACCGCGCAGATCCCAATCCCAGATCCCGTCATTGGCGGCGCGGACGGCGAGGGCATAGCGCTCCTCGCTCTGGATCAGGTCGCTCAGCGCTCGCTGGTGACTGATCGCGTACCGGATCGAGCGCTCGAGGCCGGCGGGATCGAGCTCCTGCTTGACCAGGTAGTCGGTGACTCCGAGGGCGGTGGCTTCGAGATCGATCTCGTAATCGTTCTGGCCGGTGAGGATGATCACCGGCGCCTGCGGACGCGTGGCGAACCCCTCGC
Organism: Solirubrobacteraceae bacterium; assembly: GCA_035551955.1. Taxonomy (GTDB): domain Bacteria; phylum Actinomycetota; class Thermoleophilia; order Solirubrobacterales; family Solirubrobacteraceae; genus Palsa-465. The sequence goes on along the minus strand of DASZMD010000252.1, from coordinate 11,708 downwards.
GCACGAGCTCGAGGCCCGTGTTCGTGCCCAGCCGATAGTCGATCAGGTACACGTTGTGGTCCTCGCGCCGGATCGCCTCGAGCCCTTGGCGGTAGTCGTCGCACCACTCGAGCACGAAGCGCGCGCGCTCCTGTGCGGCGAGCATGTCGCGGGTGATCAGGTAGTCGTCCTCGTCGTCCTCGACGAGGAGGACCCGGACGGCCTCATCGCGGTGTGCCACGACCGGCCTCCTCGTTTGGCAGTTCGACGAGCTCGAACCAGTAGCGCGACCAGGCGCTCATCGCCTCGACGAGGCCGGCGAAGGTCACCGGCTTGGTGATGAAGGAGTTGACGCCGAGGTCGTAACTGCGGAGCACGTCCTGTTCGTCGTTGGACGTCGTCAGGACGACAACCGGTATCCGGCGCAACGACTCGTCCGCCTTGATCTCCGCGAGCGCCTCGCGCCCGTCCTTCTTGGGCATGTTGAGGTCGAGGAGGATGATTCCTGGCCGCGGGGCGTCGACCGACGGGTCGGCGTAGCGCCCCTGGCGACGCAGGTAGTCCATGAGGTCCTGCCCGTCGACGGCGAAGCGCATCTCGTTCGCGAGCTTGGAGTCCTGCAGCGCATCCCGCGCGAGCTCGCGATCCTCCTCGTCGTCGTCGGCGAGGAGGATGGTTACCGACCTGCCGCGGCGCTCAGGCAGAGACATCGGCTGTCTCCTTGGCGTAATCGCCGTTGTCATCGAAGGAAGCGACGACGAGGACTTCGTCGCGCTGGCGCATGGGCATGGTCACGGTGAAGGTGGCGCCGTGGCCGAGCTCGGAGTCGGCGACGATGGTTCCGCCGTGGCGCTCGGCAATCCGGCGGCACAGCGCCAGGCCGATCCCCGTCCCCGGATACTCGCCGCGGCCGTGGAGCCGCTCGAAGACCCTGAAGATCCGGCGGGCGTACTGCGGCTCGAAGCCGATGCCGTTGTCGCGCACGGTCAGCGTCACCTGGCCGGCGAAGCCGGCCGCGCCCGCGAAGCCGGCCGCGCCGGCCGCGCCGGCCGCAACGGCGGCGTCGATCGAGACCTCCGGAGTCACGCCCTCCTGGCGGAACTTGATCGCGTTGGAGATCAGGTTCTGCATCAGCTGGCGCATCTGCAGGGCGTCGGCGCTGATCGTCGGCAGGGCGCCGATGTGGATGACGGCGCCGGAGCGCTCGATCTGCGCCTCGAGGTCTCCGAGGACCTCGTGCGTGACCTGGTCGAGGTCGACGGAACCGAACGGCCGTCCGTGGGTGGCGACGCGGGAGAACTTGAGCAGGTCCTCGATCAGCTTCTGCATCCGCTCCGCGGCTGCGTTGGCCCGCTGGAGGTAGTCGCGGCCCCGATCGGACAGGTGCTCGGCCTCGATCACCGTCAGCTGTTGGGTGAAGGTGCGGACCTTCCTCAGCGGCTCCTGCAGGTCATGGGAGGCAATCGATGCGAACTGCTCGAGCTCGGAGTTCGAGCGGGCGAGCTCGCGGGCCCGCCGTTCGAGCGCCTCGTTGCTCGACTCGAGCTCGGTGTTGAGAAGCGCGAGCTGGGCGTTGGCCTCGCGGACCTCATCCGCGGCTCGGAGCGAGCGCCGCCCGAGCACGAGCGCGGCGAGGGCGAAGAGGGCGAAGCAGATGAAGATCAGCCACGGGACCCATTTGCGCAGGCCCGAGACGCTTGCGAACAGGGGACCGTCGGGCGCCGCGAGCACGATCCGCCAGCGCGAGTTGGAAAGGTGGACCTGGTCGTAGTACTGGCCTGCGACGTCGGCCGAGGAGTGGCGCAGCGCCGCCATCACCTGCTGCCCGCCCAACCGCTGCCCGACGGTGACCGCCGCGTTGGTCGAGGCGAGCACGGCTCCGTTTCCGTCCAGGAGATAGTTGCGCGCACCCTTGACACCGGGGATCTTGCGCAGGTCGGCGGCGATGAAACCACTGATCTGCACGGGTGAGAAACCGGTGATCAGCGTCCGCGAGCCGTAGGGGGTCGGGAAGACGGCGGTGAAGTCGATGGCACCTGTGCGGCCGTACGGAATGAGACTCCCGAGCTCGTATCCGACGCCGGTGCGGTCCGGCGTCGCGGCAGGCGCGTGCGCGAGCTCGGACGCCGCCTGCGGCGTGAACCCGCGAGAGTGGGCGATGACGCTCCGCGAGGAATCGAGCAGCGCGAGGTAGGCAAGGTGTCCCTCTGCTTGGGCCCCGTCCAGCGTCCGGGCGCTGACCGCCTTGGTGCCGTAGATGCGAGCCTCCTGAGGAATCTCCTGCTTGACCGACGAGAACAGGCTGTCAATCAGCGCGCCGGCGAGCACACCACGCTCGTGCACCCTTGCCTCGACGTCGTGGCGCGATTTCGCCTGCGTGTTCGAGAGCTCGATCGCGAACACCGCTAACAGGGCCAGCACCACCATCACGGCGCCGCACAGCGCCAGAACCGCTTCTCGCCTTTTCACAGTCGTCCTCCTATCGGGAGTCTCAGGTTCCCGTTGGTCCCAGGAGTCCTATATCGGCGTCACCCGTGCAAAACCTTACGCCCCGACCTGAGGAGGTTGTGCAAAAACTCAGCGAATGTCCTACTCGATCCCCAACCGGTCGAGTAGCCGCTCGTCGCCGCGCCAGTGCCGGCGCACCCGCACCGCCAGCTCGAGGTGAACCCGGGAGCCGAGCTCGCGCTCGATCGCCCGGCGGGCGGCGGTGCCGATCGCCTTGACCATCCTCCCCCCCGCACCGATGAGGATGCCCTTCTGCGACTCGGTCTCGACGAGGACGACCGCCTGCACGGCGATCAGGTCCTCGCGCCGTTGCTCGATCGCCTCGACCTCGACCTCGACGGCGTGGGGGACCTCGGCGCGCACTCGCGACAGCACCTGCTCGCGCACCAGCTCGGCCAGCCACACCGATTCGGGCACGTCGGAGTGCTGCTCCGGGGAGAAGAAGAACGGGCTTTCCGGGAGGAGCTCGACCAGCCGTGCCACCAGCTCGGGAACCCCGGCGCCGGTGCGCGCCGAGACCGGAAAGATCTCCTCGCCGACATCGAGGTCAGCTACGGCCTGGAGCGTCGCCGCGGTGCCGGCCCGGTGACAGCGATCGATCTTGTTGACGGCCACCACCACGGGTACGGATGCTCCCCGCAGGAGATTGGCGATGAACCGGTCTCCGGGTCCGATGCCCTGCTCGGCGTTGACCACGAGCAGGCAGCCGTCGGCGTCCTTGAGCTCGCGCTCGACGCGACGCTGCATCCGCCCAGTCAGCGCGTCGCGCGGTCGCTGGACGCCGGGGAGGTCGATGAGCACGAGCTGCCAGTCGGCGGCGGTGGCCACGCCCCGCACCGCACGCCGCGTCGTCTGCGGCTTGTCGGAGACGATCGCCACCTTGGCCCCGACAATGGCATTGGTGAGCGTCGACTTGCCCACGTTGGGCCGGCCCGCGAGGGCGACGAAGCCCGAGCGGGTTTTGGGTGTCGGCTGGGGGCCTCCCGCTGCGGACCTCGAGCGGGCAGTCACGGCGTCGAATTTCCCAGCCGCGCACGGCCGCTCGAGGTCCGCAGCCAACTGAGCAGCTCCGCCTGCAGCGCGAGCATCTCCCCCCCATCCGACTCATGGTCCATCCCCGTCAGATGCAGCACCCCGTGGACCACCGCCTCGCGCAGGTCGGTGGCGTAGGGCGGACAGATGACGACGTCGCCGAGCTCTCGCGGTCCCGCGGCGGCGCCGTCCTCGTCGACGGGAAAGGAGAGCACGTCGGTGGGCCGGTCCCGGCCGCGGTGCTCGCGATTGAGCTCGGCCATGCGCGCCTCGTCGACGAAATCAACGGCGACGTGGCCGTCCTCGATCCCGGCCGAGGCAAGCGCGAGCGCGCACAGCTGCTCGACCTCGGCTGCGGTGACGCCGTCGTGGCGCCCGGAGTCGACGCCGATGACCTCGATCTCGAGCGTCACGCCCGTTTGCGGGGCCTGAGCTCGGGCGCGGCTCGCTGCGTGTGTTCGGTGTAGGCGGCAACGATCCGGCGGACGAGCTTGTGCCGGACCACGTCCTCCTCGCCGAAGCGCACGAAATCGATGCCCTCCACGGCCTCGAGGATCTCGCTCACCACCACGAGGCCCGAGTCCTGCTCGCGGGGCAGGTCAATCTGCGTGATGTCACCGGTGACGACCATGCGCGAGTTGAAGCCGAGCCGGGTGAGGAACATCTTCATCTGCTCGGGACTGGTGTTCTGGGCCTCGTCGAGAATGATGAAGGAATCATTGAGCGTCCTTCCCCGCATGAAGGCCAGAGGCGCTACCTCGATCACGCCGCGCTCGAGGTGCTGGGACACGCGCTCGGGCTCGAGCATGTCGTGGAGGGCGTCGAAGAGGGGACGGAGGTAGGGATCGACCTTGGCCATCAGGTCGCCGGGAAGGAAGCCGAGCCGCTCGCCGGCCTCGACGGCGGGTCGGGTGAGGATGATGCGGTTGACCTCGCGGCGGCTCAGGGCGGCGGCGGCGAGGGCGACGGCGAGGAAGGTCTTGCCCGTGCCCGCGGGGCCGATCCCGAAGGTGATGGTGTTGTTCCTGATCGAGTCGACGTAGCGCTTCTGGTTGACCGTCTTGGGCGCCACCTTGGTCGCGCGGTGACGCCACACCACGTCCTCGAGGATGTTGGCCGGAGACTCGTGCTCGTCGAGCGCGCGCGCCACCGCTTCGATCGTCCCCGGGGCGATCTCGTGGCCCTGGGCGATCAGCTCCGAAAGCTCGCGGACGACGGCGGCGGCGGCCTCCACGGCGGCGTCGTCACCCTCGAGGGTGAGCACGTTCCCGCGCAGGAAGATGGCACAGTCGAGGTGCCCCTCGAGCGCCCGGAGCACGGCGTCCTCGCTTCCGGCGAGCTCCGCCGCGATTGCGTTATCAAGCTCGATCTTGCTACGCACGCGAGCTGCTCAACACCTCCCGGACGCGTCCGGAGACCCGCCTCCCGTCCGCGCGGCCGTCGACTTTCGCCATCACAGCCTTCATCACCTGGCCCATGTCCTTGGGCTCGGTCGCCCCGGTCTCCTCGATCGCGGCGCTGACCAGCGCGTCCAGCTCGTCGTCGGGGAGCTCGGCGGGCAGGTAGCCGTCGATCAGCTCGGCCTCGGACTCCTCCTGCTCGGCGAGCTCGGGCCGCCCGCCGTGGCGGAACTGCTCGGCCGCCTCGATCCGGCGCTTGCGCTCGCGCCGGAGCACGGCGACCTCGTCGGACCCGCCCTCCTTGGCCGCCTTCTGGAGCTCGGACAGCACCATCCGCAGCGCGCCGACCCGCGTCTTCTCGCCGGCCTTCATTGCGCTCGTGATATCGGTGCGAACCTGATCGATGACAGTCATGTCCTGTCTCAAGGATACGCCGCCCGAAGACGTATCCGTCACCGCACGCCGCACCGGATCCCGTCGGCGTGGAGCTCCTCGCACACGGCCTCCACGACCTCCCCGGCGGCGCCCGCCCCGGCCGGGAGATAGCAGCGCGTGTAGTCGGCCGTGTAGCCCGAGATCTGGGTGTCGGCGATCTTGTCCACGAGTACGCGCTCGACCCCTCCGAGCTTGGCCACGCGGTGGTGGCGCGAGCGGACCTCGGAGCGTCCCCGAAGCTCCTGCGAGCGGCGCTTCTTCTCCTCCGGCGCCACCCGGTCGCCGAGCGCCTCGGCCGCGGTGCCGGGCCGCGGCGAGTACGGGAACGAGTGGACGCGGGTGATCGCGGCGGCGTCGATCATGTCCAAGGTTCGCGCGAAGGCCGTGTCGTCCTCGGTGGGGAAGCCGACTATCACGTCGGTGGTGAGGTTCACGTGCGGAACCGCCGCGCGCAGGGCGTCGATCGCGCCCAGGTACTCCGCGGAGTTGTAATGGCGGCCCATGGCCGCGAGCACGCCGTCGTCGCCCGACTGCAAGGGCACGTGCAGGTGCGGGCACACCTTCGGCTCGCCCGCCAGCGCCGCGAGCAGTGAGTCCTTGACGTGGATGACCTCGACGCTCGAGAGGCGCACGCGCTCCACGCCGGGGACGCGAACCACCTCGATCATCAGCTCGCCGAGCTCGAGACCACGCTCGGGATCGCGGTAGTCGCCGACGCTGATGCCCGTCATCACCAGCTCCGGCTGGCCGTTGGCCACCCGGCGCCTCGCCTCGGCGAGCACGGCGCTCGCCGGCCGCGACCGGGCGGAGCCACGGACGGTGGGGATGATGCAGTAGGCGCAGTGGCAGTCGCAGCCGTCCTGGACCTTGAGGAAGCCGCGGGTGCGGGCCTCGGAGCACGCCCCGCGCTCCCGCGCGAGGACGTCATGCTCGAGGTCCGCGCACGCGCCCGAGGCTCCCGCCATGGCGCGCGCCACATCATCGGCACCCCCGACGAAGGGCCGCACCCGAGTGTCGATGTCGGCGAACGAGCGCGCGCTCAGGTTCACGGCGCAGCCCGACACGTAGACCTCGCGCGGGCCGTGCTTGAGCGAGCGCCGCACCGATTGGCGCGACTTCGCCTCGGCGGCGCTCGTGATGCAGCAGGTGTTGATCACGTGGACGTCGGCGTCCGCTTCGGCCGCCTCCCGGTGACCGCCGTCGAGCAGCGCGCGACGGGCGAGCATGGCGTCGGCCTGGGACACCTTGCAGCCGAGGAACTTGACGGCGAAGCGCACGGCTACGCAGCGTAGCCGTGCGCGGATCGCCGCACTTAGACGTTGCCTGGCAGGGCGTGCGCCCGGCCGGGTCTCCTAATCGCGCGACGCGACGCGGACCGGCAGAGGCGAGCCGCTCACGATGGGCGTCCCCACGTGCCCCTCGAAGTCTGGGCCGCACCACGGTGTCCTCGGGACAGCCTGCGTCGAGCGGAGGGACTCGTACGCGAAGCCAGCCCGGGGCTTGGGCCGTGGCACGACCAGATCGAGCAGCAAGCCACCGAGGGAAACGCCTATCGCGAGCGGATTCATCAGGTCTCACCTCCTTAGAGGCCCGGTGTCACATCGTCTGCGGGCAGCATGATCGACGCCGCCCCGAGCCACATCGTCCAGGTGTCCAGAATTCAGCGACCCGGCGTTGTCCACGCGTTGCGGGTTGGGTTACCGGGGGGTTTCAGGCTGCCGTGCGGGCGAGGAGAAGCGCCGCCCAATCGCCGCGCGTCCGGCGCTCGGACACCGTCAGTCCGTGCCCGGCAAAGGCCCGAGCCACGTCGTCGGCCTCGGGCACGAGGATCCCACTCGCGATGACACGGCGCGGCTCGGCCGCGGCGATGGCGGCGGCGCCGGCGATGAGCAGCGGCGAGAGCAGGTTGGCGGTGATCGTCGGAGCCTCGGGCAAGGGGTCACGCCGGAGGTCGAGGCGCCGGATGTCTAGCGCGACGCCGTTCTCGAGCGCGTTGGCCTCGGCGGCGTGGACACTGGCGGCGTCGTTGTCCACCGCGATGGCCGGCGACCACCCGAGGCGGGCGGCCACGATGGCCAGGACGCCCGACCCGCACCCGACGTCGAGGAACGCTCCCTCGAGCGTCGCGCCCTCGCCCGCGAGCGCGAGCATGAGCTCGAGGCACAGGCGCGTGCTCGCGTGCGCGCCCGTCCCGAACGCCTGACCGGGGTCGATGATGACGTCGAGCGGGGTGGCGCCGGGCGGCTCCCACGGTGGTCGCACGGTGAGCGCGCCGTCGATTACCAGCGGGCGGTGGAACTCGCGCCAGCGCTCGGCCCAGTCGTCGGCGATCTCGGTGGTGCTGACCTCGACGAGGGCAGCGCCGGCCGCGGCATGCAGGTCGGGGAGCGCTGGGAGCTCGCCGGGGGCGCCATAGACGGCGTACTCGATTGACTCGCCGAGGTCGACCTCCTCGACCCCGCCGGACGCAAGCTCGAGCAGCTCGGCGAGGACGAGCTCGGCGTCCTCTCGGCGCACCCGGATGGCCAGGCGCAGCATCGACGACGGCGCTAGGCGCCGAACGCGCGCTTGAGCTTTCCGAACACGCCCTCGTCGGTCCGCAGGTTCTCGTCGGTCATGGTGTCGGCGAGCTGCTGCAGGAGCTCGCGCTGCTCGCGCTTGAGCCGCCGCGGGATGACGACGTTGACCACCACGCGCAGGTCACCGCGGTGGCGGCTGCGCAGCGAGGGCATCCCCTCGCCGCGGACGACGAGCGTCTCGTGGGGCTGGATGCCGGCGGGAATGTCGAGATCGACCGCCCCCTCCACGGTCGGCACCTTCACGGTGGCGCCGAGCGCGGCCAGCGGCGCGGCGACGTCGACGGCGGTGACGAGGTCGTCGCCGTCGCGCACGAAGCGGCTGTCCTCGCCGACGTGGACGAGCACGTAGAGGTCCCCGGCCGGTCCGCCGCGCTCGCCCGCGTGCCCGCGGCCCCCGAGCCGGATCCGCTGACCGTCGGCGATCCCCGCCGGGATCTCGACGGTGAGCTTGGTGCGCTTGACCGTGCGGCCCCGGCCGCGGCATACGTGGCAGGGCTCCTTGGCGATCCGTCCATCGCCATGGCACTTGTCGCACGCCATCGCGCGCACGACCTGTCCGAACGGGGTCTGCGTCACCGTCCGGAGCTGGCCGGCGCCGCCGCAGCGGTCGCAGGTCTCGATCAGCGTGCCGGGCTCGGCGCCGTTGCCGTGGCAGTGCTCGCAGCGCGCGATCGCCTCGTAGGCCACCTCGACCGACGCCCCGTTCACGGCCTGCACGAGGTCGATCTCGGTCGCCACCGCGATGTCGCCGCCCTGCTCGGGGCCGCCCGGTCGGCCGCCGCCGCCGAATCCCCCGAACGGGCTGCCGCCGCCGAAGAAGGCGTCGAAGATGTCGGCCACCGAGCCGAAGGCGTCGAAGTTGGGGGCATAGCCGCCGCTGCGCAGCCCGTCGTGGCCGTAGCGGTCGTAGGTCGCGCGCCGGTCGGAGTCGGAGAGGACCTCGTACGCCTCGGCGGCCTCCTTGAACTTCTCCTCGGCGTCCGGATCGTGGCTGTTGACGTCGGGGTGGAGCTCGCGAGCGAGGCGGCGGAAGGCCTTCTTGATCTCCGCCTCGTCCGCGCTGCGCCCGACCCCGAGCACCTCGTAGTAATCGCGTGGCATAGCCGTCACCGCTCGTCGTAGATCTCGACAACGAAGCGCGAGAGCTGGATGGCAGCCTCACGCACGGAGCGAATCGCGCGTCCGTAGTCCATCCGCAGCGGCCCGATCACCGACACGGCGCCGAGCCGGCGCTGGGGGAGGCCGTAGCTGGCGGCGACCAGGGCCAGCGAATGGAGAGCCGGCGTCTCGTTCTCGCTGCCGATCCGCACGAGGACGTCGCGTTCGGACAGCGCTTGGCGCAGGACGCCCAGCATCGACACCCGGCGCTCGAGCATGTCCATCACCTCGTTGAGCTGCGAGACGTCGCTGAAGCGCTCGCCGCGCACGAGCCTGGAGGCGCCCTCGATGTACAGCGTCTCCTGCGGAGGCTCCTCGAGCTCGAGGAAGGCGGGGGCGAGATCGTCGAGGAAGGCGGCCTCGGTGGCGCTCAGCGAGGGGTCGTAGAGCCGCTGATGAAGGAGGCGCGCGCCCAGCCCGGTCCCGACCAGGCGCTCGTTCAGGTAGCTGCTGGCCCAGTCCGCGAGGCCGACATCGACGGGGCGCCCAAAGGTGAACAGGCGCTTGCCCACGCCGCCGGTCGAGGTGATGACCACAACCATGACCACCTGCGGCTGCAGCACGAGGACCTCGACATGGCGGATCGTCGAGGTCTCGATCGGCGGGGCCGTGACGAGCGCGAGCAGGTTGTTGACCTGCGAGAGCGTCTCGGTCGTGACCCGCATCGCCTCGTCGATCTCGCGGCGCACGAGCGTCAGCGCCATCGGGGGGCCGGGGTCGCGGACCGGCAGGAGCTTGTCGACGAAGTACCGGTACCCGGCCTGGGTCGGGACGCGGCCCGCAGAAGTGTGAGGATGGGCGAGCAGGCCCAGCTCCTCGAGGCTGGCGAGCTCATGCCGGATCGTCGACGGGCCCCACTCGACGTCGGCGGCCAGGGCCTTCGAGGCCACGGGCGCCCCGTCCTCGAGGTACTCCTCGACGACCTTGCGCAGTACGAGCTCCTGCCGTTCGGACAGCATGGGGAAGATTGTAGGTCGGGGCGAAGCGTGCCCTGGGGCGGCCGGTGGCCGCGCCCGCGCGGTCCGCGCCCGCACGAGCCGCGCCGCCGCGGTCCGCGCCCCCGCGGCCGCGCCCCCGCGGTCCGCGCCCCCGCGGTCCGCGCCCGCCGCCCGCGCGCCGCTGCCGAGCCCTACCCCTCCCCGGCCCCCGGCGCTGACCCCTCCACCGCCACCTCCGCCTCGGCCCCGCGGATGATCCGGCTCCCGGCCTGGACCGCGTTCGAATCGACGAGTGCCACGCCATCGCTGACCTCGCGCACCGCGCCGGTGATCTCGATCGGCTCCCCGATCCGGCCCATGCCCCGGAACTGGACGGAGAGGCGCTTGAGCCGCTCGGGGCCACCCGCCGCCTCGGTGTGGGCCCGCGCGACCTGAGCCATGATCCACAGGCCGTGGAGGATCCGTCCCGGCAGCCCCACCTCCTGGGCGAACTCCTCATCGATGTGGATCGGGTTGAAGTCACCCGACGCGCCCGCATAGCGAACCGTGACGTAGCGGCCGGGGATGACCTCGAGCTCGATGCGCTCGTCGGGCTGCATCTATTCCTCCCCCCGCACGATGTGCGTCCACGTGCCGGTACACACGGTCTCGCCGCTCGCATCGTCCGAGACGGTCTCGAACACGTAGAAGCCGAGGCCACCTCGCGACCGGATGTCCTTGACCGTCGTCGTGGTGGTGATCTCTTCGCCGGCCACGACGACCCGCCCCCAGCGAAACTCCTGGCGCCCGTGGACCATCATCGCAAAGTCGATCCCGACCTCAGGATCGAACAGCGCCGGATTGATCGACGCGCCCGCATACACGACCACAAACATCGGCGGAGCCACCAAATCCTCATACCCGGCGGCGCGAGCGGCCTCCAGGTCCGAGTACAGCGGGTCCGTCTCGCCCACGGCGGCCGCGAACTCCCTGATCTTCTCGCGTCCGACGGCATACACGAGCGGCGGGTAGCGCCTACCGACGGCCTCGGTGTCGATCGCCATAGCTAGATGATGACGGAGCAGCCTCGGACGTGGTCGACGTTGACTACCCATGCGGTAGTCAACGTCGACCACCCCCTCAGGCGAACTGCCCGAGCCACCCAACCCGCCCGAACCCAACCCGCCGAACCACCCCCGCCCGCAAACCCCGACCGCTACACTCAAGCGATCTCTAGGACCGGTCACTTCAGGGCATCAGATGCAGACCGCGACCAGGTCGCAGAGCGCCTTCGCGCGGCCGCCACTGAGGGCAGGATCGGCTACGACGAGCTCGAGGAGCGACTGGGCAAGACCCTCGGCGGCCGCACCTACGCCGACCTCGAGGCGGTCGTCGCGGATCTGCCGCCTTCGCCGCCCGCCCGGCGACGTCCACTCCTGCCGGCGAGCCCGGTCGCGCGTGTCGCCATCGTCGCGGCGGTCGCGGTCCCGGTCGTGCTGGCGGCCATCGTCGTCCTTACCGCCGTCCTCTCGGCGTGGATCCTGTGGGGCATCGCCGGCTGGTGGTTCCTTGGCCAGCGTCACGGCTACCGCCATCCGGGTCGCCACAGCCGTCACCGCCCGCCGTACAGCGGAGCTCCCCAGGCCCACCGCCAGGCGGGCGCCGGTCCCGGCCGCTGGGTCTAGTACGAGCCCGTCCGC
>DASZMD010000251.1:0-3877 GCA_035551955.1 Solirubrobacteraceae bacterium | reverse complement strand
AGGGAAGGTGCTCGATCCCGAAGCCCGAGCCGTCGGCCCCCGGCACCCAGCTGCCGCGCTCGGGCGCCACCGCGGCTCAGACCGGAGGCCCGGCCACGGGAACGATGTCCCGGTCCGGGTTCCACGAATACGCGTACGACGGGTCGTCGTGCTCGCGCCACAGCGGCGTCAGCTTCAAGGGCCGGAAGGTATCCCACATGACCGCGAGCTCGTTCGTCGCGGTGGCGCCGAGGGCGCGCTCGACCGCGCCCGGCTGGGGGCCGTGGGGCAGGCCCGACGGATGCAAGGTGACGCAGCCCACGTCGACGCCCTTGCGCGCGGCGTAGTCGCCGTCGGCGTAGAACATCACCTCCTCGGACTGGATGTTCGAGTGGTGGTACGGGAGCGCGACGGCGGTGGGATCCCAGTCGAGCGGGCGGGGGGCGAAGGTACAGATGACGAAGCCCTGGCCCTGGAAGGTCTGGTGCGTCGGAGGCGGCAGGTGGAAGCGCCCGGTCCGAGGCTCGAAGTCCTCGGCGTTGAAGGTGTAGGGCCACACGTACCCGTCCCACCCCACCACGTCGAACGGGTGGCGGTCGAGCTCGTAGTCCTGGTAGCCGTCCCTGACCCGCACGGTGAGGTTCCAGGCGCCCTCCTCGTCGAAGGTCTCGAGCTCGCCCGGGGCACGGAAGTCGCGCTGTGAGTAGGGCGCGTGCTCGAGGAGCTGGCCGTAGCGGTTGCGGTAACGGGCCGGGAGCTCGAGCTCGCCCGGGGTGTGGAAGCAGAGCCAGAACTGCTCGACGCCGGGCTCGAGCTCGTAGGTGTGGGTGGTGCCGCGCGGGATCACGAGGTAGTCCTTGGCCCGGAACGGGACCGAGCCGAAGATCGTCCGCAGCACGCCGGCGCCGCGATGGATGTAGATGACCTCGTCGCCCTCGCCGTTGCGGAAGAACCCGGCGAGCGCTTCGGTGGGCTTGGCGAGCCACACCTCGAGGTCGCCGTTCCACATCACCAGGCTCCGCCCCGACAGTGGATCGCCACCGGGCGGAACCGCGTTCAGGCTGGTGAGCCGGTGGACGTACGCATCCGGCGTCCACTCCTTGCGCGCGAGCGGCCGGAAGCCACCTACGAGAGCGATCCGGCACGGTGAGTGGCGGTGATAGAGGATCGACTCGTTGCCCGAGAAGCCCTCGTAGCCCATGACCTCCTCGACGAGGAGCCGGCCGTTCTCGCGGAACTGCGCGTGACGCTTGGCCGGTACCTCGCCCCGAGCGACGTAGCGCATCAGAGGTTCCCTCGCCGCTCCTGGGCGCGCTCGATCGCCTCGAACAGCGCCTTGAAGTTGCCCTCGCCGAAGCCGCGCGCGCCGTGGCGCTCGATGATCTCGAAGAAGATCGTGGGCCGGTCGCCGAGAGGGGCGGTGAAGATCTGAAGCAGGTAGCCCTCGTCGTCGCGGTCGACGAGGATCCCCAGCCGGCGCAGGTCCTCGAGCGACTCGCCGATCTCCCCCACCCGCTCGGGCACGTCGTCGTAGTAGCTCGCGGGCGTGCGCAGGAAGTGGATTCCGCGCCGGGTGAGCTCATCGACGGTGCGGACGATGTCGCCGGTGGTGAGCGCGATGTGCTGCGCCCCCGGGCCCTCGTAGAACTCGAGGTACTCGTCGATCTGCGACTTGCGGCGCCCTTCGGCGGGCTCGTTGATGGGGAACTTGACGCGACCGTCTCCGTTGGTCACCACCTTCGACATCAGCGCCGAGTACTCGGTGGAGATCGCCTCGTCGGTGAAGTGGATCATCTCGGTCATCCCGAACACGCGCTCGTAGTAGGAGACCCAGTCGTTCATCGCCCCGAGCTCGACGTTGCCGACGATGTGGTCGATGCCGAGCAGGAGGTCATGCCCCCCGGCGGAGTCCGGCGTACCCGTGCCCGCGGCGGCGAACCCGGGCAGGAACGGCCCCACATACTCGGAGCGGTCGACGAACCGGTGGATGGTGTCTCCATAGGCGGCGATGTCGGCGATCCGCGCGCGACCGTGCCCGTCGGCGATCTCGTGCGGTTCGGCAAGGCCGGTGGCGCCCCGCGCTGTGGCCTCGCGGTAGGCGGCGTCGACGTCGGGCACCGACAGGGCGATGACCTTGACCCCGTCGCCGTGCCGGGCCTGCTCACGGGCGACGTCGCTCCCCGAGTGCAGGGCCCCGGTGAGCACGAGCCGGATCTCGCCCTGCTCGAGGACGTGGGAGACGCGGTCGCGCACGCCGGTCTCGAGCCCGCAGTAGGCGACCTCGTTGAAGCCGAAGGCGCGCGCGAAGAAGAAGCTCGCCTGGGCGGCGTTGCCGACCCACAGCTCGACGTGGTCGATCCCCTCCAGGGGCATGAAGTCGCCCTCGGGCGCGTGCAGGTCCTGCGCGTGAATCGTGGACATCGGTGTCTCCTGTCGTTCGTGCAGTGCCATCAGACCCTCGCGCGCGGGCGCGCCCGGCGCAGCGACGCGATCAGCTCGTCGCTGCATTCGCTGAAGAACCCGCCGATCACGTCGACCACCTCGGCCACCGAGTCGGCGCGGTAGAGCAAGGGCTGGTAGGCGGTGATGTCGTACTCGGCCGTCCCCATGGCCACGAGGTCGAGGGGACGGTGGTCGATGGCCCGGAACTCCTCGATCTCCCCGTAGCTGGAGAGGATCCCCGCGCCGTAGGCCCGCACCTCGCCCTCCTCCACGACCACTCCGAACTCGAGCGAGAACCAGAACACGCGCGAGAGGAAGCGCAGGCTCTCGGGGTCGCGCAGGCGGCGGGCGGCTGCGCCGGCGAGGCGGTGCAGCATTCCGAAGGTGTCGGTGGCGACGAGGTGGCCGTGGCCGATGACCTCGTGGATGATGTCTGGCTCGGGCGTGTAGAGCGGGACGGCGGGGTGACGCAGGTACTGGGTCGAGTGGAAGACCCGGTCCGCGAGCCGGCCGTAGAACTGGTCGAGGGGCACGAGCCCGGCGGCGGGAACGTAGCGCCACCTCGTCAGCGCAAGCACGCGGGCGCTGACCTCGTCGAGGCCGGGAACGTGGTCACCGGGGAGCGCGACCCGCTCCTTGGCCTCGAGGTACTCGCGCACGGCGTAGCGCTCGTGCTTGGGAGCGAGCTCCCGGCACACCGTCCTCCACACCTCGTGCTCCTGCTCGGTGTAGTCGATCCGCGGCGCGGGGTCGCCGGGGCGCCACGCCAGGGCGGCGGCGGCGATCTCGTTGCGGCGGCGGCGGTAGCCGGGATCGTTGGCTCCGGGATGATCGTGCGCCAGATGGACGGTGACCTCGCCGGCGTGGTCGGTGGTGACTGGCGAGTAGAGCTGAGCCTCTTCGTACATCGCGCTGCAAGTCACTGCAGCACTTTGTCTCAAACCCTGCAAGTCTGCTCAGCAAAGCACGGCAGATTGCTCAGATCTGAGGTCTCAGGGCGTAGAGTCCTGATCAATATGACCATCGACCGGCTCGACGCTCGCCTCATCGCCACCCTCCGCGAGTTCCCGCGCGTCGGCCTGCTCGAGGTCGCGCGGCGCCTCGGCGTGGCCCGGGGGACCGTGCAGGCCCGCTTGGCCAAGCTCGAGGCGAGCGGCGTGATCACCGGTCACGGGCCGGAGGTCGACACGGTGGCGCTCGGCTACCCGATCAGCGCCTTCGTCGAGGTCGAGCTCGCGCAGGGACGCCTGGCCGAGGCGCTGACGGCGATGAAGGCGGTGCCCGAGGTCCTCGAGGTCGACGCGGTCAGCGGGCCTCACGACCTCATCTGCCGCGTCGTCGCTCGCGACACCGGCCACCTCGGGGAGCTCATCAACGAGCTCCTGCGCACCCCCGCGATCCGCCGGTGCACGAGCTACATCGTCCTCGAGCGCCACGTGCCGGCCCGCACCGCGCC
>DASZMD010000250.1:0-10385 GCA_035551955.1 Solirubrobacteraceae bacterium | reverse complement strand
CTCATCTCCTCGGTGATGGCGACCAAGGACAAGGTGCCCTTCTTCGTCGCCCAGGCCGAGCAGATGGGGATCGCCATCCTGCCCCCGGACGTCAACCTCTCAGACCACGAGTTCGTCGTCGTCGACAAGAACATCCGCTTTGGGCTCGACGCCGTCAAGGGCGTCGGCTTCCAGGCGGTCGAAGCGATCAAGCGCGCCCGCGGAGATTACGACCCGCCCACCCGACCCTTCACCGATCTGTGGGACTTCTGCGCGCGGGTCGACAACCGGGCGGTCAACAAGAAGGCGATCGAGGCGCTCATCAAGTGCGGCGCCTTCGGCTCGACCGGCGCCTCGCGTAAGGGCATGCTCGCCGTGCTCGAGCAGGCCCAGGCGGCAGGCCAGAAGAGCCAGCAGGACGCCCTCATCGGCCAGGGTTCGATCTTCGACCTCGACCCGGCGCCCGGGGCGGGCGCGACCAATAACGGCTTCGCGGCGCCCAGCCGCCCGCCCATCCCCGCCGAGGAATTCGACCAGGCGAGCATGCTCGCGGCCGAGAAGGAATCGATCGGGCTGTTCATCTCCGCCCACCCGCTCAAGCAGGTGGGGCCGGCCCTGCGCGCCCGCATCGACTGCTCGCTCGCCGAGCTCGCCGAGCGCCGGGACGGCGACTGGGTCACGGTCGGGGGCATGATCACCCAGACCAAGCGGATCCGGACCAAGAAGGGCGACCCGATGATGTTCGCCACTCTCGACGACCTCGAGGGGGCGGTCGAGATGCTCGTCTTCGGCAAGCCCCTGGCCGCCTGCGAGCAGGCCCTGACCGTCGACTCCATCGTCGTCGTCCGCGGCAAGGTCGACCACAAGGATCGCGACAAGATTTGCCTCCTCGTCCAGGACGCGACCCGCTTCGAGCCGACCGAGGACGAGGTGGCGCAGGCCCGCGAACGGGCGGCCAAGGTCGCTCCCGTACCCCGATCCCTCCGCCTTCGCCTCGACGCCTCCCGGCTTCCGGCCAGAGCGCTCGTCGACCTCAAGGACGTGCTCGAGGGCTTCCCCGGCGACCTCGACGTCGTCATCGAACTCCACACCTCCACCGGCCCGCGCTGTCTGAAGCTCGGCCCCGGCTTCCGCGTCACCCGCACCGCCGGCCTCCAAGCCGAGCTCGACGCCCTCCTCGGCTCCGCCGCGCTGCACGAGGCGGCCGCGCCGGCGTAGAACAGCCGCGCGGGGGGGTTTCGCCAGCGACCGGGGAGTTTGCGCCAGCAAACTCCCCGCGCCCCAGAGCCCATCCTGACATCAGGCACCGTGACGTCAAACGGTGTAACGTTCGCACGCGTGACGGCAGCTCGGACGGCAATGATGGACCCCGCGACGCCGGTCGACCCGGCGCTGGTGGGGCAAGCGCGGCCGTCCCCCGCGGGCCCGGCTGACCCGGTGGACCTCGGGCTCCCCGAGCCCCCGTCGGTTCCGCTCCCGCGGGCACTCCAGGTGCTCCGCATCAACCTGCGGCAGATCGAGTTCGTCTTCCGCTGGCAGCGCGAGCTCGGGGAGGTGTTCAGGACCCGCGGCATCCTCCCCGGCCGCCCGGTGATCACCAGCCATCCCGATCACGTGCGATCCCTGTTCATCGCCAGCCCGGATCTCGTGCCATCGATCACCGCGGAGTCGCCGCTGCGCCCGATCGTCGGACCGAACTCGGTGCTCACCGCCAACGGGCCTCGACACCTGCGCCAGCGCAAGCTGCTCCTGCCGCCGTTTCACGGCGAGGCGATCGAGCGCTACGTGAAGATGATCTCCGAGGTCACCGAGCGTGAGATCGATCGCTGGCCGGTGGGAACGCCGTTCGCGCTCGCGCCGCGGATGCAGGCGATCACCCTCGACGTGATCATGTCCGGCATCCTCGGCGTCGACGCCACGCCCGCCCGCGGCACCCCCGAGTTCGGGCTGCGCACGGCCGTGAAGTACATCGCCAAGGCGTCGACGACGCGCCTGGCGCAGCTCGCCGAGCTCATGAACGTCGGCAAGGAGGACCCGGTCGGGCTCCAGCGCCAGGGGATGGCGATCCTCGATCGCTTCACCTACCCGGTGATCGCCGCGCGGCGAGCCGCACCCGACCTCGACGCACGCACCGACATCCTCTCGCTGATCATGCGGGCGCGGACCGAGGACGGCGAGCCGCTGACCGACCACGAGCTGCGCGACGAGCTCATCACTCTGATCCTCGCCGGGTTCGAGACTACGGCCAACTCGCTGGCGTGGACGTGGGAGCGGCTCGTCCGCTCGCCGACGGCCTATGACCGCCTACGCGAAGCAGTGAGGTCCGGCGCGGGAGCGACCGAGAACGTCGAGGCGGCGATCATCGAGGGCATGCGCTCGCGGCCCGTAATCCCCGGCATCGGGCGTCGCGTCACCGTGCCCTGGCGCCTGGGCGACTACGTGACCGAGGCGGGAACGCCGATCGTCATGAGCATCCTTCTCGTCCACCACCGCGAGGACCTTTATCCGGATCCGTTCACCTACCGGCCCGAGCGGTGGCTGGCGGGCGAGCGCGGTCCGCGTAAGCCCGGAACCTACGAGTGGATCCCCTTCGGCGGGGGGACGCGACGCTGCCTGGGGGCGGCCCTGGCCATGGCCGAGCAGCGCGTCGTGCTCGAGGCCATGACCCGCCGGCTCGACCTCGAGGCCGACGACCCCGCCCCCGAGCACGCGGTGCACCGCAACGTGACGATGATCCCCGCCCGGGGCGCCCGCGTCGTGGTGCGCTCGCGGCGCAAGTAGCCGGTCACCGACAGGACCCTACGCCGGCGCGCCGAACGAGGCGGGGTGAGCGCCAGCGTGACTCCGGCGGCGGACCACAGGCTCGCCGACCTGATCCTCGACTTCCTCGGCTACCTCGAGCTCGAGCGTGGCCTGTCGCGTAACACGCTCGAGGCCTATCGCTCCGATCTCTTCCAGTTCGGCGAATTCCTCGCCGCTCGCGACCTCGATCCGCTCACGGTCGAGTATGCCGACCTCGCCGCCTTCGTGTCCGAGCTGGCCGACGGGACGAACGGGCGCCGGCCGGTGGCGGCCGCGACGCTTCAGCGCAAGATCGCCTGCCTGCGCTCCTTCTACCGCCATCTCCGCCGCGAGCAGATGATCGAGTCCGATCCGACCGCCGAGCTCCGGGGGCCGCGGCGCAGCAAGCGCCTCCCCAAGGTTCTCTCCCGCGACGAGGTTCACCACTTGATCGAGCAGCCGCGCGGGACCACGACCGCCGCGCTCCGCGACCGGGCGCTGCTCGAGACGATGTACGCCTGCGGCCTCAGAGCGTCCGAGGCGGTGGGGCTCGAGCTCTCCGAGCTCGATCTCGAGGCGGGCATCCTTCGCGCCCGGGGCAAGGGATCAAAGGAGCGAATCATCCCGATCGGGACCAAGGCCGTCGACGCCCTGCGCGCGTACACCGACGTCGGCCGCCCGCGCCTGGTGGGGATCCGCGAGGAGCCCCACCTGTTCGTCAACCTTCGCGGCGGCGGCCTCTCACGCCAGGGGCTCTACAAGATCATCCAGCGCCACGCGCGCACCGCGGGCCTCGAGGACCGGATGAGCCCGCACACGCTGAGGCACACCTTCGCCACCCACCTCCTCGCCGGCGGCTGCGACCTGCGCTCGCTGCAGGAGATGCTGGGTCACGCCGACATCGGCACGACGCAGATGTACACGCATCTCTCGACCGACCGGCTGCGCGACGTGTACTTCGACGCCCACCCCCGGGCGCAGCGGTAAACGCTCCGGCCTCCGGGCCGGACGGCGGCGCCAGCCGTGGCAGAATCGCGAGATGCCGCTTCGCCGACCGCTCGCCGCGACCGTTGCCGTGCTCGCGCTCGGTGCCCTGAGCGGGTGTGCGGCCTCGCGAACGCCGGCGCCGTCGCTCGCCGCCGTCGAGCCCGGCCACGGCCTGAAGACGGTCGACTATCTGAACAACACCCTGCAGTTCCGCGCCCCCGCCAACTGGATGACGCAGCCCGGGTCACGGCCGCTGGTGGTCACGGTGGGCTCGGGACCGGCCGTCGTCGCGATCTGGCGCTACTCTCGCAGCCCGAGCCAGCCGCTGCCCATCGACTCCACCCAGCTCGAGCAGGCGCGGGCCTCCTTGCTCGGGGCCGCCGCGGCGCGCGACGGGACGTTCCGGGTCATCTCCTCGGCGGTCGTCGTCCTCCACGGTGTGCCCGGTGTCGAGCTCGACGCGCTCGAGACGATCCGCGGACACGTCAGGCGCGTGCGCTCCACCCACCTCTATCAGGGCGGTGCTGAGCTCGTCGTCGACGAGTACGCGCCCGAGGACGTGTTCCACGCGGTCGATCGGATGGTCTTCTCGCCGCTGCTGCACTCGGTGCATCTGGTTGGCTGAGGAGCGCATCGGCCGTCGGGCCTTCGTGGTCGTGATCGACGCATGCGGGATCGGGGCGCTGCCCGACGCGGGGAGCTACGGCGACGAGGGCGCGAACACGCTCGTGCACCTGGCCGAGGCGACGGGAGGCCTGACGCTGCCCACCCTCGAGGGACTCGGCCTCGGCTCGATCGTGCCCATCGAGGGCGTGGCGCCGGCCACGGCGCCGGCGCTGCACGGGCGCCTGCGCGCGCTCGGCGCCGGCAAGGACTCGACCGCCGGCCACTGGGAGCTGATGGGGGTGGTCTGCGAGGTGGCGCCGCCCACCTACCCGCGGGGGTTCCCGCCCGAGGTGATCGAGCACGTGCGCGCCGCCGCGGACCGCGAGGTGATCTGCAACCGCCCCTACAACGGGATCGACGCGATCGAGCACTTCGGAACCGAGCATCTCGAGACCGGGGCGCTGATCGTCTACACGAGCCAGGACTCCGTGCTCCAGATCGCCGCCCACGAAGACGTGGTCCCGGTCGAGGACCTCTACGCCATCTGCGCCCGCACGCGCGAGGAGATGTCAGGCGAGCACGCCGTCGGGCGGGTGATCGCCCGGCCTTTCGCCGGGCGCTCCGGCGCCTTTGCCCGCACCGAGGGCCGCCACGACTTCTCGCTGCCGCCCCCCGGCCGCAGCTACCTCGAGGTGGTGCGGGAGCACGGGGTGCCCGTCCACTCGGTGGGGAAGGTCGGCCAGCTCTTCTCCGGGATCGGCATCGACGTCAGGCATCCCGGCGCCACCAACGCCCGCGCGCTCGCAGAGACGACGGAGCTGATCCGCTCGCTCGAGCACGGACTGGTGTTCACCAACCTCGTCGAGACCGACCAGATCTACGGCCACCGGCACGACACCGAGGGCTTCCATCGGGCGCTGCGCGAGATCGACGCCACCGTCGCGGAATGGCTGGGCCTGCTCGGGGAGGAGGATCTACTCGTCCTCACCGCCGATCACGGCGTCGACCCGGCCGCTCCCCACACCGACCACACCCGTGAGCACGTGCCGCTCCTCGCCGTGTTCCCCGGCCACGGCGGCGCTCGCCACGACGGCCCGCTCGCCGATGTCGGCGCGAGCGCGCTCCGGTGGCTGACGGGCGCCGACGCTCCGGAGCTTCCCGGCGACCCGTTCCTGTGATCGATGCCTGAGCTACCCGAGGTCGAGACGATCCGCCGACAGCTCGCCCCCCACCTCGAGGGGCAAACGATCGTGCGCGCCGTGATCGGCGACGAGCGCTTCAGCCGCCCGATGGCGCCAGGCGAGGTTGAGTCGGGTCTCGCCGGGCGGCGGATCGAGCGCCTGGGACGTCGCGGCAAGTACCTGATGTGGTCGCTCGCCGGGGACCGGCACCTGCTCGTGCATCTGCGGATGACCGGGGCGCTCCTCTATGACCCGGTGGAATCGGCTGACCCCGATTCCACCTTCGCGGGACTGCGCCACGGCCGCTCCTGGTTCGAGCTCGACGACGGCCACCGCCTCGTTTATGTAGATCCGCGGCGCTTCGGGACCGCTCACCTGCTCTACGGGACGTCGGCGCGCGACGCCTACCTCGATGCGCGCCTGGGGGCGGAACCGCTCACCTCGGAGTTCACCGTCGAGTACCTGCGCCGGGTCGCGCGCGGGGTCCGGGCGCCGGTCAAGGCCTTCATCCTCGATCAGCGGCGTATCGCCGGGGTGGGGAACATCTACGCCGACGAGGCGCTGTACCGGGCGCGGATCCACCCGCTACGACCGGCCGGGCGCTTGACCACCGCCCAGCTCGCGGCGCTCCGCGAGGCGATCGAGGACTCGCTGCGCGCCGGAATCGAGGCCAAGGGAGCGACGATCGACGACTTCCGCCACATCGACGGCGCCACCGGCTCCTTCCAGGACCTGTTCCTCGTCCACCGCCGCGAGGGGGAGCCGTGCCTGACGTGCGCGACGGTGGTGCGCAAGCTTGTCGTCGGCGGACGGGGGACGTACGTGTGCGAGGTGTGCCAGGTGCGTCCGAGACGCCCGAGGCGGCTATGACGTCGCGGTGTCGGTGTCGGCCGATCCCACGAGCTGCTTGAGCTTGCCCGTGTAGTCGGCTATCCGGAGCTCGTCGAAGCCGCCGAGGGTGTAGCCGTCGATGACGATCTGCGGGAAGGTGTACATCCCCGTGGTCTCCACGAGCTCGGCGCGACCGTCCGGATCCATCGACATATTGATCTCTTCGTACTCGATTCCGCGCTTGGCGAGAAGCTGCTTGGCTCCGCTGCAGTAGGCGCAGGGCTCGGACGTGTAGATGATGACGCTTGCCATGACTTCACTAAGGATAGTATGCCCGCGCCGCTGAGGACCGAGGCGATCGTCTTGCGGTCGATTCGCTACGGGGAAGCGGACCGGATACTCCATCTCTATACCCCGGAACATGGCCGAGTAGCCGCCATCGCCAAGGGGGCACGGAGAACCCGTAGTCGCTTCGGGGCCCGGCTCGAGCCCTTCTTCCACGTCCGGGTCGTGCTCCACGAGGGACGCGGCGACCTGTACACGGTGACGAGCGCCGACACCCTCAGTCCCCACGGCGCGCTCCGCGACCATGCCGCCACCCTCGATGCCGCCGCCCGCGCCTGCGACGCCGTCGCGCGGCTCTTCGAGACCGACGATCCGCATCCCGAGGTCTTCCGCCTGCTCGCCAACGGGCTGGCGCTGCTGGCCTCCGACGCCTCGTACGCCTCCATGGCCACCGGCCTCGCCTTCCGCCTCAAGCTCCTGCTCGCGGCGGGCATCGTGCCCCAGCTCACCGCCTGCGCCAACTGCGGCGCCACCGAGCACCTGGTCGGGTTCTCCGGGGCGGCCGGGGGGGTGGTGTGCGGGAGCTGCGAGGCAACCGCGTTCCGCCTCGACGAGGAGGCCTACCGGTTTCTCGTCGCCGCGCTCGGCGAGCCGCTGGCCCTGGCCCCGCAGGCGTCGGAGCGGGCGTTGCGCCAAGCGGAGCGGGCAATCGGCGAAACCGCCGAGCACCACGCCCATGTCCGGCTTCGGCCTCTGGTCGCGCTGTAGTCGCGGGGTGGAGACGGGTCTCGCGCCCGCCCGCGGGCCAACTTGTCGCAACTTCGCCTCTTCCTCTCCCTCCGCGTCTTCTTCCGGTGCCAGAATCGGTGTTATGAGTACTTTCGTGGGTCTGGAGCGTGAGCACCCGGATGGTCCCGTGGCGCGGGCCTTCGGGGAGCGGATGCGGGCGCTGGAGGACGCGACGCTGTCGCCGCTGGCGACGCGGTCCTATCCCGCCGTGCGGGCTCGCAAGGAACCGGACTGCGGACTGCGGACGCCGTTTCAGCGCGACCGCGACCGGATCGTCCACAGCAAGGCGTTCCGGCGCCTGCGCGACAAGACCCAGGTGTTCGTCGCGCCGAGCGGCGACCACTACCGCACGCGGCTGACGCACACGCTCGAGGTCACGCAGGTGTCGCGGACGGTGGGGCGGGCGCTGCGTCTCAACGAGGATCTCGTCGAGGCGATCGGCGTCGGACACGACCTCGGCCACACCCCGTTCGGCCATATCGGCGAGGACGCGCTCGATCGCTGCCTCGCCGAGCGCTTCGGCGCGGGCCACGGCTTCAAGCACAATGAGCACTCGCTGCGCGTCGTCGACGTGCTCGAGCGGGACGGCCGCGGCCTGAACCTGACGCTGCCGGTGCGCGACGGGATCCTCAGCCACTCCGGGCGCGCGGCACCGCCGGCCACGCTCGAGGGCGCGATCGTGCGGCTCGTCGACCGGATCGCCTACATCAACCACGACATCGACGATGCCGTCCGTGCCGGCGTGATCACGGCGGCCGATCTCCCGGCGGGGCCGATCGCCGTGCTCGGAGACACCGGCACGGCCCGGATCGACGCGCTCGTACACGACCTCGTCGAGACCTCGGCGCGGGCCGGCGAGATCGTCCAGGGCGACGACGCCGGCCCGGCGATGGCCGACCTGCGCCAGTTCATGTTCGACCGCGTCTACCTCGGACCCGAGGCGACTCGTGAGCATCGCAAGATCGAGCTCGTGATCACGACGCTGTTCGACTACTACTGCGAGCATCCCGACGAGATTCCGGCCTCGATCCCGCCGGGCGAGCTGTCGCGGCGGGTGACCGACTACCTGGCGGGGATGACCGACCGCTTCTGTATCCGCACGTTCGAGCAGATCAGCGTGCCCGTCGCCTTCACGCCGTGAGTCGGTATACCGGCGACTCGCGCGACCGCGTGTTCGACGCGATCGACATGGTGGCGCTCGTCGGCCGGCGGGTCGACCTCCGCCGCGCGGGCGTCAACAGCTACTTCGGCAACTGCCCGTTCCACGACGAGCGGACCGGCTCGTTCCACGTCAGCCCGGACGAAAAGCTCTACCACTGCTTCGGGTGTCAGGCGAGCGGCGACGCGTTCAAGTTCGTGATGGAGACCGAGGGTGTCGGCTTCGTCGAAGCCCTCGAATCGCTCGCCGACACGTTCGGCGTCGCGCTCGAGACCGAGGACGAGGATCCCGCTGCCGCCGCCCGCCGGCAGCGGCGCGCCCGTCTGTACTCGCTCACGAGCCGGGCGTGCGTGTACTACTCGCGTTACCTGTGGGAAGCGCGTGAGGCTCTGCAGGCGCGCGACTACCTCCTGGGACGCGGCTTCACCGAGGAGGTCCTGCGGGAGTTCCGCGTCGGCTACGCCCCGAGCGCCTGGGATAGGCTGCTCGTCGCCTCCCGCCGGGCCGGTTTCGCCGATGAGGAGCTGCTGCTGGCGGGGCTGGCGCAGCGCTCGCACTCGAGTCCGGGCGCGATCTTCGATCGCTTCCGCCGCCGGATCATGTTTCCCGCGGTCGACGCCCGCAGCAACGTGCGGGGCTTCGGCGCGCGCGCGATGGGACCCGACCAGAAGCCGAAGTACCTGAACACATCCGACGGGGAGCTCTACCACAAGCGCGAGCAGCTGTTCGGGATCGACCTGGCGCGGTCGGCCGCCGCGCGTGCCGGCCGGATGATCCTGGTCGAGGGCTACACCGACGTGATGGCGCTCCATCAGGCGGGCATGCGCAACGCCGTCGGGATCATGGGGACCTCGCTGACGACCGAGCAGGTCGACGCCCTCGCCAAGACCGTGCCGACGCTCGAGCTGTGCCTCGACGCCGACCGCGCCGGCCAGGACGCGATGCTCCGCGCCGCGCGGCTCGCGTCCGGGCGCCGGCTCGAGCTGCGCGTCGTGAAACTTCCACAGGGCGCCGATCCCGGCGACCTGATCCAGCGCGACGGCCCCGAGGCGCTCCGGGCCCTCGTCGAGGCGTCCGAGCCGTTCGTCGTCTTCCAGGTCGAGCGGATCATCGAGCGCCACGACCGGTGGAGCGCCGAACAGAAGGACCCGGCGATCGCCGAGCTCGTGCCACTGCTGGGGGACGTCCCGCGCGGTGCCCTGCTGGACCAGCTGATGCAACGGATCTCCGGGCGACTCGAGCTCGATTCCTCACAGGCCACGGCGCTCTACGGTTCGATCAGCCAGGCGGGTCGCCCCGCTCCTTCATCGCCCGCCAACGGGTCAGCAGACGGGCACGCCACTCCCGGCGTTCGGTTGGATCGTACGATCCACAACGAGCAGGCGTTCCTGGCACTGTGCGTCGCCCTTCCGGCCGACGGTGCCCGGGCACTCGCCCAACGCGACCCGGAGCAGCTGCTCACGAGCGAGGTGCTCCGGCGCGCTGCGCGCCATCTCAGCGGTCGGCTCGAGACCCCGATGGTCGACCTCCCGCCCGAGGACGAGGAGCTCGCCCGCGCGGTCGCCGAGCTCGTGCGCCGGTCCGGAAGCTCGGTCGAGATCAGCGCCGACCGCCTCGAGCACGCGCGGCTGCTGCTCGAGCTCAGCCGCGTCGAACGCGCGATCAAGCGCGCCCGGGTCGACCGCGCCAGCGACGACACCCGCGCCGACGTCACAGGGCTCGCGCGCGAGCGCGAGGCGATCCGCGCCGAGATGCGCGACGTGCTGTCCCGGATCGAGCGCACGGTC
>DASZMD010000249.1:0-7741 GCA_035551955.1 Solirubrobacteraceae bacterium | reverse complement strand
CCCAACGCGAAGGCGCTGACCGTGTTTGCCCGCACTTGCGGGAAGGCACGCGCCATTTGGCCGTGCTCGGAGAGCATCTCGGCGCGCTCGGCAGGGGCCAGGAGATACCAGTCGTAAGAGCGCACGAAGGGATAGACGCAGACGTAGCCGCGCGGTTCCTCTCCCCGATAGAACGCCGGCGTGTGGTTCTTGGCGAACTCCGCCTCCCGGTGCACGCCGATCGCCGACCAGAAGGGTTCGAGAGAACGCCCGAGGGGGGTGCGGCGGAAGGCCATGAGCGCATCCTGAAGCCCGTCGGCGGTGGGACCTACGAGCCAGAAGAGCAGATCGGCGTCGTGCCGGTAACCGCTCACGGAGTAGACACCGCGCACGGTCGCGTCCGTCGAGGCCAGCGCCTCGCCGGCGACGGCTGCGGCGCCCATGCGCTCGCCATCGGGCATGCGGCGCTCGCCGCCGGGGGCCGCGAAGGCCGCGTAGAGGGTGTATGCGGTTGGCTCGTCGGTCACGCGTGGCTCCTTACCTTCTCGGGGATTCGGGCCTCGGCGGTGAAGCCGAGACGGCCAAGCACGCGGTCGGCGGCGGCCTGGCCCGAGCGCACGCAGGCCGCGAGTCCGGCACCGCGGTAAGACGCGCCCGCCACGGCGATTACCGGCGGCAACTTCGCCTCGATGCGTTCGACCCGGGCCGGATGGCCGACCAAGTACTGGGGGATCGCGGCACCGAAGCGCTTGACGTGCAGATCGACCGGCGCGTGACGCAGGCCCAGAGCGCTCGCGAGCTCGCGATGGACTGCTGCTGCGAGCTCGCGGTCGCCGAGCGCGGGGGGTGGTGCGCCGGCCCGACCGACGAAGGCCTTGACGATCGGGGGCTCCCCCCGCAAGTGCTCCCACTTGGCTGAAGACCACGTGCAGGCGCGGACCAGACGTCCGTCGCCGGCGGTGACAAATCCGGTGCCCACAGGCAGGCGCGCGAGTGCCTCAGAGGGGTAGGCGAGGGCCACCACCGCGGCCGGCACGTGGACGATCGTCGCGAGCTCCGCCGCCGCGGTGGGCGCGGCTTCCTGGAGGATCCTCGCCGCGGCACCCGCTGGTGTCGCGAGGATGCAGGCCGCAGCCTCGAGCGCGCTCCCGTCGCCCTGGGCGAGGACCACGCGGCCGGGGCTCGGCGTGTCCACCGTGAGCGTCGGCACGCCGAGGCTCACGTTCGCGCCCGCCTCCTGCGCACGCGCCGCGAGTGCTCCGGCAAACGACTCCAGGCCCCCGCGGAGCGTGGCGAAGGCCGGGCCGGCGGGGGCCGGGCCCGCGGCCCGCAGCCCGCGCGCGAGCCCCTTGCCGGTTCGCAGGGCACCGATCAGGTGCGGCGCGAGCGCTTGCGCGCTCAGCGCGTCGCAGCGCCCCGCGTGGATGCCGCCGAGCAACGGATCGATGATCTGCTCCAGCACTTCGCGCCCGAGGCGGGAGCGCACGATCGCCCCGATCGCGACGTCGTCGTCGGGGGCGCGGGACGGCGTGATCACGTCCCATCCGCAACGGAGCAGGCCGAGCGGCGAGAGCAGGCGCGAGCGGACGAGCTCGACCAGTCCACCGGGCATGCGAGCGAGGGCGCCTTCGGGCAGCGGCCGCAGTCCGCCTCGCGTCCAGACAAAGGCGCGGCTCGAGGCCGGGACCACCAGGTCGTCGGCGAGCGAGAGCTCGTGGCATAGGTCGATCACCGTCCGGTCACGCGTGACCAGCGTCTCGGCGCCCATGTCGAGCGGGCGGCCGGCGAACGACGTCGTGCTCACGTTGCCCCCCAGTCGCTCCGCCGCTTCGAGCAGCGTCACCTCGGCGCCGGCCTGGGCTAGGCGATCTGCGGCCGCCAGCCCGGCGATCCCGCCGCCCACGACTACCACGTCGGTCACGGCCGCGCGGCCTCTCTCGCGAGCAGAGGCGCCACGACATCGGCCAGCGTCGCTACCAGTCTCGGATCGGCGTTGGGCGCGACGGTGCGGACGAACGGGAAACCGAGCGCGCGAGCCGCCGCGGCGGCCTCGATATCGAGGTCGTAGAGGACCTCGAGGTGATCGGCGACGAAGCCGGCTGGGCAGACAACGATGCCGCTCGCCCCGGCGGCGGCGATCTCGGGGATGACCTCGAGGATGTCGGGTCCGATCCACGGGTCCGCGGTGCGGCCCGCGCTCTGCCACGCGATGCTCCAGCGCCCCAGCCCGGCGGCGCGTGCCACTGCCTCGGCCGTCGCCCAGAGCTCGTCGGGGTAGGGATCGCCCGTCGCCAGGATGCGCTCCGGGAGGCTGTGAGCGGTGAAGACGACCTCGGCATCCGCGGCCGCTTGACCGAGCTGCGCGAGCGCAGCGCGCACGGCTTGGACCAGCCACTGGACGTACCCGGGGGCGGTCGCCCACGAGCGGACCATCGCGAAGCTCGGCGTGGCGGGGCCGTCGCCGAGCGCCGCCGCGACGCGCCCCTCGTACTCGCCGACGCTCATGCTCGAATAGTGCGGCGCCAGCACCAGCCCCACGACCCGCTCGACGCCGGCGAGCACGAGATCACGGGCCGCGTCCTCGATGAACGGCGGCGCGTGCTTCATGCCGAGCAGCACCTCGACGTTCTCGTGCCCGCCGGCCTGAAGCGCCGCGCGCAGGCCGCTCGCCTGGGCTGCGGTGATCTCCAGTAGCGGTGAGCTGCCCCCGATCGCTTGGTAGCGGCCACGCAGCTGAGCGAGCAGCTCTGCTGAGGGTGGGCGACCGTGGCGGATGTGCGTGTAATAGGGCTCGAGATCGGCCGGCGTCTCGGGGGTTCCGTAGGCCATGGCGATGACGGCCGAGCTGGTCATGTCGCTACCTCCCGTGCGTGCGCGTGGACGAGCTCGACGAGGCGGCCGGGCACTTCGGGCCGCGTCTCGGGCAGCACACCGTGCCCCAGGTTGAACACGTAGCCCGTCGCCGGCGCCTCGGCCAGAACCGCGCGCACTTCCTCCTCGACCGAACGCCACGGTGCGAGCAAAGCGGCGGGGTCGAGGTTGCCCTGCAGCGAGATCTTCGGGCCCAGTCGCTGCCGCGCTTCCCCCAGCGGCGTACGCCAGTCCAGGCCGAGCGTATCGGGGCCCGTGCCGGCCATCGCCTCGAGCAGATGGCCGGCGCCGAGGCCGAAGAGGATCCGCGGCACTCCGAGGTCGCCGACCTCGTCCAACAGGGCGCGCGTCGCAGGGGCGACATGCCGCTCGTATTGGGTGCGCGACAGGAACCCGATCCAGGATTCGAAGACCTGCACCGCCGCGGCGCCGGCGCGCACCTGCGCTCGGAGGCTGGCGGCCGCGATCCCCGCAAGCCGGTCGAGGAGGTCGCGAAACAGGGCCGGCTGCCCGAGCATCATCGCCTTCGTCCTCGCCTGCGACTTCGACGGGCCGCCCTCGATGAGATAGCTCGCGAGGGTGAAAGGGCCGCCGGCGAAGCCGATGAGCGGCACGTCGAGCTCTGCGCACAGCAGCCGCACCGCCTCTCCCACCTCGGGGAGATCCTCCTCGGGCGCCAGCGGCCGCAGCCGGCGGACGTCGGCGGCGCTCCGGATCGGGACCGCGATCACCGGGCCCACCCCCGGGCGGATCTCGAGCTCGACGCCAACGCCCGCGAGCGGCACCACGATGTCCGAGAAGAGGATCGCCGCATCCACCCCGTGCCGGCGTACCGGCTGCAGCGTCACCTCGGCCGTGAGCTCTGGTGTGCGCGCCAGCTCCATCAGGGTCCGGCCCTTGCGCAGCGCCTGGTACTCGGGTAGGGAGCGGCCGGCTTGACGCATGAACCAGACGGGCGGGCGCTCGACCGCCTCGCCACGCAGCGCGCGCACGAGGAGCGGCGCCTGGGCGCGGCCACGAACGGGTGCGACGGTGTCGGTATCGAGAGCGGACATGTCGTGTGCTCCCGGTCTCAGCCCGCCAGCGCGGACGGTTCGGTGATGAGCTCGGGGGCGCCGATGGGCGGCATGTGAAGCCGCGCGCCGACTCGTTCGAGCAGCGTCCGGGCGAGACCGCGGGTCATCGCGTCGAGCACCTCGCGGTCGTCGGGGGAGAGCGAGGAGAGCTGCTCGAGCGCAGTTTCCAGCGCGGCCGCTCTCGCCTGCTCGACCTCGGTGCTGAGCGGGCGCAGACTCGCGGTCGCCTCGCGCCGGCTCAGCCAACGCGTGAAGCGGGCGACCTCGGCGCGGACGATCGAGTAAGCGGCTGGCAGCTCGGCGCTGCGCTGCGCGAGCGTCCCCGCAACGACGGGCCGGAGATCGTCGATCGTGTAGACCTCAACCCCCGCCAATCCGGCCACCGCCGGATCGACGTCGCGGGGCACGGCGAGGTCGATGAGGAGCAAGGGCTGCGAGTTGACACCACGGTCGGCGAGCGCGGCCTCTAGCTCATCGCGGTGCACGATCACATGCGGTGCGCCGGTCGAGGTGATGACCACGTCGGCCCGCGCCAAGGCTTCACCGAGCTGATCGGAGGTGACAGCACGCCCCCCGTAGCGTTCGGCGAGCCGCGCAGCCCGTGCGCGGTCGCGACCGAGGACGAGGAGGTCACGCACTCCGTGCTTGCTCAGGTGCTTGGCCGCGAGCTCGCCGGTCGTGCCGGCGCCGATGAGCAGCACCGTTGACCGGCTCAGCGTCCCGAGGCGCTGGCGGACAAAGTCGATGCTCGCGTGCGGGACGCTTGCCACCCCACGAGCAAGGGCGGTGCGCGAGCGCACCTGGCGACCTGCGGACAGCGCCGCCTCGAACAGGCGCCGGAGCTCGGTGCCGGC
Organism: Solirubrobacteraceae bacterium; assembly: GCA_035551955.1. Classification (GTDB taxonomy): domain Bacteria; phylum Actinomycetota; class Thermoleophilia; order Solirubrobacterales; family Solirubrobacteraceae; genus Palsa-465. Next base: position 2,961 of record DASZMD010000249.1, on the reverse strand, counting down.
GGTGCCCGCCGCGACAGCATGCTCGAGCGCCTGCCGCACCTGGCCCTGGATCTGGGCCTCACCGATCACGAGCGAGTGCATCCCGGCCGAGGTGGCCGCGAGGTGGTGAGCGACCTCGTCGCCGCGGTGGACGTAGACCCGGCCTGTGAGCTCGTGGGGCTCGAGCCCGTGGTAACGCGCCAGGAACGACATGAGCTCCTCCTGCGAGCGCCGTGCTCGCACGGCGCCGTACAACTCGACCCGGTTGCAGGTGGAGAGAATTGCCGCCTGCTCGAGTAATGGATCGGCCCCATCGGTGAGCTGCGCAAGCGCCGGTGCGATCGCGCCGTCGGCGAACGCCACCCGCTCGCGCAGGTCGATGGCCGCGGTGCTGTGATCCAGCCCGACTGCCACCAGCTCGAGCCGGGGCGGTGCAGGTTGGTTCACTCGCACATTGATGCCTGCATCCGGAGGCACGTCTCGAGCACCCCGCGCCCGGCCTCGACTCGGCGTAATGCGAGCGAGGGGGGCGCTGCCGGGCGCGGAGTGCTTGAGTACGTACATCGTTATCTCCGGTCTGCTTAGCTCGCCGTGCGCGCAACGCCGCGCGGCGTGCCGTCGGCGGGCCGCCAGGCGGTCTGGCCATCGGTTTCCGCCGCGCGTTCGTCTCCGGCCGGCTGCTCGGCCGGCTGGGTGAACAGGAACACCGCGGCGGCGGCACCTCCCGCGACCAGTTCGGCCAGGAGGTAGATCCAGATGTGGCTCCACGTGAACAGACCCAGTGCCGAGGCGCCGAGCGCCACGGCGGGGTTGAACGCGCCGCCGGAGATCTTCCCGACGGCGAACGCCCCGACCATCACCGTGAAGCCGATGGCCAGACCGTAGAACGAGTTGTTCTCGGTGCCCTTTGCGGTAGCGACGTTGAGGACCACATAGGCGAGCGCGAACGTGAACAGGAACTCGACGAGCAGCATCTTGCCCGTTGACGCGACGGCGGCCGCGGTCGGCGCGCCGAAGACGCCGCGGACGATCAGACCGGCGACGATTGCGCCGGCGGCCTGCGTCACGATGTAGGGGACGTACTCGCCGATGGTCATCTTGCCGCGGGCGAAGACCGCGGTGCTGACCGCCGGGTTGTAATGGCCGCCGGAGATGTGGCCACCGGCGAAGACCATGACCATCAGGGCCGAACCGATGGCCAGCGGCGCGAGGGTCCCGGCCGTGGCGACGGCCGTCCCCACCGTGAACATCAGGAAGAACGTCCCGATGAACTCGACGACGAGCTTGCGTGAGAGGGTCATCGGGCACCTCCGGAGGTGATCGCGGTGGCACTTGGCGCGCCGGCACCGTTACCGCCGGCATTGGTCTGCCCGAGGCCTGCCGCCACGCGGGCGCCGAGCTCGGGGTCGACGTTCGTCCAGTAGGCGACCACGCGACGCTGGATCTCATCCGTGACGTCGTTCGAGGCATGGCCGACGATGTTGCCGACCAGGTGGTCGCGGTCGATGTCGTTCATGACCTCGCGATACAGCGCACGGGGCTGGACGAAATCGTCGTCGTCCCGGTGCTTGTCGGCCGCGTAGCGGCCGATCTCGCCCGCCTCGACCATCCAGGTGGGCAGCTCCTTGGTCGGGTCGGCCTTCGGCCCGCCGTAGGAGTTCGGCGCGTACACCGGCTGGGTGCCGTTGTGCCGGTAGGTCATCGCGCCATCCTTGTTGTAGGAGTGGACCGGCGACTTCGCGGCGTTGATCGGGAGCTGCTCGTAATTGGCGCCGATCCGGTGCAGATGCGTGTCGTGGTAGGAGAAGATCCTCCCCATCAGCATCTTGTCCGGGGACAGGCCGATCCCGGGCACCAGGCGCGCCGGGGCAAAGCCGGCCTGGTCCACCTCGGAGAAGTGGTTCTCGGGGTTGCGGTCGAGCACCAGTCGCCCGATCGTGATCGGCGGGTAGTCCGCGTGGGGCCAGATCTTGGTGAGGTCAAACGGGTTGAAGCGGTAGTCGGCCGCCTCCTCGAAGGGCATGATCTGCATCTCGAGACGCCACTCCGGGGCGTCACCCGCCGCGATTGCGTTCCACAGGTCGCGACGGTGGTAGTCGGCATCGGCGGAGACCATGGCGTCGGCTTCGGCCTGGGTGAAGGTCTCGATGCCTTGGACCGTCTTGAAGTGATACTTGACCCAGTAGCGATCGCCGGCCGCGTTGATCCACGAGTACGTGTGGCTGCTGTATCCGTTCATGTTCCGCAAGGTCCGCGGCGTGCCGCGGTCGGACATGAGGATCGTCACCTGGTGCGCGGTCTCCGGCGACAGCGTCCAGAAGTCCCACTGCATGTCATTGGAGCGCAGACCGGTGTCGGGCATGCGCTTCTGCGAGTGGATGAAGTCCTCGAACTTCATCGCGTCGCGGACGAAGAACGTCGGCGTGTTGTTGCCGACGAGGTCGTAGTTACCCTCCTCGGTGTAGAACTTGAGGGCGAACCCACGCGGGTCGCGCACGGTGTCAGCGCTCCCGAGCTCACCCGCGACGGTGGAGAAGCGCAGGAACAGCGGCGTACGCTTACCGACCTCCGAAAGGAAGTTCGCGCTCGTCCACTCCGTGACGTCCTCGGTTACTTCAAAGAACCCGTGCGCGCCGCTGCCCTTGGCATGGACGACGCGCTCGGGCACCCGCTCGCGGTTGAAGTGCTGCATCTTCTGCACCAGGTAGTGGTCCTGGAGCAGAGTTGGGCCGTTCGGCCCCACGGTCAACGACTGGTCGTCGCTGGCCGCCGGGTTACCTGAATCGGTGGTGGTGGTGGGTACCTGGCGGTCCTCACTCATCCGCTCGTCTCCTTCTTGGTGGTGATTGGCGTGTGTTGGCCGCCCGGCCGGATATGCCGGGTTGTAGCTCCACTTGACATTGCTCTACCTTCCGATGTGGACGGGTGACCTGCTTGGTATTAGCCGGTCAACGGGACTGAACTCAGGTTCTCACCGCGCAT
>DASZMD010000248.1:0-3964 GCA_035551955.1 Solirubrobacteraceae bacterium | reverse complement strand
GGGGATGGTGCCGTACTGGAGCTCGGCGGCGCGGCCGAGGTCGGCCTCGCGCTGGGCGCGCTCGAGGTCGATCTTGGCCTGGTCGAGCTGCTTGGCCAGCTCGGCGGCGGCGCCGATCGTCTCCTTCTCGCGCTGCCACTCGGCGTTCATCGCCGCGGCGCGCTCGTTCTCCTCGGCGAGCGCGCGCTCGAGCTGCTCGCGGCGGGCGAGCGTGCCCGGGTCCTTGTCGTCGCCGAGCGACTTGAGCTCGATCTCGAGCTGCATGATGTGGCGGTCGACCTCGTCGATCTCGGTTGGCTTGGAGTCGATCTCGGTCTTGATCCGAGCCGCTGCCTCGTCGACCAGGTCGATGGCCTTGTCGGGGAGGAAACGGTCGGCGATGTAGCGGTGGCTCAGGGTCGCCGCGGCGACGAGGGCCGCATCCTGGATCCGCACCTCGTGGTGGACCTGGTAGCGCTCCTTGAGGCCACGGAGGATGGCGATCGTGTCCTCGACCGACGGCTCGCCCACGAACACGGGCTGGAAGCGGCGCTCGAGCGCGGCGTCCTTCTCGATGTGCTTGCGGTACTCGTCGAGCGTGGTCGCGCCGATGGCCCGCAGCTCGCCGCGCGCGAGCATCGGCTTGAGCAGATTGGCGGCGTCCACGGCGCCCTCCGCGGCGCCGGCGCCCACGATCGTGTGGAGCTCGTCGATGAAGAGGACCACCGCGCCCTTGGCCTCGGCGATCTCCTTGAGGACGGCCTTGAGGCGATCCTCGAACTCACCGCGATACTTCGAGCCGGCGATCAGCGCGCCGATGTCGAGCGCGATCACGCGCCGGTCCTGGAGACCGCTGGGAACGTCGCCGTCGACCACGCGCTGGGCGAGGCCCTCGGCGATCGCGGTCTTGCCCACGCCGGGCTCGCCGATCAGGACTGGGTTGTTCTTGGTGCGCCGGGAGAGGACCTGGATGACGCGGCGGATCTCGTCATCACGGCCGATGACGGGGTCGAGCTTGCCCTGGGCGGCGGCCTCGGTCAGGTCGCGCCCGAAGCGCTCGAGCGCCTGGAACTTCTCCTCGGGATTCTGGTCGGTCACGCGGTGCGGGCCGCGGACCTCGGCGATCGCCTTGAGGAGCTCGTCGCGACTGGCGCCGTTGGAGCGCAGCGCATCGCCGGCCGGGCCGGGATGGGCGGCCAGGGCGAGCAGCAGATGCTCGGTGGAGACGTACTCGTCTTCGAGCGAGCGGGCCTCGGTCTCCGCCGTGCGCAGGACCTGGACGAGCTCGCCGGAACCACCGGCGAGCTCCGCGGTGCCGGGCCGAGCATCGCCGGTCAGCTTGGGCAGGGCGTCGAGCGCCGCTCCCGTCGCAGACCGCACGCCGCCCGGCTCGACCCCCAGCTTGCGCAGCACCGGCACCACCACGCCCGAGTCGGCCTCGAGCAGGACGGCGAGCAGATGCTCCGGAGTAGTCTGCGGATTACGGCGCGCATCGGCCAGCCGCTGAGCGGCCTGCAGCGCCTCCTGGCTCTTGATCGTAAATCGGTCGGGTTGCATAGTCGGGTCTCGGTTCGGTCGAAATCTAAGTCTCTGTGACTAAGATTATGGCACGCGGACGAGACTTCTACAAGGGCCCGGCGGAGCCCAACTCGCGTCCGACGGCCGCTAGGCCGTGACCCGCAGCTTCTTGCCCTTGGTGTTCTGCTCGATGTCGCCGAGCTGATCGATCAGCGCGCCGAAGACGGTGGCGGTGATCTTCTTGCCATGCGTCAGGGCCGAGCGCAGCGAGCGGAGCTGCTTGCTGGAGAACTTGATCGCGAGTGTGTTGTGGCCCTTGGCTCTGCGGTGCGCGAGCTTGGAGGAGATCGTGTAGGACTTGGAGCCGCCGACCTTGACCTCGGCGAAGGCGCCGATCGCGCAGCTGGCCGAGCAGGAGACGTTGGCGAGGATCTCGCGGCGCGCGACGGGATGCTGGTGCCTGGGCAGCGAGACCCCGAAGGCAATCTGCTTGGGCACGAGGGCAAGCGCCGCCCGCGAGAGGTTGGCGACGTCGACGCTCCCCCATCCCGAGGCCTCGTCGAACCCGGCGCCGGCCGTGCAACAGCCGAGCGGGGCGCCGCTGGTGCCGGGGATGAAGGGGCCGATGTCGTTGCTTCCCGAGGTGACGTCGTAGAACACGCTCGCCGCCGAAGCCGAGTGGCCGAGCTTGTAGAGCAGCGGGTTGACGAGGCCGAGGTTCTCGTGGTGGGTGGCCTTGAGCATCTGGTCGATGATCGCCACGGCGCCGGCGAGCAAGGGCGTCCCCGCGCTCGTGCCGCCCACCGTCTGCCACGGGGGGCTGGGGTTCTGCGCGCTGGTGCAGTCCGGGGCGGCGGTGCAGTAGATCGAGTACCCGGGCAGGAGGTCGGCGAGCATGGAGACGTCGGGGACGGCGCGCTTGTTCACCGACACGGTCCCCTTCTGGTAGCTCGGGCGCCGGAAGAGGTCGCTGACCCCGCCGCCGCCGCCGGCGGGGAGCAGGGTCCCGTCGTTCCATACCGGCTGCGCGGCGATGGTGTTGCCGGGGGTCAGGCTGAGGTTGGTGCCGCCCACGCCGGTGACCCACCATGACGAGGCCGGGTAGTTCACCGCCAGGGTGTCGGCGGGAGGTCCGGTGGCGCTGCTCTGGCAGTCGGCGGAGCCGTTGTCGCCGCTCGAGGCGAGGACGCTCACGCCCGAGGCGGCCGCCAATTCGAGCAGTCGCTCGGAGGCCTCGATGCCGGACAGACCGGCGCCGCCGAAGGCGTCGGGCTCGCACAGCCCCAACGAGGCCGAGATCACCTGGGGCTTACGTCCCTTGTTCTCCAGGGGAGCGGCGAAGGCGGCGAGCGTCTGCCGCGCCCCGGAATTGGTCTCGTACACGTCGATCGCCTTGAGACCGGGAGCGGCGGCGTCGAGGATCTCGAGATCGAGGGTGGCCTCCTCCCCGGCGGGAAGCGAGTTGGACACGCCCGCTCCGAAGGCGGACACAGGAGGCAGGGCGAGCCCGAAGCACTGGGCGAAGGCCTGCGCGTCGGTGAGGTTGAAGCCGTCGATCTCGATCAGCGCGACGCGCTCCCCCTGCCCCGTGAAGCCGCCGGCGTAGAGGGGCGGGAAGTCGTAGGCGGTGAGGTACTGGTTGGGCGTGAAGCCGGGGTACTGCCCGCCCGCGGCCACGCCGTCGGGGCAGCCTCCGGGCGTACCGCTGCGGGGCAACGTCGAGCCGCCGCTGACGTCGGCGGTCGCCGTCGCGGCGGCGCTTCGCGCCGCGCGCGAGGTCAGCGACGGGGACGCCTGAGGCCGGGTGTCGAGGCCGACGACGCCCTCGACCACGCGACGGAGCGGCGCGGGCAGGGTGGCGGCCGACGTCGGGGCGACGTAGCGGGTGCTGTGGGCGACGCGGAAGCGGGCGAGCTGGGCTCCGAACACGCGCTCGGCCAGTCCCACCGTCATCGTCGCCTCGGCCAGCAGGCCCGTGGCGTCGACGTGGACGTGAGTCGCTCCGCTCGCGCGCAGATAGCCGACGGCGCGGGCGCGGACGCTGGGCGAGGCGCCGAAGCGCCGGGCGAGCTCGCCCACCGAGAGGTAGCGGCCGTAGGACGGCGAGCCGGGGGTGGAGACCGAGGTGGCGAAGCTCGTGAGCCCCGCGCCGTCGACCTTCAAGGGCAAGATGAGCTTCAGCGCTTCGCCGGCGGGAGCGGCGCCGAGACGCGTTCCGTGGGAGAAGTAAGGGGCCGAGGCGGCGGCCATCGTCGGGGCGGCCATGGCGGCGGCGCCCGCGAGAGCTCCCACGAGGAGCATGGCCCGAGCCCAGCCCGGCCGGGCAGCGTGACAGACGTATCGAAACCCCACCACTCGCGGGCATCGTTGCATTAAGCGGGCGCAGGCGGTGCCAGCAACGGCGGCGCGATTACCGCGAGGGCTTGCGCTCGACGGTGAAGCGGACCCGGTCGAGATCCTTGCGTAC
>DASZMD010000247.1:0-2540 GCA_035551955.1 Solirubrobacteraceae bacterium | reverse complement strand
TCGCCCTGGCGGAAGCGGCCCTGGGCGTCGTCGCGGGCGGCGGGCGCCACCGCGCCGGTGCGCACGCCGGCGAGGGCCCGGCGCATCGCCTCGGCGTTCTCGGGGGCGCTGCGGGCGGGATCGAGGCCGACGGCCGCGACGAGGCCGGTCTGCTGGGAGCGGGTCGGGATGACCTCGACGGTCTTCTCGGAGAGCCCGGCGGCACGCTCGGCGGCCATGATCACGTTGGGGCTGTTGGGGAGTACGACCACCGCCTCGGCCGGTACGGCATGGATGGCGGCGAGGAGCTCGAAGGTCGACGGGTTCAGGGTCGGGCCGCCGTCGAGCACGGTCACCCCGAGGCTCTCGAACAGCGAGCGCATACCGTCGCCGGAGCACACGGCGAGCGCGCCGCACGCCTGCGGCGCCCGCGGCAGCTCGAGCCGCTCGCTGCGCCTGGCCACCTGCTCGCTCATGTCGGCGATGTCGAGGTGCGAGATCGTCCCCGCCGAAGCGAATACCGCCGTCGCCGCGTCCGGGTCGTCGGTGTGGACATGCACTTTCAACGTCGTCCGATCTCCGACCACGAGCACCGAGTCGCCGAGCTGTTCCAGCGAGCGGATGAACCCGCGGGCCTCGAGCTCTGAGCCCGTGACCGCGAAGTTGGTGCAGTAACGGTAGGTCGTCGAGAGGTGCTGGGGGTGGCTGACGCGCGCCGTCTCGTGGTGATCGATGGGCGGCGGCTCGCTGCCCCGTAGCGCGCCGATGATCCCGGCGAAGAGGACGGTGAGGCCGTGGCCGCCGGCGTCCACCACTCCGGCCTCGCGGAGCACGGGCAGGAGATCGGGCCCGCGCCGCACCGAGTCCTGGCCGGCTTCGAGCGCGCGCTCGATCACGTCGGCGATCACCGCGTTCTGCTCGGCGGGGGTGGCGTCGGCACCGAGGCGCGAGTCGGACATGTGGGCGAGCTCGGTGGCGATGCGGTGGGCCATCTCGCGCACCACCGTGAGGATCGTGCCCTCGGCCGGTTCGCGCACCGAGCCGTAGGCCTGGTCGGAGGCGCGCGCCATCGCAGCGCCGATGAGGACGGGGTCGATGAGCTCGCCGGGCCGGCTGGCGAGCTCCTCAGCAGCGCCGCGGATGAGCTGGGAGAGGATGACGCCGGAGTTGCCGCGCGCGCCCAGGAGGGCGGCGCGGGCGACCGAGTTGACGATCTCCTCGCGGCCGATCTCGTCGATCGTCCGCCCCTCGGCCGCGGTGGCGAGCCGGTCGAGCTCGGCGACGACGGCCCGGAGGGTGAGGACCATGTTGTCTCCCGTGTCGCCGTCAGCGACCGGAAAGACGTTGAGATCGTTGACCTCCTCGCGCCGGGCCTCCAGCTGGGCGAGCGCTGCCTCTACAACGGCTCGGAAGCGGACAAGGATAGGGTCGGACAACCGACCCCCGCTACCGACCAGCCACTTAGCGCGCCTTGGTGACTTTGCCGGCCTTCAGGCAGCGAGTGCACACGTACACACGGCGGGGGGTTCCGCCGTCGTCGATTCGCACCCGTTGGAGGTTCGGGTCGAAGCGCCGCCGCGTGGCCACCATGGAGTGGCTTCGGTTGTTCCCGAACGACGGACCCTTCGCGCATACGTGACAGACCTTGGGCATGGCTGGGCGAGTATACGGACCTCGTCGACTCGGCATCCCTGCCGACTCGATTGGGAGTTTGCCTGGCGGCAAACATCCCGGCACAGCGCCTCATCAGACCTCGTCGACTCGGCATCCCTGCCGAGTCGATTGGGAGTTTGCCTGGCGGTAAACATCCCGGCACAGCGCCCCCGCACCGCGCCGGCTAGACGGCGAACCCGGCGGGTCCTCGGCGTCCGGCGAGCGCGTCCTTGGCCGCGAGGGAGGCGAGCACCGCCTCGACGGCGTGGGCGGCGGTGTCGCGCTTGCCCCCGCCCTGCACGCGCTCGAGCGCCTGGTCCATGGTGTCGACGGTGAGGACGCCGAATCCGCAGGGGACGCCGGTCTCGAGCTGGACCTGCTGGATCCCGCGGGCGGCCTCGCCGCACACGTAGTCGTAGTGATCGGTCTCGCCGCGGATCACCGCGCCGAGGCACACGACGGCGTCATAGCGGCCCGACAGAGCGGCGTACTTGGCGATCAGCGGTAGCTCGAAGGCGCCGGGCACGTCGAACGCGTCGGGATCGTCGAGGCCGGCCGAGGCGAGTGCCGCGCGTGCCCCGGCCTCGAGGCGGTCGGCGACGTCAGCGTAGAAGCGCGCCACGCACAGGGCGACGCGGCGGTCGCCGTCAGCGGCCATCGCGTTGTCGGTCCCGCTCGTGCTCGCCTTGGATCATCTCCTCGTCGAGCGGGAGGCCCTGGTGGTGCAGGGTGTGGCCGAGCCGCTCCCGCTTGGCGCGCAGATACCCCTCGTTGTGGGCGTTGGGCGCCTGCTCGATGGGAACCTGGTCGGTGACCGAGAGGCCGTAGCCCGAGAGGCCGGAGATCTTCTTGGGATTGTTGGTGAGGATGCGGATGCTCGTGAGCCCGAGGTCGACGAGGATCTGCGC
>DASZMD010000246.1:0-6884 GCA_035551955.1 Solirubrobacteraceae bacterium | reverse complement strand
GCATACCGATTTCGTGAAGGCCGTGCAGGAAGTGGCGCCGAGGCGGTGAACGGGAGCGTCTGTGGATCGTCTCTTCGCGCTCATCCTGACCCTGGCGGTGGGTGCGCTCGTCGCCTTCCAGCCGCCCTCCAACGCGGCTCTGGCCCACCACGTCGGGGACATCGGAGCGGCGCTCGTGAGCGCGCTGATCTCGGTCGTCGTGCTCACCGTGGTCTTCCTCGCCTTCGGCGATCCCGGCCGCCTGGCGGGGCTGTCCGGCTTCCGGCCCGAGTACGCGCTGGGAGGGATTGGGGGCGCCGCCGTCGTCGCGGTGTCGCTGGTAACCGTCCGCACCCTGGGCGCCGGCGGGGTCACCGCCGTGCTCGTCGGAGCCCAGCTCATCGTCGCCGTGATCCTCGACCGCTTCGGCGTGCTCGGGCTCCCGCACGTGGCCTTCGACTGGCAGCGCGGGCTCGGCGTCGCCCTCATCGTCGCCGGGGCGGCGCTGGTCACGAGCCGGTGAGCGTCGTCCACGTGGGAGTCGCGTCCTGGTCAGATGCGGGACCCCGCCGTACCCGCCCTCTGACCTAAACGCCCTTCTTTGAGGTAATCTGGCGCGCGGAAGTACTGCGGCGACCGACGGCGGGGGCCGGCAAACATCGGCGGCGACGCGTCAACCATAGGGAAGTGATGACGCTGCACGAGAGTTCGCAATTTGGGGAGAAGACCGTGGTCGAACAGACCCCGGCGCACGTACGCAGCTCACGCCGTGTCCGGCGCGGCCGCTCACGTGCGACCGAGTGGCGCACCGAGCTCATCTCGGGCACGGGCCACATCCACGCCGGCTCGAGCCGTCCCGGTAAGCGCGACCGCTGCCTGATCCTCGTCGACCCCGCCCGCTTCGAGCGCGCCTGCCAGGCTCTCGGCACGGATCCCGAGGGCCCGGACATGTCCTTCATCGTCGATCACGAGCCCGATTCGCTGCGGGACCTGCTCGGAGGCAGTGTGCGCGATGTGGTCGAGGCCCACCGCATGCGCCGGGTGCTGATCGCGGCGAGCGGTCGCGGCGACGAGGAGCATATGCTCGAACTCACCGTCGACGCGTCGCTCACCACGGCGACCCTGTCGAGGCCGTGCCTCGGCCTCTCGCACTCGGCCCAGCTGGCCAAGCGGGGCTTCGACATCGTCATCGCCTCGGTGCTCCTGGCGCTGATCGCGCCGCTGTTCGCGCTCATCGCCTTGCTCATCACCCTTGACTCGCCCGGGCCGGCGCTCTTCCGCCAGACCCGGGTGGGGCGGGCGGGCCGACCGTTCGAGATGGTCAAGTTCCGGACCATGGTGAGGGATGCCGAGGCCCGCAAGGTCGGCCTCGAGGGGCTCAACGAACGCGACGGCCTGTTCAAGATCCGCAAGGACCCGCGGGTCACCGCGATGGGCCGCTGGCTGCGCCAGACCAACCTCGATGAGCTGCCGCAGCTCGTCAACGTCCTCCGGGGCCAGATGAGCCTGGTGGGCCCGCGACCGCTCGTGCCGGACGAGGACGCGCGCATCCTTGGCTGGCGCCGGCGGCGGCTGGCGGTCTCACCGGGGATGACCGGGTTCTGGCAGGTCGGCACGCCGCGGTTGTCGCTCGACGAGATGGTGGTGATCGACCACCTCTACGCCGCCAACTGGTCGCTGTGGACTGACGTCAAGTGCATCGTCGGCACCTTCCCGTCGATGATCCTTCGCCGCGGTCTGTGAACGGGCGCCTCAGGCTGGGCCCACGCGCGCGTCGCGCGTGAACAGCCCGCCGATGGCCCGGTGGTAGTCCTCGACGGTCGCGTCGGGTTCCTCATCAGGCCTCACCACCGGCATCCCCCGGCTCTCAGCGGCGTCGGCCAGCGTGGCCGCCCCGGGGCGTGAGCGCACGGCCCAGTCGGGGACGATCAGGCCGTCGAGAAGTCGCAGCACCTCCTCGGGCTCGGTCGCAAGCTCGTCGTCGGGAGTGACGAGCAGCGCGAGCCAGCCCTGCTCTGCGATCGCCGTGACCAGCCTCTCGGGGACCATCGCCACGTCCTGGTCCCAGGGACCGTAGCGCGCCGACTCGACCGCCACACACACGCCTACCACTGGCCGATTCACGTCGTGATCGTAGTCGAAAGGTCGTGGCGGTCCAGCGCCAGCACCGGAAGCTCGCCGGGATCGAGCGAGGGCGCGCAGCGCTCGTACTCGAGCGGCCCGAGCGCCTTGAAGGCCTGCGTCACGGCTTCGAGATAGCCACGATCGACGGCGGCGCGGCCACCGGCACGGCCGGCGGCCAGGCGGCGTCGGCCGGCGCCGCTCCCGACGTAGGTCCAGACGCGCACGCGCTGCGGGGGCACGTCGACGTGCTTGGTGACGTCGCGGCGGACGTAGTTGCGTTCGCGGCGGTCGAGGTCGTGCAGGCGCTCCGGCGTCACCGGCAGGCAGACGCCGTTCACCGATTCGCCGGGGGCGCGTTTTACGTCGAGGAAGGTGACATACAGGTCGGGGCGCCGGCCGTCCTCATCGAGGTAGTACTTGTAGCCGGGAATGGTGACGCGGTTGTTCATGGCGACTCCCCAGCAGCGGCGGAAGTCGCTCAGATCGGTGACGAATCCCTCCTCGGCGAAGGCGCGCGTGGGCCGGGCGAGAGCCACCAGCGCCCCATAGCCGAAGACGAACTCGCTAGGCATCGATGGGGACGTGGCGGGGCTGCTCGCGGACACGGGCGAGCCACTCTGCGACGGCCGGGAAGCGCTCCAGCTCGAATCCCGCCTCGTCGGCCACGTGCGTGTAGGCGTAGAGCGCGATGTCGGCGACTGTGTAGAGCTCGCCGACGAGGAAGGGCCGGGTCTCGAGATGGCGCTCGAGCGCTGCCAGCGCCGCCTCGCCGCCGACCCGCTTGGCCTCCAGCTCGTGGGGCGACGGTTCGACCCGGGCCACGTGGTTCCAGAAGCGCAGGACGGCGATGTACGGCTCGTGGCTGTACTGCTCGAAGAACTGCCACTGCAGTACCTGCGCTCGCTCGAAGGGGTCCTCGGGGAGATACGGCGTGCCCTCGGCGAGGTGGAAGATGATCGCGTTGGACTCGGCCAGCGCGCGCCCGTCGTCGAACAGGAGCGTCGGGATCCTGAGCCCGGGGTTGAGCTCGCCGAGGAGCTCGGCCCGGTTCGACCGGTCGACCACGTCGACCTCGCGTCGCTCGTAGGCGCGGCCGAGATGGGCGAGCAGGAGTCTGACCTTGTAGCAGTTGCCGGACACCCGGGAGTCGTAGAGGAGCAAGCGCGGGGCCTTTCGTGGGGTGCGGTCGATTCTGCCCGACGGCGCGTCATCGCGCCCCGAGGTTTTGTACCTTGACAAAAGAGCCATCACGATATATCGTGATAGCACTGCAATTACTAAACAGGAGAGTCACATGACTAGCTTCACTTCAACCTACGACTCGCCCTGGGGCCCCGGCAGAGCCGCGCCTCGGGGCGAGCGCAAGCGCCGCCGCGGTCCCCGCCCATGGGAGGCCGTGCTCGCTGCACAGCACCACGGAGGCCCACACGGATTCGGCGGCCGGGGCGACTTCGGCTTCGGCGGCGGCCCCGGTCCCGGCTTCGGTCCCGGCTTCGGAGGCCCGTTCGGCCCCGGTGGCCGCGGACCGTTCGGACGCGGCGGCGGTCGGCGCGCGCGCCGGGGTGACGTCCGCCTCGCCGCCCTCCTGCTCCTCGCCGAGGAGCCGCGAAACGGCTACGCGATCATGCAGGAGCTCGAGCAGCGCTCCGGCGGCATGTGGCGGCCGAGCCCGGGGTCGGTGTACCCGGCGCTCTCGCAACTCGAGGACGAGGGCCTGATTCGCTCTCGCGAGGGCGAGGGCGGCAAGGTGTTCGAGCTCACCGAGGCCGGCCAGGCCCAGGTGGCCGAACGCCCCGAGGACGCGCCCGCGCCCTGGGACACCGTGGGCCAGGGCGTCCCCAACCAGACGCGGGCACTGGTCGGCCAGCTCCGCCAGCTGGCGACGGCCGTGACCCAGGTCGCGCAGTCGGCCAGCCCCGAGCAGGCCGAGCAGGCCACCAAGGTGCTCGACCAGGCGCGGCGGTCGATCTACCGGATCCTCGCCGATGGCGACCCGGGCGACCAGCCCGAGGCCTAGCCCGGCGTTCATGGCGCCGGACGCTCCGCGCGGGGCGTCCGGCGTCTTTTTTTCGTTGACCGCTTGCAAATACCCCAATGTCAATTGATATAGTGCTAAATAGGATGCACGTCGACGTCCACCAGCACATCTGGACCGAGCCGCTGCTCGATGCCCTCGCCGCGCGCGAGGTCGTCCCCTTCGTGCGCCGGGACCACGGACTGACCGTCCTCCACTGCACCGGCGAGAGCCCCTATGTCGTCGACACCATCGCCGAGGCTCCCGGCCGACGAGCGAGGCTCGTGCACGACGACCGCCTCGACCGCGCGGCGATCGCCCTCTCGAGCCCGATCGGGATCGAGGAGCTCCCCCGCGAGCAGGCATCGCTTCTCATCGGCGCCTATTTCGCGGGCGTGGCCGAGCTCCCCGAGGAGTTCGTGGCCTGGGGGCCGGTGGCCCTCGACGGACTCGACCCCGACGACGTCGATCGCATGCTCGCGCGCGGGTGCGTGGGGATCTCGCTGCCGGCTCCGGCCCTCACCGGCCAGGACGCTCTCTGGCGCTCCTCCGCGGTGCTGCAGCGCGCCGCCGACCGCGGGGTGCCGGTGTTCGTTCATCCGGGCTCGGTCGCCGGCGACGGATGCGTGAGCCTGAGCGAGCCGCTGTGGTGGACGGCGCTGACCGATTACGTGGCCCAGATGCAGGCAGCCTGGCTGACCTTCGCCACCGTGGGCCGGGCCGAGCACCCAGACCTCGTGGTTCTCTTCGCCATGCTCGCCGGCGGGGCGCCGCTGCTCAGCGAGCGGCTGTCCGCCCGCGGCGGCCCGCCCATCGACCTGCTCGATCCGCTCGTGTTCTACGACACCTCGAGCTACGGCCCGGTCGCGGTGGAGGCGACCGCGCGCCGCGTGGGCGAGCGACAGCTTGTGTATGGCTCGGACCGCCCGGTGGTGGAACCGACGGTGACCGGGCGCGAAGCGCTGCTGGCCGAGAACGGCTCGCGGCTGATCGAGCGCGCGGCGCGATGAGCCTCAGCCACGCCGAGCTCGAGCGCTTCGCAGCCGGGCTCGCGGCCGCGCCCGAGCGCTGGCGCCACCTGGTGAGCGCCGCCGGGGAGGGCGCTCGGGTGTACGCGCCCGTGTGGTCAGACGAGGAGGTCAACGCCTGGGTCATCTGCTGGTCGCACGACAGCGACACCGGCTGGCACGACCACGACGAGTCCTCGGGCGGGATCGCCGTCGTCTCCGGCCGCATCCGCGAGGAGCGCCTGGTGCTCGGCACCGACCCGTGGGTGCGGCGCCTGGGGGCCGGGGAGACGTTCACGGTTCCCGCGACGGCGATCCACCGCGTGCTCCACGATGGAGGCGGCCCCGCCGTCACCGTCCACGCGTACTCGCCGCCGCTGAGACGCATGGGCGCCTACCGGGTGGGTGCCGGGGGCGTGCTCGAGCGCGAGTCGGTGCCCTCGGAGACCGAGCTCCAGCCCGCACAAGCAGCGGCCGCCTGACGCGGACCCGTAGGATCCCGTCCCCGTGCGCGCGGACGGCTACGACTTCGACTGGATCGTGATCGGCTCCGGCTTCGGCGGCAGCGTGTCGGCGCTGCGCCTGGCCGAGCGCGGATACCGGGTGGCCGTGCTCGAGTGCGGCCGCCGGTTCGAGGACGACGACTTCGCCCACACGACCTGGGAGGCGCAGCGCTACTACTGGATGCCCAAGCTGCGGATGAAGGGCGTCCTGCGCATGACGATGTTCAAGGACATCTTCATCGTCTCGGGCTGCGGGGTCGGAGGAGGTTCGCTCGGTTACGCCAACACGCTCTACCGGGCGCGCCCCGCCTTCTACGCCGATCCTCAATGGGCGGGCCTGGCCGACTGGGGGTCTGAGCTGCGCCCCGCCTATGACGAGGCCGAGCGCATGCTCGGGGTGACGACCTACGATCAGGACACGCCCGCCGACCTCCTGCTCAAGCGCTACGCCGAAGAGCACGGCTTCGGCGAGACCTATTCGAAGACCCGCGTCGGCGTCTACCTGGGGGAGCCGGGGAAGGCCGTTCCCGACCCGTTCTTCGGCGGCGCCGGCCCCGAACGCACGGGGTGCGTCCGCTGCGGATCGTGCATGGTCGGCTGTCGCTACGGAGCCAAGAACACGCTCGTGAAGAACTACCTCTGGTTCGCCGAGCGCCTCGGGGTCCAGATACTGCCCGAGCGCACGGTGATCGATGTCGCGCCGCGCGGTGCCCGCGACGGCTCGGAGGGCTACACCGTCACCCACGAGCGCTCGGGCGCGTGGGCGCTTCGCGACAAGCAGCGCCTGACCGCCCGCGGGGTCGTCCTCGCCGCGGGTCCACTCGGCACCAATCGGCTCCTCTTCCGCTGCAAGCTCGGGGGCTCGCTGCCTAACATCTCCGGCCGTCTCGGCGGGCTCGTGCGTACCAACAGCGAGTCGATCCTCGCCGTGACGGCGCCCGATGACGCCAACGACTTCACCCGCGCGGTGGCCATCACCTCGAGCATCTATCCCGATCCCGACACGCATGTCGAGCCCGTCACCTACGGCAGCGCCGGGGACTCGCAGTCGCTGCTCTTCACCCTCATGTGCGAGGCGGGCAAGCGGGGCACGCAGCCCGTCCACTTCCTCGCCAACATCCTCCGTCACCCGCACGCGGCGTGGCGTGCCAGCCACGTACGCAATTGGTCGCGGCGCACGATCATCCTCCTCGTCATGCAGACCCTCGACAACTCGATGAGCCTGCGCGTCAAGCGCCGCCTGCCCAACGGCAACGT